>NZ_CP034563.1:687500-1049427 GCF_003970675.1 Flammeovirga pectinis
GACAGTACATAGCGACTACGGTCAATGTGATAACGATACGAAACGCTTCCGAGAAAACCTTCTAAGATTATATTATTGGATCCCGTACCCCAAACCGACACAGGTGGTTAGGATGAGTAATCCGAGGCGCTCGAGTGATTCATGGCTAAGGAACTAGGCAAATTAGCCCCGTAACTTCGGGAGAAGGGGCGCCTACTTACTTTTGTAAGAGGCCGCAGCGAAGAAGTCCAGGCGACTGTTTAACAAAAACACATGGCTATGCGAACTCGAAAGATTCAGTATATAGCCTGACACCTGCCCGGTGCTGGAAGGTTAAGAGGGGGAGTTAACTTCGGTGAAGCTCTGAATTGAAGCCCCAGTAAACGGCGGCCGTAACTATAACGGTCCTAAGGTAGCGAAATTCCTTGTCGGGTAAGTTCCGACCTGCACGAATGGTGCAACGATCTGGACGCTGTCTCGGCCATGAGCTCGGTGAAATTGAAGTAGCGGTGAAGATGCCGCTTACCCGCAACGGGACGAAAAGACCCCATGAACCTTTACTGCAACTTAACGTTGGCCGTTGGCCAGGAATGTGTAGGATAGGCGGGAGACTGTGAAGGAGCGTCGCTAGGCGTTTTGGAGTCATTGTTGAAATACCGCCCTTTCCTGTTCGACGGTCTAACGGGCTAAATGTCCGGACATTGTTTGGTGGGTAGTTTGACTGGGGTGGTCGCCTCCAAAAGAGTAACGGAGGCTTTCCAAGGTTCCCTCACGACGGTCGGCAATCGTCGGAAGAGCGCAATGGCATAAGGGAGCCTGACTGCGAGAGAGACATTTCGAACAGGCACGAAAGTGGGACATAGTGATCCGGTGGTACCGCATGGAAGGGCCATCGCTCAAAGGATAAAAGGTACTCTGGGGATAACAGGCTGATCTCCCCCAAGAGCTCATATCGACGGGGAGGTTTGGCACCTCGATGTCGGCTCGTCACGTCCTGGGGCTGGAGAAGGTCCCAAGGGTTGGGCTGTTCGCCCATTAAAGTGGCACGCGAGCTGGGTTCAGAACGTCGTGAGACAGTTCGGTCTCTATCTGTTGCGGGCGTAGGAAATTTGAGAGGCTCTGACTTTAGTACGAGAGGACCGAGTTGGACACACCTCTGGCGTACCGGTTGTTCCGCCAGGAGCATCGCCGGGTACCTATGTGTGGAGCGGATAAGCGCTGAAAGCATCTAAGCGCGAAACCCACCTCGAGATGAGATTTCCATATAAGGGTTGTTATAGATTATGACGTTGATAGGCTTCAAGTGTACGTGTAGAGATACATTCAGCTGAGAAGTACTAATCGCCCAAGAGCTTTTCTTTTACGGTTAGCACTCTAGTGATAGAGTGCTAGCAAAGTTTTTCCTTTTCACTGTCAAATAACTTATTTAGAAGAGTTATTTGGTATTAGTGATTAGATTCGATGATCAAAGACATTAAGATATTGATGGTGTCAATGACGTGGGTGTTCACCTCTTTCCATTCCGAACAGAGCAGTTAAGCCCCACAGTGCTGATGGTACTGGGTTAACCCCCGGGAGAGTAGGTCGACGCCACATTCATTATATATAGAAGGTTAGTTAACACAAGATGTTGACTAACCTTTTTTTGTGACTATACTTTTTTACTTTTACATTAGGTTGGAAATTAATTAGTATAAAAGATATAATTATGGGTTTTATAGATAGTGGAATGAAAAGTCTACAACAGAACCGTAGACAATTAAAAGAAGCATCAACGAGATTTTTCAAAGACTCTAAGTCTTTGAAAATAAAACCTATGAAGTTTAAAAAAGCTTCGAGAAGAGAGTTAGACCTACTCAGGCATAAAATGGGGCAGGAGAAAAGAAGATTAATTTTCTACACGATTTTAAAAGTAATACTTTCAATACTAATTGTGTCAATAGTATTTTATATAGACGATATATTACCGTATTTAACCAAATGAATATAATAGAACAAATAGATTTAAATTTCAAATTACATGCTGTGGCATTACCAAAAGAATGTAATTTGATGCAAGTTTTTTCAACAGACAATATTAATTATATCGATAGTGGATTAGAAGCCGATACTTTTAATGTAATTCATTTAGAAAAAACAGATTCTATCTCAAAAAATGAATTAGAAAAGATTCTAAACTTTTATGAAAATAGGTTGAGAAAAGTATGTATATGGATTGAAAGTTCTAAACTTAATACAAAGACTGAACATATTTTTTCACAATTGTCAATTGGCGAAAGTGGAATAAATAAAGGGATGTATTCATCTCAACTAGATAAAATTAGAGATGTAGAAGATTGTTTCAATATCTACCAAGTAGATAATAAGCAAGACATCATTGATCATGCATTTGTTATTGCAAACAATTGGGACCCTTTTGATATAAATATTCTTCATTATTATGATAGAACATCAACTATTATATTAACTAATAAGAATAACTTGCTATTTAATTACAAAGAGGATAATGTAATTGTTGGAGTAATAGAATTATTTATTGAAAAGGAGAATCCAAAAAATGCAGGAATCTATAATCTATCAGTAATGAAAGAGAACAGAAGAAAGGGAATAGGGAGTAAACTTATTCAGCATGCTATGAAAGTAGCACACCAAAAAGGAGTAGAATTATTATTACTGCAAGCTTCAGATTATTCAGCAAACTTATTTTTAAAAGAAGGATTTAAAGTGCAGGGAGAATTTATTGAATTTTGTAAAAAATAAAAGCATCTTGAAATTCAAGATGCTTTTAGCTGGAACATTGTCCAACTAGTTTTTTTTTATATAGGTGACTAACCTATGATTCTTTACCCATGTGCAATATAATAAGTATTATATTTAAAACACAAAAAAATGTAATATTTTATGTGTTATATTACATCTAAGGTAAGTTTTGATAAAAATTATTTACAAATGTTAGAAAGTTTACTTTTATCTATATTAAATATTAAAGGTTTTGGTCCTAAATACTTGTTTAGGTATAAAGACATAATTGTTGAAAAAGAACAGGAATCGACTACTGTTCTTGAAGCAATAACTGCAATTTTTGAAGAAACGAATAGAATAAATAAGGTAAGTATTTCAGAAATTGATGAAGGCATTGATAGAGCTGAAAAAATTATTAAACAATGTAATGAGTTATCGATTGAACCAATAAGTTTTTTGGACGAAAGATTTCCTAAAAATATAATAGAACAGTCTGAACTATGGCCAATAATTTACGGTATAGGTAATGTTGAATTATTAAATAATTATTCTATTGGGATTGTAGGGACAAAAATTCCTGATGAGCATGGTAAAATCATTTCTAATAGAATTGGTGAATTTTGTACTGATTATGAAGTTAATCTTGTGCTATTACATCAAAAAGGTGTAGTTGAAGAAGTATTAAATACTTTTGATTATACTCATATAGAAGTACTAGCATCGGGAATTGATTTAATGTACAATCCATTAGATGAGGTTTATAATGATGATATGAGATGTGTTATCTCACCATTCCCTCCAGGTGTAATTACAGATGATTACAAATACATAGAAGCTTCTAAGGTAGTTGCATGCCTTTCAAATAGAATAATTTTGATACAGGATTCTCCTTCAGATGATACGCGCTTTGTATTAAGTTATTTTTCTAGAATGCCAAGAACTTTAGGCGTAATTAAGCCAATAACTTCTGCTTTAAAATATCAAATTAATAGTGGGAATGTAATATTACTTAGTGAAAAAATCAAGGGAGTAATTAAATACTGTAGGGCAAAAGATGTTAATTTAGATACTGTAAGATGTACTTTTAAAGAATTACAATCCAAATCTGATTACCCTCAGTTTTTTGGAGAAGAGGAACTTCCTTTTTAAGATACAAGTAATAAAAAAAGCCACTGATTTTGAAATCAATGGCTTTTTTATTAAAAACTAAATTTTAATTTTCTTGGATATAAAATTTAACAACATCACGTTGCTTATTATCTACTTTGTTTCCACTTGCCTGTGAATGAGATTCATAACGTAATAATAAACCTTCTTTAGAAATATAAAACTTAGTCCAAATATTCATAATATTAGACATTGAAGAAGAACTATTTCCTTCTTGGTTTTTAGAATATACATTAGGTATTTTTCTATCTTCTTCTTTAATAGTTACTAAATAAGAGGATAAACCAAGGTAAACAACTTCCTCAATTTCAATTGAATTTGAAGGCTCGTTAATAAGTTCTATTAAATCTCTTCTAATTTTAGACTTAAAGAATGGAAGGCCAGAATAATCTTTATTTGCATTGTGTACTTGCATTTCCCAGTCTTTGTCAAGGTAGTCAATAGCATAAAAGTCACTAGATGCATGTACCACTCTACCTGTTAGATTAACATATTCAGAAGATCCATAAGCAGTCGAAATTACATCAACATTATAAGGAAGGTAGTCTGAATTTGATTGTTTTAAAGTAGTAATCACTTTGTCTTTTGCTGGTTGGTCTGAAGGAGCAAATAGAATAGAAAATAAGACCAATAGTAAGCTAATTTGCATGTCGTTTTATTTTTAATTGTCAATACATAAATAAACGACATGATAAGATGTAATAATATTTTTGATATTCTATTTATCAAATTTTAACATTAATTATGCAATTAATCGCTCGATTTCCTCCTTTATGAAGTATTTTGATTGGTAATCTCTAATAAATGAGAATAATTCATCAATATCTAATTCACTTAAGGGTAAGAAGGGCACATTTATGGCAATTGAATAACCATTAAAATAGAAACGGATTTTTATCAAGTGATTTTCTTCAGCTACTTTAGCCTTAGCTCTAACTGTAATCTTTTTGCAGTTTTCAATAGTTACTTCATCTTCAAAGTAGATATTCTTTGATGATAAATGATTTTTGATCTCGTTAATTCTAGTTCTAAGTTCCATTTCAATCTTTGTTTTCGTTTTCAATAATTGGTACTACAAAGCTATTATTAATAAAGCTTATAGCGGAGGAAAAGGAATAGAAAAAGGTGGAATATTAAAACATCAATTGTATTGTCTTATTATTCCACCTTATAGATTATATTTACTACTTATTAATGTAATTTTCTTTTCCCGAAAATCCTGTATGCTATACCTATGTTTATTGTCCCATACATATCAGTAGGAAACCTTGGGTTAGACATCATATCTAATTGATCACTTGAAGTAATTCTTCCTTGGGCTTCTAAGTTTATTATCCATTTGTTTGTTAGACTGTAACGAATTCCTGCACCACCATATATAACACCTCCTGCTTTATTTGAAGAAGTATTTTTTAAATGATTTGTCGTAGAACCATAAAAAACACCTACACCACCCATTAAATAATAATTAATTCTTTGGTTTCTTTTTCTATTACGAGCACCCAAGTCATAAATTACCATAGGAATAAATTCTATAATATTTGCATCAAAAGCATTTTGATTATAAGTTTCACTATTAGAACGCTTATCCTTTGCTCCTAGACCAACATGAGAAAGTTGGTACCTAAAAGATATTCTTTTTGATACTTTTTTTTGTACATAAATAGTATAGTTCGGTTTAATATTTTCAAAATTTCCAAAGCCACCATATACTCCATTATATTGAGCAGCACCAATGCTACCTCCTATTAAAACGTAATCAGTATTTTCCATCAAATTATTGAAATAATTAGGAGAAGAATATTTACTTTGGGAAAATCCTAAATTGGAAACAATAAGTAATATTAAAATGTAGAAAATGTTTTTCATGACTAAATATGAATAAATTTTGTTTTAACGTATTTGCATAAAACAGAGTAATCTACTTCGTAGTGATTAGAATATAAATTACTTTATCTATATTATTCAAAGGGTATTCTTAACTAAAGAACCCTATTTTGAGTAAGGATTGAATCATAAAAAAACAGAATATTCTTTTGTTATTAAAATTCATGATATTACATTGTCTATCGATTTACTAGAGTTGTATTCTTGTTTATATAAATACATTAATTAAACTTATTTTCACTTTCAAAATTCACTAAGTATGAGCGATTACAAATTCGAAACTTTACAATTACATGCAGGGCAGGAAGTAGACCCGACTACAAACTCAAGAGCTGTACCTATATATCAAACAACATCTTATGTTTTTAATGATGCTGAGCATGCAGCTAATCTATTTGGTTTAAAAGAGTTTGGTAATATTTATACTCGAATAATGAATCCTACAACGGATGTTTTCGAGAAAAGGATTGCAGCGTTAGAAGGTGGAGTAGGTGCTGTTGCAACAGCTTCTGGTCAATCTGCTCAGTTTTTAGCACTAACTAATATTCTAGAGAACGGACATAACTTTGTTTCATCTTCTTTCTTATACGGAGGAACATATAATCAATTTAAAGTTCAGTTTAAGCGTTTGGGTATTACTGCAAAATTTGCAAAAGGGGGAAATCCAGAAGATTACGCAGCTCAAATAGATGAAAACACAAAAGCTATTTATCTTGAAACAATCGGAAACCCTGAATTAAATATTCCAGATTTTGAAAAAATTGCTGAAGTAGCGAAAGCACATAAAATTCCTTTAGTAGTTGATAATACTTTTGGAGCAGGTGGGTATATTTTTCAACCTTTAAAACATGGGGCAAATATAGTAACTGCATCTGCAACAAAGTGGATTGGAGGACATGGGACTTCTATTGGAGGTGTAATTGTTGATGGAGGTAATTTTGATTGGTCAAATGGTAACTTCCCAATGTTCACAGAACCATCTGAGGGGTATCATGGATTAAAATTTTGGGATGTATTTGGTGAAGGAAATCCTTTAGATTTGCCTAATGTAGCATTTTCTATTAGAGCAAGAGTAGAAGGCTTAAGAGATTACGGTCCTGCAATTAGTCCATTTAATTCTTTTCAATTAATTCAAGGTCTAGAAACACTATCCTTAAGAATGGAAAGAATTGTGTCTAATGCTCAAACATTAGCTGAAAAACTAGAGAGTCATGAATTAGTAGATAAAGTAAATTACCCGGGTTTGAAATCTAGCAAATACTATGACCTTGCTAAGAAATACTTAACAAATGGTGCAGGAGGTGTATTTAGTTTTGAAGTTAAGGGAGGGTATGAAGCTGCTAAAACTTTTGTAAGTTCACTAAACTTGATTTCTCACCTTGCAAATGTAGGAGATGCAAAAACATTAGCTATTCATCCTTCATCTACAACACACGAGCAATTGAGTGCAGAAGAGCAAGCAGCAAGTGGAGTTACTCCAGGTATGGTTAGGATTTCTACAGGATATGAGCATATTGATGATATCTTTGCAGACATAGAACAAGCATTACAAAAAACTCAAGTACCTGTAACAAAGTAATTATATAGTTAAAAACATAATCATTATGTAACAGAAGAAGCCGATATTCATGGGATTGAATATCGGCTTCTTCTGTTTATTTTAAATAATAAGATTAGTCTCTTCTCACTCCAAATAATGTATCTAGAAAAGTTAAAACAGTAGAATAGACAAAGCTAAATATTAGAGACATCATTAAACCTCCAGTAGAAAAACCATCAATTAATTCTCCAGACCAATAAAACATAAGTGCATTTATTACTAAAAGAAATAAACCAAGAGTAAATACTGTAATTGGCAATGTTAATATAGTAAGGATAGGTTTAATAATTGCGTTCATAAACCCAATAGCTAATGCGGCCCAAATAGCGGTGGTATAATCTGTAACTACTACACCAGATGTAGGAGCTACCCATTCAAAAAAGCCAGCACAAGCCCACACTGCAATTGCAGAAACTAACATTCGAACAATAAAATCTTTCATTTTTTTAAGAGTTATAAGTATTATTAATTAATTATTTTTTTCGCTTTAATTTCTGAGAAATGAAAATCGTTATTTGGTACATCAAATTTTAATGCTGTAATATTCCTATTGTTATCCATTTCAAAACTTACAGTTCCTAATGTATACCATGGACTTTCAAAATCCCATAAGAGCTCAAAAGTATCATAATGCCAATGAGATAATGTTGCATTTAAGTTTTTCTGATGTTCAAAATCAATTATTAGCTTACCATCATTTATACGCACCGTTATATTTCCATTTAATTCAGAAAAGTAAACACCTTCATATTCATTTAAATTTTTAGAAGGTTTTGTATCTTTTTTATGATGGGCGATAATATCCTCAATTCTCGTATCATTATCGTAGTGTTCATTAGATTTTTCTAAGTATATTTTAGAATAGTTTAATTCTTTCAATTTCAAGAAGGTGTCTATCGTATAATTTGTAGCTGCACTAATAGGACTTTTTAAACCATTTGTTAATACTACTACACCTAATTTTTGATCAGGAATTAGAGTTATTGCTGTTATCATACCATCATAGCCACCTGTATGACTAACTCTCATGTTGCCATAATAATCTTTCACACCCCACCCTAAAGCGTACCCAGAGAAATGTGTATTTACAGAAGTTTGTGTTAAATCTGAAGTATAGTTATTATGTAGTTTCCATAATTGATTACGTGAACTAGATGTCAGTAGAGTATCTGAATTAATAATCCCATTATTGATATTGAAAATCATCCACTTAGATAAATCTTTAACAGAAGATATTAAACCACCAGTTGCAGCTATTTCTTCCCAGTTTGTCCATTCCATAGAAACGTTTTCTTTATTTTTAATCAATTGATGGGGTGTTGCAAAATTACCCATTTCTTCTAATTTTGATAACGAATAAATGGTGCGGTCCATACCTAATGGATCTAATATTTTTTCTTGAACATTTTCTCCCCAAGATTTCCCTGTTACTTCTTTTATTAATTGACCAGCAGTGATATACATTAAGTTTGAGTATCCAAAACCATCTCTAAGTTCAAAAGCAAGTGGAATATATTTTATTCTTTTTATAAGTTCTTTTGATGTGTAATTGGATTGATACCACATAATATCTCCACTAAAAGTACCAAGTCCAACTCTATGTGATAGCATATCCTCTATTGTTACCAATTGAGATAAATAGGGATCGTTTATTGCAAAATAAGGGAGGTAATCCACCACTTTATCATTCCAATTTAACTTTCCTTCTTGGACTAACATAGCAATAATTGCAGAGGTAAAAGCCTTAGAATTTGATGCTATTGCATATAGTGTATTTTCATCTGGCGTATCTTGTTTACCAATTTCTTTAGTACCATATCCTTTTGAGAATATTAATCTACCATCTTTAACAATGCCCACAGTCATGCTAGGTATTTCCCAATCATTAATTATTTGCTGATAATATTTATCTAATTTCTTGAGTTCTTTGGTGTAAGACTTTTGTGCTATGACCAGAGATGAAACAAATTGAAAAATAATGGCAATTAATAATGTCTTTTTTATCATTTTCAGAAAATTAAGTAATAGGGAAGCCGTTCAATACAACTTCTGATAAATATAAAAGAAATATTTCTCAAGTTAGTTCATTTTAGAATGATTATAATTAGTTCAACTAATATGCGAAAATGAGTACATTACGTAAGTTTTTGAGATAACAAAGTAAATTACATTGAAGAATTACCCATTAAGAGTGGTTGTTAATAAGTATAAATTGTACTATGTTTGTGTCATATTACTACATTTAACATATTTTATACTAATGTATAACAAACTATTACCCTTGTTGCTTATTCTCATTAGCAGCAGTTTGTGCTTTGCCCAAAGAGTGCATGAAGAAGAATACGAAAACAAAATTGCTATTGGTATCAGCGGAGGTACAAATGGCGGTGGAATTGATGTGTCGAGAAACATCAATAAACATTTTAATGGATCATTAGGCTTAAATTATTTTAAGATAAATGATTTTACGAGACAAGTTGCTGTAGATGGTAAGCAATTAAAATCTACAGTTAATGTTGAAATGGTAAATATTGACTTAAGGTTAGAGTACTTACCTTTTGTGAATAGCAGTTTTAAAGTTGTTGCAGGTTTAGCATACATGACAAGTAATGGAGTTCGTGTAATCGGACAATATGCAAGTGATGTTACTTTAGGTGAGATGACAATTGAGTCTGAAGATATCGGAGAAATTCGTTTTGATGCCGAATGGAAACAGATTACTCCATATTTTGGTATTGGTTTAGGTAGAGCAGTTCCCAAAAATAGAATTGGTTTTGGCTTTGATATTGGTACTTATTACATAGGTAAACCAAATGTACAATTTACTGGAACTAGCATGCTTTCAGAAATGAATTCTCAGGAAGAACAACTTGCTAAAAATATGGAAGACTACAATTGGTTTCCTGTTTTTAAATTAAGATTAGCTGTTCGAATTAATTAAAACTACTACAATGAACAATAAAATACTATCTACTGTAACGTTATTACTTTCGTTATTTTTACTACAAAATTGTACAAATCCTTTAGAAGGAATAGATGTAACATTACAATCTACAACTTCAACTCACTTTGGATTAATTGAAATATCAGATACCACTACTCTTGATATCAGTCAAGAGAATATTACTGTCGAAGTATTAGGTGATGATACAGAATATTTATATAATGAAGCTGGAGGTAAAGAATTTCAGGCAACAAATGGTTTGTTATCTTTTACTGTCGATCCAGATTACACATTTGCTAAACCTTTAACTTTTACTGTTTTAGTAACAGGTGATAATTATTTAGAGAAACAAGTTCCAGTAACTGTAACAATGGATGATACCGTAAGTTACACTAAAGTTGAAATGGAAAGGTTAGAGGATATCACTGGTGGAGAAGAAGTTGTAGAAGATAATTTTGATCTTTCTTCGGGAGCTAGAATGAATAGTACAGCATTTTTTAGTTCTTCACGTTCGTTTTGGAACAATAGTAGCCTATCTGTAGACGTAAAAGTACCTGCTAGTTCTGCATACCGTGATTTTTATAACAATAATTACAATGCTTCATCTATGTATATCGGCTTAGGTGCGTATGATTATGAAAGTTATAATTATAGAGGTTATTCTTACAAAATGTATATTCCTGCTTTAATTAGAAATTTACAAGGTGATCTAGAGAATGATCAGGGAATTTATATGTCTCAGTTTGTTTATTTATATATGTATGCTAACTCTAATGGTTACAAAAGAGTATATTCTACTTCTGAATCTTTTACAGTTACAACAACATTAAACCCAAGTACAATTAACCAAGAGACAGGTAGTACTATTAAAGCTGGCGATAATATCAAAGTTTTTAGAATGGGTAATACAAATAACTATTTTGATTGGTATGTAAGAGAAGTGGAGGATAATGCTACAATACAAGAAAGATCGGATGGTAGCTTATATATCACTTTTAATTCGAATTACTCATCATACTTTTGGATAGGTTATAAGAAGCAAGTTTGTAAAGCGTATAATTACTCTACAACACCAGTAACATATAGAAGCAGTTATAATAACCGTGAGTACAGATATTATCCAGCTCAGAGAAATGAAAACTTTGGTAGTATTAAATTTTCTACGTCAAATTCGTATAATAATTCGCATATCGTTGGTGCTCGTGTTACAATGACTTACCCTGATGGTACAAAACAAAATGTTTATAACACATGGGGTTTTAGATTATATAATGATAGTAGAATTAGACCATGGTTCAGCGTTGGTGAGGCAAGTATGCAATTAGAAATCTATGAGCGCTATAATCCTAATAATGTATACTATACGTCAAGTAAATTTGATTTATGTAATGGAGATGTTACGTTTGATGTAGAATCAATATTAAGTAGACTTCCAAATTATCAAACGGTTACTATTGACTATCAAGGTAAATGTGGTAGTACAGTAATTAAACCAACCGTTCCTCTTTGGGTAGAGCATTCTAATAGCTCAGGAAGAAGATATTACCAATACTATTATGTTAGAAATGGAAAGGTAACTTTATATAGTATGGAAGTAGGAAAAACATATCCTTTCCATACCGTATACAATAATAAATGGTATTCTGAAGATGTAACTATTGAAAGTACATTAATGGAAAATGATAATTATGAAGTACCTCAGAGATTCTGTGATATGATTAATTAATCAAATTTTTAAAGTATAAAGACACTCAAGAATATTATTTCTTGGGTGTTTTTTTTGTTTAAAATTTCACATCCCCATCTTCTTATACAACGCTTCCATTTTTTTCATATGGGTCTTAAAGGCAACAACTTTTTCTTTTCTTTTTTTCAGAAGGTCATCTCTTTTTAAAGTGACTTCCATACCCTCCTCAGGTCCAATGCCACAAGCAAGTTTTTGTTCCCCATCAATTTCTACCAAGCAAGAATTACAAGTACCAAACTTCCGCATAGTTTTATAACAAGGAGCTACAATACTTAATTTTTGTCTCCTAAAAACATCTACTAGAGTTTTGTCTCTTGGTGCAATTTCTATTGTATTCCCATCAACAATTATTTTCATGTAATAAATTATTTAAACAATCTTAAAACAGAATAACAACAAATATTGTTGGTATTGATAAGAGTTCAAATTTTATTTCAAAAAATCACTTATCTTTCTTCTTCAATCTTTCCTCTTGATGTTATTACCATTATTTAGAATGCTATTTAATTCTGATCAATTTTTTAAAGGCTTATTTTTATTACTTTTTATGACACTTTTTTTATTTGAAAGTAAAGCACAAAGTAAATCGCCTGCAGATCGACTTTTACAGAGAGGAGATACACTATCTCCAATAGAATTACGTGATTTAAAAAACAAACCATTTATTACTCCAGGTATAGGCGAGAAAGTATTACTAATTTTTTATCCTGATCCAGATAACCCACATCAGAACGATTATTTTGTAGAGCAGAGCAAGCAATGGAAATTTCCTTTGGATGAGTTTTTAGCCTATGGAATTGTGAACCTTAAAGATACGCCTTATCCAAACCCAGTTATACGGTTTATGTTGAGAATGCTTCGGAAAAGATCAAAAAGGGAAGCAAATGCATTAGTATTAACCGACCCTAAAGGAACTTTACAAAAGGAATGGAATACAGGAGATTGTAATAATGCAATCACAATTTTAGTAGTTGATAAAACTGGGGAAGTCTTATTTTTTAAAGCAGGAAAATTAGATGAAGAAGAAACCTCATTTGTAATCAAAGAAATTTGTGATCACCTAACTACATCACATAAGATGACTCCTGAGGAAATGAAAGAATTTGAATTAGATGAATAACTTAATAATAGGTAATACCTTTAATTACTGTAATACTTACACCAATTCTTTTTTATCTTTGAAATGTATTTTATCTAACAATTTATTAATTAGGGTTTATGAGGCGTGTTATCGCTTATATTAATATAGTATTCATTTGGTTAGTTTTTAGTAACCATGTAGTCGGACAAAAGCTAGCCGATAAACATGCTTTACAAAAAGGAGATGTAATTTCTGCAATAGAGGTTAGAGACTTAAAAAATAAGCCTGTTATGACTCCCTTTATAGGAGAAAAGGTTGTAATGATTTTTTATGCAGACCCAGATACACCAAAAGCCAATGAGTATTTTGTAGAAAAAGTGAAACAATGGAAGTTTCCTACTGATACATTTTTAGCATATGGGGTTGTCAATTTAAAAGATACGTTCTATCCAAATAGTTTTGTCCGTTTCTTAATTAGATCAATACGTAAAAGGTCTAAAAGAGAAGCAGGAGCAACAATTTTAACAGACCCTGAAGGTACTGTTCAAAAAGAATGGAATACTGGAGATTCTAACAATACAATAGGGATTTTAGTAGTTGATACTACTGGAGAAGTACTCTTTTGGAAAGCGGGAGAACTAACAAAAGAAGAAACAGAAGAAGTAATAAATATATTAATAGACCGATTACCACAAGCCAAAAAGTTGACAGAAGAAGATCTTCGTCAATTTGAATTAGACTAACCATCTAAATAGATATTCAATAAATTAACAATCTATAGTTTCTTTAATAACCTACTTAAAGAAACTTATATAACGAACAAGACATGCAAGTATCAATCAAAGAGCAAGAACAAATTTTTAAGATTCTTGAAGAAGAAATTGTTCCCGCAGAAGGATGTACTGAACCAATAGCAATTGCTTATGCGGCTGCTAAAGCCGTTCAAGTTTTAAATGATATACCAGATAAATTAGAAGTAATTGTATCGGGTAATATTCTCAAAAATGCTAAAAGTGTTGTTGTTCCAAATAGTGGTGGTAGAGTAGGTATAGAAGTATCGGCCGCTATGGGTGGTCTATGCGGAGATGCTACAAAAGATCTTTTAGTAATAAGTGATGTAACTTTAGATCAGCTACTTGCTGTTCAGAAATTTATTGAAAGGAAGAGAGTTACTGTGAATGTAGCAGAAAATAATTTGACCTTATACATTTATATTAAGGCTTTTTCAAAGGAACAATCAGCTGCTGTAGAGATAAAACATACGCATACTAATATCACTAAAATTATTAAAAATGATGAAGTTCTGGTAGATCAACCTTGTAATGATAACGACTTTAACTCATCCTTATTGGATAGAGGTGTTTTATCCGTAGAGAAAATTTATTCTTTAGCAAAAACCATTGATATCAATAAAATTGCTCCAATCTTCGAAAAAGTAGTTGATTATAATACAACAATAGCAAACGAGGGTTTAAGCCAGAAATACGGTGTAAATATTGGTGCTGCTATCCAGAAATATATAGATAAGGGAGTATATGGTAATGACCAAAGAAACCGTTCAGCAAGTTTTGCCGCAGCTGGTTCAGATGCTAGAATGGGAGGTAGTCCAATGCCTGTAATGACAACATCAGGCAGTGGAAATCAAGGCATGACTGCAAGCCTTCCAATTATACGCTATTGTTTTGATCAAAAAATTGATGAGGATCAAATGTACAGAGCATTATTTATGTCTCATTTAACAACCGTTCATGTTAAAACTAATGTAGGTCGTTTATCTGCATATTGTGGTGCAATGACTGCTTCTGCAGCAGTTAGTGGTACGTTAGTTTTCTTAGAAGGTGGAGATGTGAGAGCGATAGAGAATGCTATAACAAACACTTTAGGAAATGTTTCAGGTGTAATTTGTGACGGAGCAAAAGCATCTTGTGCAACAAAAATTGCTTCTGGAATATATTCTGCTTTTGATGGTGCAATGCTTGCTCAGATGGGAAACGTATTGCAATCTGAAGATGGAATTATAGGTGATAGTGTCGAAGAAACAATCAAGAATGTGGGAACTTTAGCACAAGTTGGAATGAAATCTACAGATAAAACAATCTTAGAAATTATGTCTAAATAATACATTCCTAATTTGTTAACTGACCTATTTTACAGTAGCTCATAATATTAAATTGTGAGCTACTTTTTTGCTTTAAAAGCTCTAAATAAGTTTAAAGAGAACCTTCCAAAATCAAATAAAACTTTATAACAATAAACACATTTTGTAAAACGTGTTAAGGCGATTCTATTCTTTTATTAAAGCTAATTATTCTATTTAATTTTAGACAATAACGATGTAACACCAATAATTATTGAGTAATCTAAGTTGATAATTAAATGCAATTTTATTTGTATTACCGACTTAGTTTATATGACTAAATCAATTAAAAATGTATCAATATCTACTAACAATTTTACTGCTTTTTAGTAGCCTAATTGTTTATGCCCAAGTTGAAGAACTTGATAGTTTAGGAAATAAAATTCCGAGGAAAGAACAATTTAATAGAGGAATTAGTAATCGAACTTTTATAGAAAAAGGTCAGTGGCTTGTTGGATCAACTTTTAGGTATTCTGAAACAACCAACGATAACTATAAATTTATGGTTATGGAAGATTGGAGCGGACAGACTTTTAATTTTGCTGTAAGCCCTTTCTTTGCCTATTTTATCAAAGATAATTTTGCCATAGGTGGCCGTTTTACCTATACAAGAAAGCGTGTAAATATTGATGAAATGAACATAAAAATTGATGATGACCTGTCTTTCAAAATGGACGGTATTCAGAACGAGGAGCACATGTTTTATTCTTCAATTTTTATGAGAAATTATTTACCACTCGGAGATGGTAAACGTTTTGGATTATTTAACGAGGTAAGACTATCTTATGGGTATGGTCAATCTAAAGAAACTGTGCTGGGAGAAACCCCTCATCATACAACTGGAGTTTATTCTGTAACTCATGAATTTAATATTGGTGTTGCCCCTGGTATGGTTGCCTTTATAAATGATATGGTGGCTTTAGAAGTATCAATTGGTGTTTTAGGATTTACAAATAAGTGGGTACATCAAACCGAAAATCAAGTAGAAGAAGGGTCGAGGAATGTCAATAAAGCAAATTTTAATATTGATATGTTTTCTTTAAATATTGGATTAGCATTCTATTTATAATCAGATGAGAAAAATTATATTTTTAGTTGCAAGTACTTTAGCACTTTGCATATCGTGTATAAAAAATGATATCCCCTTCCCTTACATTTTTGGAGAAATACTTTATTTTGAAATTGAAGGACAAGAAGGATTGTCATTAATTTCTACAGAAGAACAAATTGTAGAAGTGACCATGCCTTTTGGAACAGATTTATCCAAATTAATAATTGATAGTATAAGTGTAACCAACGATGCTATTTTTTCTCCTTCAAAAGAAGAACTAAATGATTTTACCAATGAAGTAGAAATTACGGTTTCAACTTATCAGGATTATCTTTGGAAGGTTAGGGTATTGAATGGAAATATGCACCTTGTAATTTCTAGTTTTGAGATAGAAGGACAAATTTCTTCAATTATTGATACTGCAACTAATAGTATTCAGGTTATAATGCCTATAAATACAGATTTACAGAATTTATCTATTTCAACACTCGATTATTCACCCTCAGTTGCTTCAATTTCACCTAAAACAGAAGAGGTGACAAATTTTACAGAAGATGTTGTTTTTCTTTTTAATGAAGAAGAAGAATGGGTTGTAAAAGTATATGAAGAAGGAGATATAATTGAAATTCGTTCTTTTGAGATTGAAAATCAAATAAGTTCTACAATCAATATATCCACAAATACCATTGACGTTATTATGCCAAATGGTACAGATGTAACTGCTCTAACAATTACAGATTTTGATTTTTTGCCTGCGTCCGCAACCATTACCCCAAACCCAGGTTACACACATGATTTTTCTGAAAATGTTACTTTTCAATTTAATGAATCTATTAATTGGACTATTCATGTATCTGTAGATACAACACCGTCTGAAGGTGACCAAGTAGCATTTTCTGATTTTAAAACTTGGTTTCAAAAAGGTACTGGAAACCAATCATTTTATCTACCAGGAAATGATATGGAAACGCAATGGAGGTCTGGAGATAAAGGTGCTGCAGATTTAATTTTTAAGACCTATCCACAAACAGTTTCTCCCTATCCGGATAAGGAAAATCCTGAATATGCAGTATTAGAAACTAAAACAGCTGTAGGCGTAATTGCATCGGGTTCTTTATTTGTAGGAGATATTGAGGGAAGTGGACTAGTAGATATAGCAATTGATTTTGGTATTCCTTTTACAGATAGCCCTTTAAGTTTTACAACTTCCTATAAATACAACCCAAAAACATATGATGGGGATATTATTGATGAATGTGATATTTACGTTATTCTACAAGTGAGAGAAGGTGATAAAAGATACAGGTTAGCTACAGCCTGGCAGAGGTCTAATAATGATATGATAGATTTTGAAACATTGACTTTACCATTTATTTATGGAAATAGTAATGACTTAGCGGCTTATATGATGCCATCAATGAATAATGATGAAATGCCTGAATCAGGTTTTTATAACGACCTTTCTGCACAACCTACGCACATAATAATTGTATTTGCCTCTAGTGCTCACGGAGCAAGTTATAGGGGTGGAATTGGGAGTAAGCTAAATGTTAAAGGACTAGAATTAAATTACTAAAAAGAGGATAACTTAATATTAAATTACCCTCTCCACTTAACTAACTATTTACTATATAATCTAATTTTTATTATAAGGTAGCTACTAAATACCTTATAGGATTATATAAACTAACATTTGCTTTTTGTAATAGGTCTAGATTCATTTCAATATAAAAGTAACAAGGTTTTAATTGCGTTGCAATGATTTTATTATTAATGAAATTTAAGTAACGAAACCCTGATTGATTACCTTTTATAGAATAGAAAATAGGTATAAATTGAATGTAATGCGTTTAACTTTTTTTATGCCAAAATAGTTAGGAAAGTCATCTTTTTAAAAAAGAATATCCCTTTAATTTACACTTGAGAAAGTACTTATGAATGAAATGAAATTATACTAAAATGAATCAAACAATATTTGGAACTACAGTTTTTGCGGTAGTGTTTTTGATATGTATACCAATTTTATTACTACCATTTAAAGGCAAATTAATTACTACTGATAAGCCTGTCGTAGAAAAATTCGAGAAAGAAAAACTTCAGACAGTACAAGATACTTATTTTTTAATTACTACCGATTCTTTAGGAGTCTAAAAATAATTTATACATGATAGTGACATTTTATCGATGTCGATATAACTCTATGATTAGTAATAATAATGATGATAATTTTATTTCTCATTGAGTTAATAAATTGTTTAGGTAGTAATATTAGGAAAGAAGGGAAGTGAATACTTCCCTTTTTTATTGTCTAATTTTTAAAGGAGAAATTCTATATTAATAGTACCTTTTGATAGTTAATGATAATTCAAGTAATAAAAAAATGAAGTACTACAATAATAAAACAGTGTATATAACTGGAGGAACAAGTGGAATAGGATTAGAAATGGGTAAACAACTTGCCAGTTTTGGAGCAGTTGTAGTAGTATGTGGTAGGAAAAATTTAGGAGTAGCTGTTGATGTAATTGAAGGGAATAAAAAGGAAAATAAAGTATTTGCCTATTTTATAGAAACCACCGATATTGATGCTATAGAAACAGCTTTTAGTAATGCAGAAAAAGTAGCAGGCACTCCAGATATTGTTATTCATTCTGCAGGTATTGGGCGTTGTTTACCATTTATTGAGATGTCGAAAACTGACTTTGAAAAAGTCATTAATGTAAATGTTTTTGGTAGTAGAAACGTTGCTGAAGTTGCCTTCAAATACTTAAAAAAATCTAAAGGGCAATTGATGTTTATTGCATCTTTGGCTGGAATTATCACGAATTATGGATACTCAGCTTATAGCAGTTCTAAATTTGCAACGGTAGCTTTTGCAGGAGTTTTAAGGAGTGAATGGAAACCATATGGAATTGATATTACAGTTGCTTGTCCTCCAGAAATAGATACACCTTTGGTAGAGGCTGAACGAGTTGAATCGCCGAAGGTAGCAAAAGTTTTAAAACAGTTTGCAGGGAATTTAAAGTTACCGTATGCCTGTAAGTATATGCTTAAAGGTTTATCAAAAAGAAAATTTATGGTTATTCCTGGTTTTAAAGCAAAATTTGTTGCTGTAACTCAAGGTATACTACCAAGTATCAATTACTTAATTAGTGATTTTATTATATCAAAGATGAAGTAGAATAATAATTCATCGTTCTATTTTTAGGTCTTTATAGATCGTTTACAAAATTTGATTAAAAGATAAGTACAAATCTGATGTTATAACCTTTAATAGTATAGAAAGCTTATTATTTAATCAGATTTAATATCAATGAAATATTCTTCAATCTTTTTTTTAATTTTTATTGGTGCTGTATTCTTTTCTTGTGAAAGCAGCGATAATTGCACTGAAACAACATGGTATGAAGATGCCGATAATGATGGTTTAGGAAATCCTAGTGCTCTACAAGATGCTTGCGAACAGCCAGAAGGTTATGTAGATAATGGGAATGATACAGATGATAATGGGGGAGGTACATCTTCGGATTGTGATACACCAAGTGAAGTAGCACAATCTACTAATACAGAGATTGAAACAATGCGACAAGCAATGTTATCGTTTAGAAATTCACTTTCTTCTTCTCTATTATCAGAAGCATCTACTTGTTTAGATGATGACCGTTTTTATACTTGGCACAATACGCCAAATTCTAACGGAACGCAAAGAGATGGTATTATATATGGAGATCTTTCTGATGAGCAATTAGATTTATTTAAAAGTGTATTACAATTATTTCTAAGTGATGCGGGGTATCAGAAAGTAGATGAAATAACAATGCTTGCTGAAGGACTTTTAAATACTCAAAATTCTAGTGCTTGGAATCCAGATTATTATTCAATTGATATGTTTGGAGACCCTGATAATAGTGGTTCATGGGGATTTCAATTAGATGGTCATCATCTTGCTATCAATTTTTTAGTACATGGTGATGTTGTATCAATTGTACCTGCATTTTTAGGAGGTGAACCCGCTGTATCTTCTTTTAATGGAACTGATTTTGATATTTTTAAGGAGGAGAGAGATTTAGCATTAACCCTATATAATGGTTTAACTTCTTCAGAATCTACTTCCGCTGTATCTAATAACAGCCATTCTATGGAAGTAGGACCTGCAGGAACTCCCGGTGATGTTGATCCTTATAGAGGAGATTATGATTATTCTGGTTTTTCTGGAACTGGGTTAAAATATTCTGATATGTCTACTGACACACAAGCTAAACTTATTTTAGTGATGCAAGAATATGTTTATACTATGGAAACTACTTTTGCAGATGCATGGTGGACAGATATTATGGCAAATATTGATGATACCTATTTTGTGTGGATTGATGAGGTGGACAGTCCTTCTGCAATAACTCCTTTTTATTACAGAATTTATAATCCTTATCTATGGGTAGAATACAATTCTGAAAATGCTCTTGGTGGGGGTGACGCAGATTATAATCATGTACATACAATTACTAGAATACCTAACAATCCTTCAACAACTTCGGGTGGAGATTATGGTGTATTTGCACAAATGATTAATAAAGGAGATGTAAAAACTTTATACGAGCATTATGCTATGGCAGACCATCATAAAGCAAGTGAAATGTTGTTTGACTATACTGTAAAGTTAGCACATGGTCATAGTCACCATTCTCACACTCATGTACATTAGATTCGACTAAAGGTTATCTCACTTTTTTATTGATGCTACTTTTTCCGAAGTAATTAAAAAAAGTTTTATTTAAAATAGGGTTTTTCTATGCTCTTTACACTTCTATTGGTGAAAGCATTACTTACTTAATTGGTTGTTATGAAAACAGTGATAAAAAGTAGTGAGGCATAAATTTATTGAAAACTTATATTTTCTAATTGGGTGAAAAAGCTACAAATCTTTTTATTATTCTTAGGTGTTTTAATCTCTTCTTTATCTTTTGCTCAAAATGTAAAGCAAAACAAAAGTGCTAATTGGGGTAATCGCCATGTAAAATCAAGTAGTAAGGGTGGTAAACCAGAGAATGCAATTGGATATATTTCAGAAGGAAATCTTGCCGCTTTTTCTGATAAGGATAGTCTTTTTTTAGAAGCCTTGACTCCTGAATTGAAGGCTTTAGGAATTACAACATCAGAGTGGGAAGGTATTCAAAATAAATTAAGAACTAGTTGGACTTTAACAAAAAAATCAACTTTCAAAAAAGCAATTGATGAATTAAATAAAGAAGTTTTCTCTAACCATAATTGTATCGCTGTTTATGCGGAATATGGTGGTAAAGGAGGACAGAAAGCCATGACCGTTTACTCAAAAGAAACATGGGATTTACTTCCAAATTAAATGATTTGAAATGTAGATAAATCATGACTTTAAACGAGAGGTAGTAGTATTACCTCTCGTTTTTGCATTTCAAAAATCATTTTTTTTACCCAAAACACATATATTTCATCTCTAGGTATTCATCAATTCCATATTTAGAACCCTCTTTCCCAAAACCACTTTCTTTAATTCCACCAAAAGGGGCAACAGCAGTAGAAATCATACCTGTATTTATCCCGACCATACCATATTCAAGTGCTTCAGCAACCCTCCATACAAGCTGATAATCTCTACCATAGAAATAGGCAGCTAAACCAAATGGAGTATCATTAGCCATATGAATCACTTCTTCTTCAGTCTGAAATCTAAAAATTGGTATAATTGGGCCGAAAATTTCTTCAGTATATACATCCATTCCTTTCTTTACATTAGAAAGTATAGTTGGTAAATATATTTGATCATTTTCTGAAGAAACTTTACCGCCAAGATCAATAGAAGCACCTTTGTCTATAGCATCTTTTACAATTCCTTTTACAAAATCCACAGCTTCTTTATCTATTAAAGGACCAATCTGAACACCTTCATCAAAGCCATTTCCAACTTTTAATAGACTTACTGCTTTTTTTAGTTTTGAAGTGAATTCATCGTAGATTTCATCATGTACAAAGAAGCGATTTGAACAAACACATGTTTGTCCTGCATTTCTATATTTTGATGCAATAGCTCCTTCTACAGCCTTATCAATATCAGCATCAGCAAAAACAATAAACGGAGCATTGCCCCCTAATTCCATAGATACTTTTTTAACGGTATCTGCACAGGCTTTTATTAGCGTTTTTCCAACTTCTGTAGAACCCGTAAACGATAATTTCCTTATGATAGGGTTTTCCGTTAACTCTTGCCCAATTTCTCTTGTTCTATTAGAAGTAATTACATTAAAAACACCATTTGGAATACCTGCTCTTTCTGCCAATACACCTAACGCTAAAGCACTTAATGGGGTATATTTTGCAGGTTTTACAACAATGGAACACCCTGCAGCTAAAGCAGGACCAACTTTACGAGTAATCATGGCATTAGGGAAATTCCAAGGGGTAATTGCAGCAACAACACCAATGGGTTGTTTAATTGTTACAATTCTTTTATCTGCTTGATGCCCAGGAATTACATCACCATAAGTCCGTTTTGCTTCTTCGGCAAACCATTCTACAAATGAAGCCCCATAAACAATTTCACCAATAGCTTCGGGAAGTGGTTTTCCTTGTTCTAAAGTTAATATTTTCCCTAAATCTTCTTTATGTTCGATCATTAAATCAAACCATTTTCTTAAGATTTGAGAACGTTCTCCAGCCGTTGCTTTTTTCCATTCCTTTTGAGCTTTTTCAGCTGCTAAAATGGCGTTTCTAGTGTCTTCTTGATCAAAATCAGCTATAGAGAGAATAGTTGATTGATCATAAGGATTTGTAACATCAAAAGTTTTTCCTTCATGACCACCTATCCAATTCCCATCTACATAACATTTATCTTTAAGAAGAGCTTTATCTTTTAGTTCCATAATTTAAATTTTTTCAAAAATTAGGCTGAAAAATTAAGAGTTAAAAATGAAGGATACGTTTTGTTTTATTTCAGGCTAAGTAATTTAGTATTACCCACTTTTCTTACTAATAACAGTACTTGAAACACACTAGAATGTTTGTTGTTATCAATATGTTTTATAAATTCGAATATTGCTAACGATCTCATTCTAAATTAACTTGAAAAATCTACCTCACTTTAAAAGAAAATTACTTCAGCGTTATATAGAGCTGAAAAAATATTCTGTTGCTTGGATTGCAGAATATTTAGAGGTATCCCCATCTACTATTTATCGTGAGTTGAAAAGAAATACTAATCCTCATACGGAAAAATATGATGCCGATTACGCTCATAAATTATATAGAGCTAGGAAAAAGTATGCAGGTTCTAGAAAAAAGAATCCATTCAGAATACATCCCTTACGTACTACAAAATATAAATTACACGATGAAAGACGTTTAATTTATTGGTATTCAGATCAATATTATTTCCGGTTAAATTTAAGAAAATGGAAATTTAGTACTTCTGGGTATAAAATTTATGCCGAGCGCTTAGGGATTAAGAAATTCCATTATTTAAATAATTGGGAATATTATGATCTTTTGTTAGAACACATGAAGTTCTTTATAAAATTTAAGCCATCCACACTTCCAAAATATTATTGGATGCGTAGATTAATAAAAAAAGAAGCCACTCTCAAAGTTTGGAAAAATCCTGTACCACAGATGCAACAGAAGAAATGCGTCTAATCTATTCTTATTCCTCTTTATTTACTCTATTTCTCCCTACTTTATAACCTTCCCTTTATCACTTATCATTATGAAAGTGATTTTTTTATGTGCAAATTTTTCAAGAGGTCAGTTTGTATCAGTAAAAGTAAGATTTATAAAGTTTTTCGCATTTGCTCACGAAAGCAGAGCTATAAATGTAGTGTTGCCATCTAAAAAGTTATTGGTTATTATAAATAATTGTAAGAACCTGTACTTCCCTGTTCATGTTGATTTAGTTTACCTTTTTATTGTTAGTATTTTTCTCATCTAAGAAAAAAGACATTACTGTTTTATTAAATCGTTCTGGATTATTAGAAGGCTCCATATGATCTCCATCTTTAAAAATTATTAGTTGACCATTTGTAATTTCTTCGGCAATTAATCTAGTATGACTTTCGAAAAAGTAATCATTCTCCCCTGCCATTATTAAAGTAGGGCAAGTGATTTTCTGTAAGTCATTGGGATTAATATTTGGTTCATCTCTCAATAAATACATCATCCTTTTTTGGAAAGTGATTTCATTCGTTTGTTTTTCTAATTGCTTGATCAATTTTTTAAGTTGCTTATTAATTTTAGGTTTAATAGATGTTTCATCATTAAATAAACAAGCACCCATAACAGCAAGTTTATCTATTTTCTGTGGTGCTTTCATTGCCATAATAAGTCCAGTATTTCCTCCATCACTCCATCCTAAAACATTCACTTTTTTCAGATTTAAATGTTCTATTAAAGCGATCATATCATCAGCAAAAAGATTATATGAAAGGGGAACTCCATCTTCAGTAGATTGTCCATGTCCTCTTGTATCTACTGCTATGACTTTATAATTCTTAGCGAGTACAGGAATTTGTGCTGCATAACCTTTAATGGATTGAGAATTACCATGAATTAGGAGAAGAGGTTCTCCCTCACCATATGTTTCATAATATAGTTTTACTCCATTTACATCTGCAAACTTTCCATTTTTTTTGTTGTAGCCATAGATTGATAATTGACTTGCATCTATTATAAGACAATTATTGTCTTTCTCTTTATGAATTTCAAATTTACAGTCTTTAGGTAAATTAAAAGTACCCCAATAATTATGATATGTAGTATCTTCTAATCTTGCATTTGGTAATGTTATTGTTTCCCATTTACCTCCTTTCATTTTAATTTTCAGGTCAAAATTATCGAAATAATATTTTCCTTTATTTAGGCTTATGCCTCCAAAAAGTATTTCCTTTGATTTTTTATCAATTTTACCTTTAATAGAATAGTTTTTCCATACATTAGATTGTATAGGTTTTTTATACATATTGTTAAAAAAAACTGTATTATCCTTTCTGTCATCGATTCTTACCCATAAATGAGAAGAAGATTTAGAGGTCATAGTATCTGCTTTTACATCTGCAGAAAAAACAAATTCTCCTCCTGCATACTTTTCAATATTAAGTTGTTTAACAAAGACTGAAACAAAATCTTTTGGATTTTGAGCATTTATTACTTGAATAGAAAAAAGGAACAAAATTAAAGAGTTAACAAAATATCTCATTGAAGTTTAGCTTTTGGTTAGTGAATAATTGAATACGGAATAAAGAGACGTTTTTATTGAGATTAGTTGGAATTCTTTAATAGATAGTTAATAAATTCTATTTTGGTGATATTGTACTATTAACTAAATTTGAACTATGACGTTATTATTTTATATCAAGAGAATACTGATTGCTACACTATTTTTTGTAACAATCTATTCGTTAGTTTATGTATATGAAGACAGACCAATTGATGTCTATAATTTATTCTATATTTCTATTGTGAATGCATTATTTATGACATGGATTTCAACAAAATATCAGAAAAAGCAATTGAAATCTTTGGGGCTAGAGAAGGTAGAAATAACAGATTTATATTTAAAGCAGAAAACCATTATCACTAAAGATATCCCATTAGATGCCTTGTTTAATAAGCTAGAAGGCACTTTAAAAAGTGTTCAATGGCAGTTAAAGTCTAATAATAATGAAATAGAAGGAAGAACTAAACCATCATTATCTTCTTTTTTTGGTGAGAAAATTACAATAAAAGTAATAGAGGGAAATAAATTTGAGTTAAAGAGTCAGCCTAACTTTTTTTTGACACAATTTGATGCTGGGGTTAATAGGAAAAATATATTAAACCTTGAAAAATGTATGTTGGAATTCTAAAGTGATTTCTTGACAATGTTATCAATTTTAATATCGATAACATTGTCTCTTAAATTCTTAGTTTACTAGAACAAAAGCTCCCCAATAATAAGGTTTAGGGTATTCTTTCATAACAATAAGTTGTGCATTTTTAAATGCTAACTGCTTGTCGTTTGTTTTAACCCACTCCTCATAAAATGTATTCATAAGTAATTGAGTAGCGTGATCGTCTACACTCCATAAACTCATAATAATAGATTTTACGCCTGCAATACTAAATGCATATTGTAATCCAGAAATACCATCACCATCGGCAATTTCAGATAATCCAGACTGACAAGCAGATAAAATCAAAAGTTGGGTGTTAGTAAGGTTAAGACTTTTAACTTCGTAAGCTGTTAAAATTCCATCATTTCCAGAGAAATAAACATCTTCTAATTTTCTATCTTCACGCTGTGCAATTTCAGTAAAGAACAAACCAGATTTTAATAAATTATTAGAAGATACAGGGTTATTCATTTGGTCAATAAAAAAACCATGCGTAGCTATATGTATTATAGATGGAGAATTGTTTATCTCTTTAAACTTAGCTTCTAAAGCTTGGTCTTTTGTATATGATGTTACATTCCATCCTTTTGCATTAAATACTTTCTCTGCATTAGTAATTTCTTTTTGAGTACCGGGTAGGTTATCTAAATCAAAGTAGTACCCATTTGTACCCCTAGATTTCTGTTGTTGTTGAATTTCTTTACCATCACTTTCAGAAATTTGAGCTTCTTCTTGGAAAGAGGGGTTTCCTACTAATAGAATATCTTTATTTATAAATTTGTCTTCATCTTGGTCAAGTAATTCTGCAGTACTTGTAAGTAAATGTATATTGGCTTCTTCAATTAAAAATTTATCAGTAGATGGGTTTTTTAGAATATTCAGGTTAATTACGTTGTATACACCATCATTACTAACATAAAAGTTATCTACTTCTATACCTAGAGAATCTATATGATTTTGAATAGGCTTCCAGAAATAATTATATGCCCCTGAACTACTTTTTTTAGAAGAATACACAAGAGATCTACTAGAAGGACTAGTTTCGTGTTGGTATTTAAACCACCCGTCAAACTCAAGATGATCGCTGTTTCCTAAAGCAATAATTGATGGACTTTCGTCGCCTTTTTTAATCATTAATGCAATGTATTCGTCGTCATAGTTTTCATCAATAGAAAGTAATTTAATAATCTCTATTACAACATCTTTTTCATTAAGTTTATCTTCAATATTTTCCCAATTAAAAGAAGGAGTAATATCCAATTTGTCATCTAAAGCGTTACTTGCATAAACTAATGACTTCTCTAAATTATTGATTTTATCATTCGATGTAAAAAGGTCAAAATACAACTCATCTCTTTCTTCATCAGACATATAATTAATTGCTGCTAATTGAGATTTCATATGGTACAACTCATCTACATAAGTAGACAGGTTATGTTTTTTACGGATATCTACAAGTGCATCAATTTTATTTTTTCTTTCTTGTGCCTCAGTTAAAAAATACTTTCTGTAATTAAGTTGAATGTTATAACATTGCTTTATCATTCTATCAGATAGGTTATCCTTATTGGCTAAGACCATTGTAAAGAAATAATCAAAAACTGACTTTGTATTATGAATGTATTTTATTTTTTCATCTTCACTAGAGAATTTTAAGTTTTCATCATATTGCTGAAATCGCTTATTCGTTGCTTCAATAATAGTTTTTTCTGCTTCGTTAATATCACCTTGCATGGCTTGTAAATAGGCAATTCTTGCAGATAAACCCGGTTGGTAGATCGAACTTTCCTTAAAACTGCCTTTAAGCTTCATATAAGCAGTATACGCTTCGGTATATTTTTTTTCTGATAGGTAAATGTTTGCCTGTGCTTCTATAATTCTTAAGTTATAAAACTCATCATGCTGAATACCTAACTTTTCAGATATCATTTGAGTTTCATTAAACTTTGTCATTGCCAAATCATACTGTTTCCTTTTTACAAGTAACTTACCTTGAATAAAGTTTGCTTTAACAAGTAGGTAATGAATAGGTAATCCTTTATCGGAAAGTGATTTTTTTAAGGCTTCAACATTTTCATATAAATCAGTAGTATCATTTATATACAACTGAACTTTATATTTGCTTAGTAGAATTTTGTAGTAATCAATAGTTGAATCCATTTTTCTCTTTTTAAGAAAATTGACTTCAGTCTGAACAGCTTTTAAAGCCTCAGTTTTACGCCCTAGAATTAAATCTAGGTCTACTGTAGATATTACCCCTTGATTATAATGATGTGAGTAATGAATTCGTTCCTGTCTAATGATAGAAATTAGTTCAGTAAGCTTTAATTCTGCATTGATATAGTCGCCATAATTTAAGCAAATATTACCTTCAGTTCGTAGTGTATAATGTCTTAACTCGTTATCACTAAACGGAACTCCCTTTGTTTTAGCAAGATATTCTTCAGCTTTTTCTGTTCTACCTTGATGTAAATAAACAGTAGCTAAATCTAATAAAGTTCTTACGTAAAGATCATAATTTTCGGTGTTCACTAATTTACCTTCAAGGTAAAGAAGTAACCTTTCTTCTGTAGCAAATTGAGATTGTAATTTAGAGAGTTGAGCAATTTTATATAAAGCAACTACATAAGAGGGGTGTTGCTTACCAAGGTGAACGATAACATACTTCTGATAATTATCAAAATAAAAATAAGCGTTTATATAATTCTCTTTTAGAATTTCTGCATTTCCTATAGTAAATAATAAATGAGCATAAAGAGGGCTTTCTTGAAGATTTTCTTTTTCTAAATTTACTTGGACTTTTTGTAATATACTTAAAGCTTTATCTTCTTTGAACCAATCAATATATAATTGAGATAATAAAATTTCTATCCATTCTTGTTTTAAAAATGGGCGATTATACTTCTGAACACATACTTTATTAAACTCTAATCCCTTTTGAAAATATTCTTCTGATAATTCAAATTTCCCTAAAGACTGCTCTACCAATGCTTGGCTGATATAAGTTAATCCATAATCAATATGCTCTTTACCTAATGTTTTCTGATAAATCATTTCGATTTCATTAAGTAAAGGAATGCACCCAAAGTCATCACCAAGCTGACTCATACAGATAACTTTATAATTTAAAGCTCTAGCATAATCAGGATAAAGCCAACCAGTGGTATTATCCATAATTTTTAGAGCTTCATTCAATCTATCTAAAGCCAAAGGAAATTCCTTTCTACCAATATCATATCGAGCACTTAATATTAAAGGCAAGATCATATTGATAGAGTTTTCACCATGTTGTTCTCTAGTAGAAGTAATCCACACTTCAGATAAGGCAATAGCTTCTTTTAAATGCCCTGTATGTTGGAGCATTAAGATACTATCATTATAAGATGTATTCTGAAGAGGTTTTCCTTCGTCTAGAATAGGATACGCAATACAATTTATTGCACAAAGGAATACAATTAAAAATGGATAAATTAAATTCATTAATGAAGTAGGTACTGTTTGTTAGGGATATTATTAGGTCAAATCGTTTAAGTTAACAAATGTAAGTCTTTAGTTTGTTTTTACAACTATTTAGATACTCAATTGGCTTTTCTAATGGAACATTAACATATGTAAATAACATTGTGTACTTTAATTAGTTAAAGTGTATTTTTATTCTTCGATTTGCTTGGTAGAATAAATTTGGAGTTATGTCTTCCCTTTTTAAATGCTATGGTTTTAAGAAGTTTTACTTTAAGACGAATTCAAAATTTATTCTTTGTAATTCATGTTTTTTTTACAATTTATTAGTACGCATCAATTATCAATTATACCCAATAAACCTTATCTTAAGGTCTATTAAAAAATTATTAAAATGAATAGAATAGCATCATTACTTCTCTTAGGAGCTTTTGGAATTTCTTCTGTAGCCTGTGCACAAGAAAAATTTAACTACCCAGGTAAATCAAAGGAAAAAGTTGAAGCAACAGACAAGATTACTTATACCACAACAAGGACATATCCGGTTCAAGAAATTTCATCAAAATCAAAAGCAAAACGTCCTAAAAATGTTATTGTTATGATTTCTGATGGTACAGGAACGTCTCAATTCTTTACAGCTATTGCAGCAAATAATAATCAGGCTTACATAGAACAAATGCCTATTACGGGTTTTTCTAAGACGGCTAGTAAAAATAAGTTTACTACAGATTCTGCGGCAGGGGGATCTGCCATCTCTACAGGACATAAATCTAACAATGGAGAAATTGGTTTAGATGAAAATGGCAATGCAGCAAAAACACTTTTAGAAATGTGTGATGAACAAGGTAAATCTACTGGTTTAATTGCAACATCATCGATTACTCATGCAACACCTGCTTCGTTTATTGCACACCAGCCTTCAAGAAAGATGAACGAAGAAATTGCACTAGATTTCTTTTCAACTGATATTGATGTTTTTATTGGTGGAGGAAAGAAACATTTTGCAGACAGAAAAGATGGTAAAGATTTGATAAAAGATCTTGATAAAAAAGGGTATAAAGTAGCATATACTATTGATGAAGTAACAGCAACAACAGATGGAAAATTAGCAGGTTTACTTGCTGATGATGCAATGCCTCCGTACACAGAAAGAGGAGATGTTTTACCTGAAGCTGCAAACACAGCAGTTAAGTTATTAAACCAGAATAAAGAAGGATTTTTCTTAATGGTAGAAGGCTCACAAGTAGATTGGGGTGGCCATAATAATAATACAGAACTATTGATTACTGAAATGCAAGATTTTGATTATACACTTGGTGAAATGTTGAAATTTGCAGAAAAAGATGGAGAGACACTAATTGTAGTTACAGCAGATCATGAAACTGGAGGTTTTTCTGTAAATGGTGGAGATCCTTCTAAAAATACATTAGTTACTTCGTATACATCTACGCATCATACGGCTACTATGGTTCCTGTTTTTGCTTATGGTCCGGGAGCTGAAGAATTTTCTGGCATCTATGAAAATACAGAAATTGCTAAGAAAATCATGAAATTGATGAAGCTGAAATAGTCTTTTTATATCAACTTATTTTAGTGCACACTATTTTTAAATAATAGTGTGCATTTTTTTTGGCTCATTATTTGAATACATCAGTAATAGCATGGCTATGTGATACTTATATTATTCTATTTCTTATTGAACAATCTATTTAATTATGAAACTCTTATTCATTATTGGTCTCTTTTTTATGCCCATATGTTTAAACGCACAGAAAGTATTTAAGCAAACCATTTCTATTACTCAATGTAAAACTATAGTAATAGAAGGGAGTGATGTGACTTTACATATTGCTCCAAATACCTTTATTAATCAAGATGATGCATTGATAAATGAAAACATCTCTGTAGAATTGGTACTTTACAAAGATTATTATGATATGCTATTTGCAGATATCCCAATGCACGATAGTAACGGAAATTATATCTCTGGAGGTATGTTTGATATCACTTTTAAATCGAATAATATACCCTTAAAATTTATAAAAGAGGTTACGGTAGAATACGTAGCGGATGAAACAGATTATGCTGTATACAAAGGGTATCAATTAGATAAAGTAAACAATACTTGGAATGAGTTGAACGTGCCTGTCCTAAATTATGCTACAAACGTGGCTTCAGATGCTGCTGATTGGGGGAGTTCTCCAATAAGTACTACGCCAGAAATAGTAGAAGGCTGGGATGATGAAGACTGTTGGTGTGGAGAAGAAGCAGATGGATTAATAGCAGTTGCTAAAACCTTAGGTATTAAAAGTAATGGTTTATACAATTATGACTACATAATAGACAACGAAGATTTTGTTCCGCTTTTGGTTAAAGTGTCAACAGAAATAAAAAGAATCTATGTTCACTATAAGGGTTTAAATACTTTATTGTATTACGATGTAGAAGATACAGGAAGTGTAAAGGATTTTGGATTCTTAAACTCTGTTCAAAAAGCAGATATTACAGTATTTTATAAAATGAATACCAAACGTTTAAATCAAATAGTAATTGGTAAGATGACGAACAATATTGATAGAATGGTTGCTAATAAAAATACTATTTCAGCGCTTGTATTTGAGATCAATCAGTATCCAGTTCAAAAATCATCTTTCAAGACAAAATTTGAAGCAAAATGAAACCATTATTTATTTTAATATACCTGCTGTTTACTATTAATTTCTGTATTGCTCAGTATACAAAAAAGACAACAATTTCTTATATAGAAAGGGTACATGCTAACCATAAAGGTAACGACCAATTAAATGGTATGACAGAAAAGATACTATTAGCTTTTAAGAATGGTAAATTGAAAGGGTATTACCCTAAAAATACAACGAAAGTAATGCCTTTTGAAAGTTTCTATTTCCATTTTAGAGGGCTGGAAAACTCAAATAATATAATAAGTAATTGTTTGCAAGAGCAAAAAGATTTCTCAGCGTTATTTTCTTACTTTTCAGATTATTTTGATTTAGAATACAAGGTAAACCAACAAGAAATAGCAAATAATATTCATCAAAAGCCAAAGTTCTTACAGCTCTATTTATCAGATATTAATTCACCTTCTGGGATAGAAGTTCGAGGCCCTTTATTCTTAATAGAAGATATCTTGACATTGAAAATACGGTTATTGAATAAAGATAATTTAATTGTTGATTCATCAGTAAGTAAAATAATCCTGAATCATCAGTACCAAGCAGAAATAGTTACCATTGATAAAGAACATTTAATACCAACACATAGATCAACGGTTGAAGGAACTTATGCAGATTAATGTGTTAATTATTAATTAAAAGTGTAAATTAGTGACGTATTTATGAAATGTGAATGACTTACAAACACCTTTAATTAGGTAACTTGACTACAAAAATGAACAAATTAAAAACACTCTTGATACTATTAAGCTTGGTATTTTTTGCCAATGTCTTAGTAAGTATGGATACCGTTCCAACAATTGATATTTTAATAAAAAAGATCAATGATATAAAAAGGATAAAAGTAAACGATGCGATCTACCTGCATACAGACAAGCCTTATTACATTGCAGGAGAGCACCTTTGGTTTAAAGTGTATTTAAGAAAATCGTCTTCACTTTTACCAGATCAATGGAGTAAAAATGTTAAAGTTGAGTTATTAAATCCCGATGGCGAAATTTTAGAAAATCGTGATATTTATGCTATTGGAAAACATAGTAATGGTGATTTTAAGTTGCGAACAGATTTACCAGAAGGTAGATATAGGTTAAGAGCTTATACTAATTGGATGAGAAATTTTGGTGATAGTACATTCTTTACTCAAGAAATACATATTTATCAAATTAATCCAGATTCTTTAAGAACGGAAGAAGTGGTTTTAGAAGAAGGAACATCTAACAATAAAGTACTGAACAGAACACAAAAGTTAGACCTTCAATTTTTTCCAGAGGGAGGAAAATTGATAAACGATGTAGCCTCTAAAGTTGGGGTTAAATTAGTGAATAAGAGTGGGTTTGGAGAAGAGTTTAGTGCGTCCATTTTTTCAAAAGAGGGAAAAGAAATTACTACCGTAAAAAGTAATACGTTAGGCATGGGGAGTTTCTTCTTAATGGGAGTTTTAAATGGCGAATATTATGCAATCTTAGATAGAGACAAAAATACAAATAACCCTAAGCAGTATAAATTACCAAAGGTGAATGAGGTGGGCACTACTTTATTTGTAACTTCTAATCTTGATAAAGTTAGTGTAAAAATAATATCAACAGATACAGCTTTAAAGGAGGGTGGTTATCTAATCGCATCTACAAAAGGGAAGATTAACTATATGTGGGAATGTCCTCCTAATAGGAAAATAATTCCCTTATCAATGAAATTGAAAGATGTACAAGATGGTATAGTTAAATTAACGTTGCTAAATAAAGATTTACAGCCAATAGTTGAACGAGTAATATTTAATTATCATCCTCAAGAAGTTGATTTAAATTTAGCAAAAACGGATTATAGAAAAAGAGAGAAAGTAGACATTGATATCAATGTAAAAGATGAAAATGGAGTACCTATTAAAGGTGAGGCTTCTTTAGCAATTGTAGATAAAAGTTTAGTTGATATATCTCAGAAGAAAAATAATATAATATCAGAATTAATTCTGTCTTCAGAAATACACGGTTTTATTGAGAATCCAATGTGGTACTTCCAAGATTACTCAAAAGAAAAACACTTTTATTTAGATGAATTAATGCTAACACAAGGGTATAGAAAAATAGAATGGTTGTCTAAAGCTACTGATAGTTTAAAAGTTGATTTTATACCTGAGCCTGGCATTTCGATTAAAGGAAAAACAAGTAATTATTGGAACGAAAAAAAAGCACAGCAATCAGAAATTAGTATGACTGCTCTGGGAAGTAAATTTGTTCATGAAAGTGTAATTACTGATGAGTTAGGTGGGTTCACTTTTACAGGAATGGTCTTTTTTGATACGACCGATTTTATTTTTCAAGCTAAAAAATATAAAGCAAAGAAATCTAAAGTCACAAAAAATTCATCTATAAATATTTCGCTATTTGCAATAGAACCTCCATTAGCAGAATCTATTCAAGAAGAAAGAGTAGCGGTTCCTTCGAATAATTCTCTAGCTGCATTTGAAGAAGAGATGCTAAAAATTGAAAAAATTGATAGAGCATTCAATACAAAAACAATCATTTTAGACGAAATTGAGATTGTAGATACAGCAGAGCCAGATGAGTTTGATAGAGCATCTAAAATGTATACTAACTATACTGCTCGATTAGTGACCGATTCTTTAAGTTATGCAGGTGGGTATAATGTTTGGGAGTTCTTACAAATGGAAATGAAAACTGCACAAGTTTTACGTAGAGCAGGTTTAATGAATGCATCAGCAAGTATAGACGATGATGGAAATATATTAGAAGCCGATCAAGTGCCGGTGGTTTTAGATGGTTTTCCGGCAGATGTAGAAATGCTAAGAACTATGAGTATGACAGATATTGGTTTTATAGATGTTTTAGATGCAGCGAGCGGTTCAATGTATTTAAGTAATTCTGTTAATGGTGTAATTGCTTTGTACACGCGCCAAGGTGGTGGAGGTTCTTACATAGTACAAGGTATAGATGCAATTACAAGCCCTGGTTTTTATACGAGTAAAGAATTTTATACCCCAAAATACGATGTTCAAAAAGATGAACACGCTAAGCCAGATCATAGAATAACTTTAATGTGGGAACCCAATATATTTTTAGATGAAAACGGGCAGGCACGAGTGTCATTTTTCACAGATGATAAATCAACAAATTATCATATAGAGATTGAGGGAATATCGAATAAAGGAAAACCGTTTTATCAAGAAAAAGAATTTGAGACAAAATAGATAATCATATTTTTTCTAAAACAGAAATGAAATCGAGACACTAAGATTAGTAATAATTTTAGTGTCTTTTTTTGTGATTAATTGTATAACTCACTAACAGATAGCCAATCATTTTTGTAAATAGCTACACTAGTATTTACAAACATATTTAAAATAACATTAAAAAAACCAATTAAATTATAAAAATAATAATTTATCAATTTACTAACCTACATTTGTTACGAATAACATAATGTACTCCTGTTCGATTTTATCTTCAATAAACTTATTTTAATAATTACTACATCTAATTTATACTACACTTAACTTCATTATTATTTTATGCTAAGGTCAATTTTACTACTGCTTTTATTTTGCGGTTTACTATCTATCCATGTGTCTGCTCAAGAACATTCGGTAACGAATATGGAAGAGACGGGTATTTGGAATGGGTTGTATATTAAAGCTCGATTCTCTAAACATTTTGGATATTATGGAGAGCATCATTACAGAACAAGAAATAGTCTTGACGATGTAAATAGTTATGTGGGAAGACCTCGTCAAATTTACAATAGGGCAGGTTTAAACATCTTTTTTAATGATTATTTTGAGGCTGTAATTGGCCCTGCCTTGGTTGTTAATTTCAGTCCAGACCCTTATAGTGATGAATATGAACCATATGTGTTAGAGCATAGAATTTGGCATCAGTGGTTATTAAAAATGCCTATGATGGGGCGAGTGAAAATGTACCATCAATTTCGAGTGGAACACAGGTGGAAAAAGGACAATGATATAGGAGCGGAGTTCGAGTTTACAAATAGGTTTCGCTATAAACTGTTTGCTTATATCCCTATAAATAAACCTACGATTACAAAAAACACGTTATACTTTTCGCCTAGTGTAGAAATTTTTATGCATTCTGGAGAATCGATTGTTTATAACCCCTTTGAAGATTTCAGAACATATAATGGCTTTGGTTACGTATTGAGCAATAAGGTGACATTGTTTGCTGGACATATGTGGACACTTGGTCAAAAATCAAGTGGTTATGAGTATAAATCAAGCAACATTTTTAGGTTCAATGTATTTATTGGATTAGATACGAGAAAGAATCAACAACAACTTCCTAAAATCAACTTAGGCTATTAATCAATTACATTATGAAAAAAATAGTATCGTTAATTTCACTTTTTATAATATTTCCTGTAGGATATTATACTTACAATTACATAAATGCATTAGCTGATAAAATTGAAAAATTAGAAGCTGTAGAAGGAGAAAATATAAATTTAGCGTTAAGGGTTAGGGCAGATTCTTTATTGTTAGCAGATGATTACGAAGAGGCTCTGAGGTTATTTAAAAGCATTGATAGCATGTATAATACAACAGATTATACAAATTACGCCTTAGATTATATAGACAATAAGAAAGTACCTTATGAGATGGTAAATGAATTAGAAAAACGTTATTACAGTAAGCAGAGGTACATTTCTTCGTTAAAGAGTAAGCAGATAAATTTGAGTGATAGTATTACTAGATTAAAAAAGAATAATCAAATTTTAGAAACTAACCAAGATGAACTTCAAATGGATTTGTACCATTCTGAAGGAGAAATTATTAGCCTTAAGCATGAACTTGTGGTTAAAGATAAAGCTATTGATAAACTCCATTTTATTAATCAGGATGATGCCGAAATTGATTATATAGGAGAGGTTACTAACGATATGGCTAACGGTTTTGGTTATGCAATTTTTGAGAAAAAAGGATTCTATGAGGGCTATTGGAAAAACAATAAAAGATATGGAGAAGGCACGTACAGCTGGGTAAATGGAGATCGATTTGAAGGGAACTTTAAGAAAGGTATTCGTGAAGGTTTTGGTGTATATTATTTTAATTCTGGTGAGAAGTACGAAGGCTTTTGGAGTGATAATGTACGTGAAGGTTTTGGGGTTATTTTTGATAAAAAAGGGAATGTTGTTTTTGAAGGAATTTGGGAAAAAGATAAGCCAAAAAAACAAAAAGATTCTGCTTCAAAATAAGCATCTAAAAAAGAATAGTTTTTAAAATAGAAAGTTGCCAAGTAATCTACTTGGCAACTAAGAGTAAGAGAAGTATTTAGAGTTATGATATTCCTTCTTTCATTCTTCCTTTTCTTATAATTTTTTTACTTTCTTTTCCTTTAATAATTCCTCTTTTATCATCAATCCAAACAATTGCTCCAGTTGGGCAACGTTGAATGGGATCTATAGTTTTATGGTTTTGTTGATAATCCACAGTAGGTAAATTATTAATAAGTTCTATGAGGTTACCTTCTGCATCCATGGCACATTTGCCACAGGCTGTACAACCAACTTGGCAATCCTCAAGAACATCATCTCCATGATCTAAGTTTTTGCAGTTTACCCAAAGTTTATGACTTATTGGTGTAATAGAAAAGAGCCATTTCGGACAAGCTTCTACACAGTCTCCGCAACCAGTACATTTATCAACATCTACTTCTGGTAGTCCATTTGCGTTGAGTTGAATAGCATCAAAATCACAAGAAACTTCACAATCTCCCAATCCTAAACACCCCCAAAAACAACCCCTTTCTCCTCCAGAAATTAAGGAAGATGCCTGACAGGTTTTCATACCTTGGTATTTTGCTCTACTTATTGCAACATTAGTACCGCCACCACAAGCTAAACGGGCAACTCTTTTTTCTTCACTTCCAGGGTCTACCCCTAAGTAAGTGGCTATATTATTTTGACCTTCTTCTGTATTTACTGAACACTTTCCGGGTAGAACACTACCACCTACAACTGCTTCTGCAAAAGGCCGACAACCAGGAAAACCACACGCTCCACAATTTGCTTGTGGTAGTAATCCGTTTACTACATCTATTCTGGGGTCTTCGTAAACGTAGAGTTTTTTGTTGGCGACAATTAGCATAAGAGCAAGTAGTAGTGTGAGTCCACCGAGTGCTGATAGTGCTATAATTATTGTCATGTTCTTTTCTTTAAAAATTTAATATCTTTTTACCAAAAGAAGAGTATGACCTCTTTTTTTTAAGCTGAAAAATGAAGAAAAAGCAAATTACTGATAATCACTTAGGAGCGTTCATAATCAATAATTTTGCTTTAATCTTCATAATATTATTTCAGCTGATTAATAAATTACTTCAGCCCATTTATGACCAGCAATTAACTCTGCTTTTCTAACTAACCAAGCATCTTCTGAACCAAGAATCGTAGAAAATGCTTTATCTAAGTTTACGCGTACTTTTTCATGACCAGCTACATAGATATAGGTGTTGTTTTGCATCAACATATCGTGCAATTCATGTTCTTTGGCCTCAATAGCGACATCTAATGCAACAGTGTCTGTCCATTCGGGTCTACTACTAACTGCCTTCATTGCCTCAAAAGTACTTTCATTGTAGTAGTTTGTAAGGTCGTTATTTTCATCATTCATATAAGGCATTTCCATACCAGTTCTTGCACCGTAAAATAAGCGAACTTGCCCTTTCCAATCGTGTACTTCTTCGTAGATATGTTTTACAAAAGCTCTAAAAGGAGCAATACCAGTTCCCATACCAATTAAAATTAAATTAGCGTTATGGTCTTTTGGTAATTGGAAAGCTAAATCAAATGGCCCAGTAATAGTGATAGCATCACATACTTTACGATCGCATAAAAAATTAGACCCAATCCCTCTGTAACGTTCTCCACTAAAATCATCTATGTAAGCACATCTTTTCACTAATAAAGTAATACGGGTTTTACCATTTACTTTTTCTGGAATATCAGCAACACTATATAAACGATGGTGCTTATTTTGTCCAAACTCTCCCTTTATGTCTACCAAAACACCAAAACTCTGATTTACTTTACATTCAAAAGAAGGGTCATCAATTTCTAAAACCATCTCTCTTATTTCTTCAGTATTCCTTGGTGTTAAGCGCGTAGTTCTAATTACTCTTGCTTTGTACTGAATATCTGTTTTATAATCTGCTAAATGTGACATTGTATTATAATTTATTTTATGAATTGGATTTTAAAGATTTGCAGTTTTAATCTGCTTTTTACAGACATTACCACAGTTGCATTTGCCGCATTTACTTCTATCTCCTAGAGCATCGGTATTTTGTGTCTGATCGGAAAATACCTTTTTCCATATGCTCTGAATTACTACCCATGCAACCATCAGTAAGACAATTGCACAGCTACCAATTAGATAAGAGGTAATGCTATCCACCTAAACCAGAAAACCCCATAAATGAGAGCGATAATACACCTCCGATCAGTAAGGTAATTACCGTTCCTTTTACCACTTTGGGCACTTCTGCAAATTCTAATTGTTCTCTTAACCCTGCCATCAACATTAAGGCAATAGTAAAACCTACTCCAGCGCCTAAGGCAAAAACGAAACCTTCTATAAGTCCATAACCTTTGTTGGTTTGGAAAAGTACCAACCCTAAAATTGCACAGTTAGTGGTTATAAGTGGTAAGAAAATACCTAATGCTCTAAATAGGGCAGGGCTCATTTTCTTCACAATCATTTCTACCAATTGTACTGTTGAGGCAATGACCACGATATAGCTAATAAGTTGTAAATAAGGTGCATCTATGGCTGTCAATAAACTATTGATTCCAAAGGCACAAACAGAACTAATTAGCATTACAAATGTTACAGCACCACCCATTTTTGTAGCCGTATCCATTTTACCTGATACGCCTAAAAAGGGGCAAATACCTAAGAAATAGGCCAACACAAAGTTGTTGATCAAACAGGCATTAATAAAGATATTCCATAATGATTCTTGATTCATGATGTTGATTTTTTTGTTTTGATGATATTAAATAATAACAACCAAAATGCCAGTGTAAAAAAGCCTCCTGCAGGTAAGATCATCACAATCCACTCCTGAAATCCTTCTGCAAATATTTCTATTCCGAAGATGCTTCTACTACCTAACAATTCTCTCACAACACCCAAGCATAAAAGTCCGAATGTAAATCCTAACCCCATTCCTAAGGCATCTAGAACAGATTTTCCAATGGTATTTTTTGAGGCAAAAGCTTCTGCTCTACTCAAAATCAAACAGTTCACTACTATAAGCGAAATGAATGCACCTAAACTTTTATGTAACTCTACACTAATTGCCTGAATCACATAATCTGTTACGGTTACAAAGGTGGCAATTATTAAAATGTAGGAGGATATACGTACTTGTTTTGGAATGAAATTTCTGAGTAATGATATCAGAATATTCGACATCAATAATACAAAGGAAGTGGCTAAACCCATTGCCAAAGCATTTGATGAAGTATTCGTAACAGCAAGTACTGGGCACATTCCTAAGACCTGTACAAAAACAGGGTTTTCCTTCCATAAGCCTTTTATAAACTCATTGGTAGACTGACTCTGATTTAACCTGTCGGAAAAGCTGCCCTTTTTATTTTTATCTCTAAGTTGCTGTACCATCTTATTCTTGTTTTGTGTGTAAAACAAATGCTTCCTTATTTTTATAAATAAACGGTAGCATAACTTCTGTACTGTTTCTTAGAATATCACCAATGGCACGAGAAGAAATTGTTGCTCCTGTTATTCCATCAATTTCCCAAGCATTGGTTTTCTCTCCGCTTTTTGTAGTAGTAATCTTATTTTTAAGAGTTGATAAATCGTCTGTTAAGGTGGCATCCATTGCTGAAAAATTGGCAAGAAAATCAGGGTCTTTTTCAATCTTATCACCTAAACCGGGAGTCTCTTTACTTTCTAGTACATAGAAACCTACAATTTGTTGTTTATCGAAACTATATCCATACAATACACTGATAATATCTGCATACCCTTGTCCTTTTCCATTTATGGCAACACCTACTAATTCATTAGAATCATTGTAACCAGCATAAACTACTTCTTTTACCTTTTTTTGATTACTAACTGGCTCAAAAGTACCCTCTACAAAATGGAATGCTTTCGTTTTAGTAATTCCTGGAATCACTTTAAAAATGGCTTCTTCTAATGCCGCTTGTTTAAGCTGAGCAATACGAGGCTTTGTGGTTTCATAGGTAACAACAATCAGTAGAGCACATAAAATACCGATTCCCACCATGGCTTGAAGCATTTTTAAGCTACTAGTTTCTTCTATTACTGGAGCTTCTTTTATTGTACTCATGTTTTCTTACGTTTTGATGTTCCGTAAACTCTCGGCTTAACAAAATTATCAATCTGTGGTGCAATGGCATTTCCTAACAGAATAGCGTACATTACACCTTCTGGAAGTCCACCCCAAACACGAATTACGACAATCAATATGCCTATAAATATGCCATAAATCCATACACCAATAGATGTAAGCGGTGAGCCTACCATATCCGTTGCCATAAAAAATGCACCGAGTAATAAACCTCCAGAAAATACCATAAATAATGGGTTTGGATACAGAGTAGGATCTATACTGAAAAGGATACCACTTAACACGATTACCGTTCCAACTATAGCAGTAGGGATACGCCAATTGGCCATTTTTTTACTGATAAGGTATATTCCTCCAAGTATAATTATCACACCGCACGTCTCTCCAGTCGAACCACCTGTTAGTCCAAACATTAATTCTGATGTAGGGGCAGTAATATGATCAAACTTAAAAGCAGAAAGAGGTGTAGCACCAGATGTACCATCAAAAATTGGCTGCATAAAAGGAAGTGCCAATACCGATGAAGCTATTTCTGTAAAACGGTTTCCTTGAAAAGCCTCATACCAAGTGGTAATAGCAACAGGAAAAGCAGCTTGTAATACAGCTCTTCCGACTAAAGCAGGGTTAAAAACATTATACCCTAATCCACCAAATAAAAATTTACCTAATCCAATTGCAATTACACCTCCGCAGAAAGCCATCCATAAAGGGAAAATGGGAGGAAGGGTCAAGCCTAAAAGTAGGCCAGTAATTACGGCAGACCAATCGTTTACAGTTGTCTCCTTATTCGATAATTTACATAAAATATGTTCGGTAAATACACAAGAAATAACAGATGTAATGAGTACCAAAAAGGCACTTAAACCAAAGGCATATACAGCAAAACCAGCAGAAGGAAGTAATGCATAGACCACGTTTTTCATAATTACATCGGTACTGTTGCCTTTTGTAATATGAGGTGATGTACTAATATTTAATGTTTTATTTAACATGGGCAGTGGCTTTACGTTTTCTAACAATAGCTTTTGATAACCTAAAATACTGAACCAATGGAATGTGTGATGGGCACACAAAAGAACAGGAGCCACACTCAAAACAATCCATTAAATTCTGTTCTTCAGCCATTTTATCATACGCTTTGAACTTTGCAAGAATCCACATTTTAGAGGGGTTTAACGATAACGGACAAGCATCTACACAAGCACCACATTTAATGCAAGGGAACACTTTTTCTGTCGTTTTTACATCCTTGTCTGTAAATACCACAATACCAGATGTTCCTTTAGTAATAGAAATATCTAGGTTGGATACCGCCATACCCATCATTGGACCACCTAGATACACTTCAGAAATATTATCTTCTAGGCCCACCTCATCCAATACATAACGGAGAGGTGTTCCCATTGGAATGAAATAATTCCCTTTCTTCTTTACACCTGGTCCTGTGATAGTAACCACACGTTCCTGAATTCCCCAACCATGAGGAAGCAAGCGGCCAATTTCTGCAGTTGTTGCTACATTCACTACAACAGCTTTTACATCAATTGGTAAGCCACCCGAGGGAACTTCAATCCCTAGACAAGAAGTGATCAGCATTTTTTCTGAGCCCTGCGGATATTTTACCGGAACAACTTGTACTGTAATTGGACTATTTTCTGGAAGTAATGTTTTTAGATGTTCAGCAGCATCAACTTTATTTCCTTCAATACCAATTATACAACGTTTTGCACCTGTAGCTTTTAGCAAGTAATTGATACCTGTAACGACATCCTTTCCTTGTTCTAGCATTACCCTGTGGTCTGTTGTAAGGTACGGTTCGCACTCAATACCATTAATCAACAAGACTTCACATTCTTTATCTTCGGGTACTTTTAATTTTACATGTGTGGGAAAAGCAGCTCCACCAAGTCCTACAATACCAGCTTCTTGAATACCCTTTAAAATTTCTTCTTTCGTTGCTGTTGCTAGAAGAATAGGGGAACCTTCCGCTATTTCCTGACCGGAAAAAGGGAAGGCTTCCAAGTAAATCCCCGGTGACATTTTACCGCCTACAGTTGGAACATTCCCGATTTTACGAATGATCCCTGAGACTGGTGCATGCACTGGAACTGATACATAACCACTTGATTTGGCTAGCAATTGCCCACGCACAACTTCTTGACCCTCTCGAACAATTATTTCCGAAGGAGCACCAATGTGTTGTGCCATGGGAATAATGAGCACTGGAGCAAAAGAAAACTGTCTGATCCGTAGATCTTTTGTGTCATCTTTATACTCCGGTGGATGAATCCCATGTTTGAATGTATTCTTTTGAATAGTCAACATTTTCATGGTTTTGCTCATTAATTATATTTCTCTCCTCTTTTGATTAACTTATCGATGTTCTTTTCAGACATATTTTTAGGTAAACCTGGGTGCAACACCCCTGCAGTACACTTTTCTGCTGCCTTTACTACATCTTGATAAGTACCTCCGTCCGAGTTTTTTACAAATGCTTTTTTATCTGAATTGTAAGCAAATATTTTATTATTGATTTTGATACATTCATCACAACCACTACAATCTTCGGTTTCTATCCAAGGTGCCATGTAGTTTTCATTTGGGGCAACTTGCGTAGCACTTTCTGTAGTAACTGATATACCCGAAGGCTGAACCAAATCTACTAAACTACCACCGTCACCACCAGCAAGTTTCATTAAACCTTGAGCAATATTACCTACAACTTCTGCACGGATTTTCTCTTCTATATTTACTTCCGGTTCCTCTTTAATACCTGCTAAACCTTTAAGCATAATCCAGAAATCACGTCTTTCTTCGCAAGAGAGTACCATTGGTTCTGCACAAAGAACTCTTGTTAAATGCTGTTTTCTATCTACTGCCCAAACAAAAGGGAAGAGACCTTCTCTTTCATCAGCATCCATGTTTAAGAACTCTGCAATTGGCACCATATTTTCGTTCCAAGCATCACGAGGTACTTTACGAAAGTGCTTTCTAAACCTTGCTTCTGTTAGTGCAAAATCAGCAAATGTCATTTCTAAATCCATTGCTTTTTCTACACCATTATCTATATATTTTAATTGGTAAGATGGCCAATCTTTTTCCATGTCTGGGTTACCACTTAAATCGAAGTTTTCTTCTGTGGTTTTCCCATTTTCTGGATTGTATTTAAAAATAGGATACGTGCGAGATTCTACAGCCATTTTAGCTTGATGTGCACCCAAATCATCGGCAACACCATGTTCAGGCTGACAGGTTGTATACAGGTTGAATAGGGCAGGGCGTTTGGCCATTAATCCATCTATAAAACCCTCTATCATCTGCGTAGTATTTGATAAAGTTCCTTGTAAAACATACGTATTACGGTGAGCCATTGCTAACAATCCAATCTCTTTTCGAGGTTCTGCTTTTCCTTTCCAAACCTTGCCGTATTGCGCCATATCAGATACTTGCCCAATAAACCCAGATGTACAGGCTTGTCCACCAGTGTTAGAATACACTTGAGTATCTACAACAATTACTTTTATCGGTTTACCCGAAGCCATCATTCTAGATAAATTTTGAAAACCGATATCATACATAGAACCATCTCCACCAAGCGCAACAACAGGAGGACATAAATGCCATTCTTCATCTGTAAATTGTTCCCAAGTAAAATAGGTAAAGAAATCATCATGTTCTGATGTGTTGTAGTCTCCACTAAGCTCTAATTCAGCTTTACGAATTGTTCTAAAACTATCCGCCATCTTAGACATGTGTCCTTCAAAAATACCCATAGCCAAAGAGGTGGAGTCTTGGAATAAATGGTTGGCCCAAGGGAATGGATATGGGTTATATGGATACGTACTACCCCAAACAGAAGTACATCCTGTTGCATTGGTCATCCCCATATTTGCACGTCCATCTCCAGTAGTTCCGCTAGTATATCTCCATTTTAATTGCTTTAATTGTGCAATAAGTTGAGAGGTATTTCTTAACCATTCCTGATCAATCGGTTCGCTACCTTTTTCTTGTTCAATTCTACTTGTAATTTCAGCCATTGTCAGATCGCTATCTTGCATTTCTGCAACAATCTTAGACATCATGTCGGCATCACTTAAATTGACGGTATCCATCAATTTAACTTGTAGATGACGTTCCATTTTTACAATCAGCTCATCAAGATAGTTAATGTGCTTCTCAATTCTTGGCATCATTAAAGATTGAACTGTTGCTGTAAATAAATGGACAACAGTTTTCTCTGAACAACCTAAACAAGCACCATCGCCAGAGGCAAATTTACCATACGCTTCTTTGTTTAATAGAAGTGTTTCTAAAGGGCCAATTTTTTCTTCGAGGTCATCTATTCTATTGTACTTTTCTGGAGTATTTGGCAATTCTTCCCATAAGTCCCATTCGCTTCTCAATTTGGCAACAGAACCTTCAGTTTGTATAACAGTTTTTAAAGCATTGTCATCACAAACTTCTATACATTCCATACAACCTTTACAAGTTGCTGGGTTTAATGTAATACTAAATAAACCTCCACTTCCTTTTTCTTTTTTCTCATTTAGATGATAATAAGGACGTGTAAGTGCGAATTTGAAATCACCTAATTCCTCCTTAAACCAGAGCAACTCTTGTTTTAATTGTTCCGAAGTATTTTCATCTTCAACTGTTTGATGAATCACTTCATGAATATGTTCATTTACGGAAATACCTTTGTTCTGTTCTCCATCAAAAAGAGTTCTGATTTTACTTTCCATCTTACGAGTAGCCTTCGGAAGTTCCTCCACTTTTATATGGTTTTTCTTCACTCTATTTACTACTGTTTCAAGCACATCTTTTAGCTCAGAAACCAACCCAGGTAAAGCAGTATCAGGGCAAACGGAATAACAATTGCCACAGGCAGTACAATTATCAGGTACCCATTCAGGATGCTCAAAACGAATACCCGTCATGTCTCTAAAAAGAGAAGTTGTGGCAGGCATTACCGACATGCCAATAAATGGATCAGTAAGGTTATCGTTACCTTGTCCTGTCTGGTAGAAATTACCCGTTTGTTCCCAGAAACGATGTACATCACTAAGTTTTGATTCAGAAACAGGACGTTCCTTCATCATTTTAGGTACTTTAAGTACCATACCTTCTTTACCATTAGAAGTACCTAAAACTTTATTTGTAATCTCATGAACCTCAGTAAATCCACGTTTTACAACACGCATATTATCATCTACTACACGCTGTCCTTTTCCTCCGAATTTATATTGTAATTGGTCTTCAATGGCTTTAAGTAAGGCTGCATCAGAAAGACCTGCTTTTTCCATTAAAGGTGATGCAGAGAAAAAGGCACCTTGAAAGGCAATACCCTGCATTCTTAATTGTAATTCAGGATCAGTTGCTTCTTCTCTTGCAATCTTAAATCCATCTATATAATAAACGTGTATTTCGTTTTGTATAATTAGCTTTTGATATTGCTTGGGAATTTCTGCCCATACTTCATCGGCAGTAGTTTTATCACTTTGAACAATAAAACTACCTCCTTTTTTAAGCCCTGCTAAAGCATTGGTATGCTTAAAAACGTTAGGGTCTGGAGAAAGAACTACATCCACAAAATAATACTCGCAATTAATACGAATAGGCTCTGGTGCAGCTGCTAAATAATAAGTAGTAGGTTGCCCTTTTTTTTCCGATCCATATTTGGGGTTTGCTTTAATATCGTACCCAAGTAAATCGAACAATGTCATTGCTAGATTTTTACCCGTAGTAATTGCTCCCCAACCTCCAACAGAGTGGAAACGTACCGTTATTGCCCCTTTAGGCATAAGGTTTGGGTTTTCAGAACCACGCACAGACAAATCTTGAATGTTTGGATAAGCGTCTTTAATTGACTCTTGATATTGACGCTGTTTTGGTGTGAAAGCGTGTTCACGAACAAAATCAATAGATAAGTAGAATTGCTTTTTCTGTTTTCCTTCAGGAAGCATATTTTCTACTGCTCCAATAATACCTTCTGGCTGTAAATCTCTCGATCCCATACCAAAAGAGCCAGAATAAAGTGCAGGGAATTCGTTTGGCTTATAACTTGCTAAAGTGGGGTAAGGTTTATTTTTATTACTAGCACCATTTTCAATACATTTAGTAAGCACCGCTCTAATCTCTCTAATAATTGGAGCATCTTCTGCAAGTGGTTGGTCTAAACGTTCTAAAACAGTAATCCCTTTTTTACCTTTTAAAACCTTACTTATTAGGTCGGCAGGGAAGGGCCTAAACATTACCAAATCCACAACGCCAACTTTTAAACCTCTAGTTTCTCTAAGATAATCTACAACAACTTCTGCTGAGGTAACCACAGAGCCTTGTCCTAAAATAAGGTAATCAGCATCTTCAATTTTGTAGGTCATTACACGTTCGTATAAACGACCTGTAAGTGCAGCAAAATCTTTAAATGCCTTGTCTGTAAGTTCTTTTATATGATCAAAGAAGAAAGGACGTTGTGCAGCCACAGATTGCATATACGAATCTTGATTCTGTACAATACCAGCCATTAAAGGATTATCTACATCCCAAATTTCTGGAATTCTTCTTCTCTTTTCTCCATAAATAATTTTTTGAGCTGCAGTGGGGGTATCAATAATGTCATCTGGTCGCCCTAAAAATTCTTTGATTAATTCGCGTTCAGGAAGCGATAAAGATTCAATAAGATGAGTAGTTAAAAAACCATCCTGTGCAATAACTCCAGGCGTTAAAGACATTTCTGCAATTTTATGAGAAATGATATTTAAATCGGCTACATGTTGTGCTTTTTTGGCAAACATCTGAAAGAATCCAGTATCGTCAATGGCATGGTAGTCGTCATGACCTGCATGTACATTTAACGTAGATTTTGTCATTGCTCTAGCACCTATGTTTAGCACATACGTTAAACGTTTACCTACAGCGGCATATAAAGATTCGTGCATATAGGCTATCCCTTGTCCAGAAGAAAAGTTAGCAGCACGTTGCCCTGTCATAGATAAACCAGCAGTAACAGCTGCAGCAGCATGTTCTCCTTCTGGTTCTATAAAAATAAGGGGTTTATCCGATATATTTAAATGTCCTTTTGCTGCTTCTTCTGCCCAATATTCTCCCATCTGAGTAGAAGGGGTAATAGGGTACGCACCTGCAGCATCAGTAGATTCTCTTTCGCACATAATAGCGGCAGTATTGCCATCCATTGCTACGCGAACACCAGGATATTTTACTTTGGAATTTTTTTGATCCATAATCGTTGGTCTTTTGGCTCTTGTTTGTCTTGTGTGTTGTTTATAAAATCTAGTGTGTATTGTTCCAGTATCATATTTTAAAAAAAAACATGATTTACTATAAAATACAATCGGTTACTACCTTGAACAGAAATCAAAAATTTCTATCAAGTAATGGTGTTTTATTATAAAATGTGTTTGTCGAACCTTATGTGTTGTTTAAGATAGTTAGTAAACAAATAAGTGGTTTGTATCATTTTTAATTGTGTTCACTAATTACCTCTTTAGTTATTGGAATCTACCGTTGTTTATTGGTCGGTTAAAGATAGATTTTGTGTATGGTTTTTTAGGTTACGCTCAATTTCATTTCTTACACCATTTAGACATGGTCAATCACTTGTTTTTAAAAAGACAAATTGAGCTAATGTGGCTTAAATCTTTTACTCATTTTCTTGTAATCTAATTTCAATTTAATAAGTGTTGTTTAGAACATTATATGATAAAAGTATTAACAAATGGATTTGTTTATCATGATACTGATCAGGTAAATAAGTGACGAAAATCAACGTTAAATTATAAATCTTATTTTTCGAATAAATAAAGGAAAGGATTGGAGGTTAAATCATTTACTACTTAAAAAGGTGATTTAAGGCTGTTTTAAGTGTGTTTACAAACATTTTATATCAATTGAACTGTTTGTAAAATAGCTAATTTCAATTGATTATAACTTAAATAATCAATATTTTGAATCAACAATAAATACTCATATTTCACCTTTTTTAGTACAAAAAAGCATGAATAATATTTAGACTAATTTTAAATAAACAATCTATTTTATCATCAAATTTAATTAGTGTAAAAAATACATTAAAAATTTTTGTTTTTTAATTCTTTTCGATAAATTGAGATGAATAACAAAAAACTTACAGCAATGAATATGTACCCTAAATACCAAAAAGAACAGTTTGAATTAGTTGCATTTTGCAAAAACTCAACTAAAAATGCAGAAAACTATTTAGTTGAAAGTACCTATTACAATTTAAACATGATGCTCAATTCTTATGAGCATTTATACATGTGCTTTGAAGACTATTTATTAAAAAAATGCCCTTCTTTAAGCCGTCAACAATTTGGGCAATGTAATGAAAATGCACTCCCTAAATTTGATTATGATGGAAAGCGAATGACATTAGAATGTTCTGCTGATTGGGTTTCGGTTAAAGTTATGGAGACAATAGAAAAATTAGAAAAAGGGATAGTTGCCCCAAAATCTGCTTACATAAACCATTGGAAAGTTTTGCAATTACATCTTCAGAAAACACGTGCATTAGTAAAGGGTTTACGAAAATATAAGCACCTTATGCCTACAAATGGTCTAATACACTAAAAATATAATTTTTGGAACGTGAAAGGTAGGGTCTATAGCAATATGGACTCTATTTTTTTTAGAAAGATAAACCAACATTTACACAAATATTACTGTAATTAATATTGTAATCGTTAGTTGGTACATAGTTGTATTTTAAGCTAAAGAAAGGGTTTATTCTATCAAAAAATGTTGTTGTAAATCCAAGTTCACCCATAAAACCATAACTTACATTGCTTTCTTTTACTTCTCTAGAAGAACTACTGCCACCGTCTAAATCAAGAGCATATTGAGAAACCATATAACCTTGCTCAATAAAATACCCACTACCGCCAATACCAATAAATGGAGAAATTACTCCTCTTTCATTAAAATAATAATGTACATTTAATTGAAAAGGCACGATTACAAAGTTTTTAAGATCACTATCAGGAATAGGCGAGTTATAATCTGTATTGATTTCTTTTTCAGAAAAATTATAAGAAGAGGCTACACCAATTGAAATTGGTACTTTAGAAAGGTGTTTTCTAATATCAATTCCTACACCATTTAAACTCATCTGATGTACATCGCCAACACTGTTTGTTTTACTATAGTTTACTATGAAATCTAGGTTTTGAGCCTGTATTTTAATAGAAAGCCCTAGTATAATTACGAATGTAAAAGATATTTTCAAGAATAGGTTTAACATATTTGATTGTAGTGATTGTTAAATAAGTTTGTAGTAGTAAGACAAATATAGCTTATTTTTTAATAAATAAGTATATTTTATCTTAAAATTGTACAATTACATATTGTAGTTAGTGTTAATCAAGAGTAAGTTGGTTAAAAGACTCTGACAATGTTAAACCCAAAGAAAATATCTCCAGTACTCCAATCTCCTTCAGCATAACTCATAAAGCCGGGTTCGTTTGTAGATTGAGCATTTGTAAATAAAAGTTGAAAAACATGACCTCCTGTTTCTATGTCTAAACCAACAGTTAAAGGGTCCTTGAAATCAGAATCACTAGCTCGACTAAAATTGTAAGAATAATCTATATTGACAGACATTCTTTTACTGACTTTATATCTTCCTCCAATACCTAATACATATTGATTATGATCTTGATTGACATTATAAACAAGGTTTTGTCTTACGTAAGTTGGGGCCAACTCTACAGATAACTTTTTAATACGTTTAGAAAATAAGAATTGAGCTGCATAACTCATTCTATCAGAACCCGTAATTTCTGGATATAATTCTGTACTCACTTGGGTATTGACATTAAAAGTGCCGTATGCAGAAATATTGATAGGGAAGTTACCTTTTTGCTCTTTTATTCGAATTTTTGTGCTCCCTGCATATGTTTTTCTCCAAGATTCTCTACTTATCCCAATTTGAAAACCATCAAATAGCGCGTAAACAAGTTGAATTTTTGTATTTGCATTGTCTAAACCAAAAAATGTTTCCCAGCCGTCTTTTAAAGAACCGAACCTATGAGAGATATACATATAAAAATCACCTTTTCCGCCCACTTTTGTAGATTGTAGGTTACCAATTTTCATTGCTTTAAACGCAGGTTGTTCAAAAGTGACAGAGTCGGTTGTTTCTGTCTCTATTTCATTTAGTAAATCATCCTGTGCAAATGTATAAGTACAGGAGAAAATAAAGAGTAATAGTTGGTAATATTTCATTGTTAGTTATTTAATTATTGTACAATTATTGAGTTTAATTTCATCGAGCAATTCATCGAAACCAATGTATTTTCCTTTTATGGTTATTTTAGAATCTTTAGTGATTTTATAAGGAAATGATGTAGAAAACTGACAGAATACTTTATTATTAAGTTGTATCCCATTTTCTTCTAGTTGAGTTATAGTGCCGTTGAGCTGTACTACTTTTGCAACATAATTAGTTGAAGTATTGCTTTCTATTTCTTTAATAAAACCAATAGCTTCACCATTATAACTCAAACTACTATTTTCTACGGTTGTAGGAGGTTTGAAAATGTAAGCTACTGATAGAACTAAAGCACTACTTAGCACTATTAATAGTGTAAGTAGTTTACTTTTTTTTGAGTTCATAGTTTATAGATATATGAATTTTTTCTGATATCTTTTCCTCTACAATACTTGGAATTTGAATATCAAAATCTGAGGGAGCTACATCAAAAGCTGACTTAGCATATAAAATATCCTTATTTACGTACAACTTAACTCTAGCTACTATTTCTTTTGATATGCCTTTAATAGTAAGTGTTCCTTTTAAATTAAAATCTTTGGGAGCATTACTTAAATTTTTAAAATCAAAATCAGTGATTTCCCCTTTAAAAGTAGCTTTTGGAAATTTATCAGAAGACATATAATTTTCATTGAAATGCTCCTGCATTAATGCCACTTTAAATTCGAAAGCAGCAATAAATAATAGTGCAGCTATTTCTCCTGTTTCAGTATTAATAATTGCTGTTGTACTATTATTAGTTGCTTCTACAGGTTCAAAAGCCTTAACGGATGCTTCAAAATCGGTTAGACCAGTTTTAGTTATATATTTTTGTCCGAAAGAGGTAATACTTAAGAAGAGTAATAAGATTGTAAGTTGTTTCATGTTTTCTATTTTTCTGGGAAATTATCATCTACCCATTTTTGGATACGTTGTCTTTCTTCTTGTGGCATTAAACCAGCAGGAGGCATAGGGTTTGAACTATTATTTATTCTTGATAATAAATTGCCGCTTTCTGTCTGAAATTTAAAATTAGTATAACCAGATAAGTTAATACCTGCTTGTAGACTACTACCACTGTGACAAGAAATACAATAATTATCTGCAATAGTTAATACATGAGGATCGTAAACTACAGCTTCTTCTGCTACAGCATCGTCGTCATCTTCAGGAACTTCAATAACATCATTATCATTTGTACCTGTGTTATCATCATCGATAACAGCTTCAGAACAACCAAAAATAAGAAGAGAAATAAAAGTGAAAATAAATACCTTTTTCATAACGTTAGAATTTAGTGCGTTTAGATTGAATAATTAGTAAAACAGGTTTGTGTTATTATTGTTTAAACAAATTAAAGATAAAAACTTGTTTAAACAAATAAAGTGTCTTTCTCATTAAAATTTGGAATTAATTGGATTTTAAATGTAAGGGTAATAAAAAATTAGAATAATAACATCTTGTAAATAAGTTATTTATGTCTTAAAATATAAAAAAATTGAATTAATCTAAGAATTGGTCTAGTAATTGTATCTTCTACAATTAAATATACTATATTAGTATAACACAAAATAAGAGAACAAGTAATCTTAGTATTACAATAAAAATATAAATATCTAGTAAGTAATTAACCCCATCTTTTGATTAAAGGTGGGGTTTCTTTTTGTACAAAAAAGAGTCATTGATTTTTACATCAATGACTCTTTAAATATCATTTTTATGGACTACACCCCAAACAATCCTTCAATTGAAAGGTATCTTTCGCCTGTATCATAATTGAAAGTAAGAATTGAACTTCCTTCAGGTATTTCAGCTAATTTTTTATCTACAGCAGCTAAAGATGCTCCAGTAGAAATTCCACCAAGAAAACCTTCTTTAAGTGCTAATTCTCTTGCAAAAGCTTTAGATTTTTCGGCATCAACACCAATAGCACCATCTAATAAAGAAGTATCTAAGTTTTTTGGAATAAAACCAGCACCAATTCCTTGTAATGGGTGAGGACCAGGAGCTCCACCACCAATAACAGCACTTACTTCTGGCTCTACAGCAAACACTTTAATGTTTGGCCATTTTTCTTTAAGCACTTTAGCAACACCTGTAATATGTCCGCCTGTACCAACACCAGTAATTAGATAATCCAATCCGTTAGGAAAATCTTCAATAATTTCTTGAGCCGTTGTTGTGGCATGGATATTTACATTGGCAGGATTATCAAATTGAGATGGAATCCAAGCATTTTTATTTCCTTCTGCTAATTCTTCTGCTTTAGCAATAGCACCTTTCATACCTTTCTCTTTAGGAGTAAGTACTAATTTAGCACCATAACTAGCCATTAATTTTCTACGCTCAATACTCATAGATTCGGGCATACAAAGTGTAATAGAATAACCTTTTACAGCAGCAACCATAGAAAGACCAACACCTGTGTTTCCAGAAGTAGGCTCAATAATTTCTGAATCTTTATTTAACAGACCATCTTCTTCCGCTTTTTCAATCATTGCTAAAGCAATTCTATCTTTAATACTACTAGCGGGATTAAATCTTTCAGCTTTAATAAATACATTATGCTTATTAGAGAAGAGCTTATTAATTTTTATAATAGGAGTTTGGCCTATTGTGTCAAGAATTGAATTATAGATCATTTGTATTTTAAATTTAAATGTTTGTTTCACGAATTAACATATAAATCACATAATATCCAAAGTCTATATACTTTATATACTAATAGAATTCTGAATATACTCCTATCCCTATTTTAGTTTGTAAAAGAGTTTCTAAAACGTGATTATTTTAATATTCTAAATGAGAATTTAAGGAATGACAATTTTCTCTATAGCAATAAATTGCCCATTATTAACCCTAATAATGTACTGACCTTTGTCTAAATCTGTAAAGTCTAAAGGTATTTTCTTATTCTTTACTTTACTAGTATCAAGTGTTTTTCTGCGCATTAAGTACCCGTTGGTACTGTAAATTTCATAGGTTGTGATATTCCCATCAAGTGCATTTAGTTCTAGAATGGCTGTTTTATCTTTAGGTGCATTCGGGATCACTTTTACATTAAATATAGCTTCGTTACCACCTACTTGAATTGGGCCAAATTCTTCAGAATTACCATCAATATCAACTTGTAGAATTCTATAATAAAACGCCTCACTTAAATGATCTTGCCAGAAATAGGTACTTTTAATCAACCGATCATCATATACTTTAATTTGATCAAGTGCTTCCCAATCTTTTTTATCTACAGATCTTTCAATTATATAATAATCGCAATTTATTTCTGATGAAGTAGACCAATGCAATGTGTTTTTTCCTTTTTCAATTTTTCCTGTAAATGAAATTAATGCAATAGGAGATGCTGTATTCAAAAGGTAATCACAAGTAACAAGGCTCTTTTCTGGTATAAAATCGCAATTAGGGATGTTCCAATTTAATGTATATGATAAATTTTCATCATCTAGTTTTCCAAAATCTACTGACGTGTTTTCAGTAAAATTAATTGTTCCTTTTCCTATAAAATACAAAACGTTATTAGGCAGCGTAATTCTAGAAAGATCAAGAATACTATTTTCTATAAAATTAAGCACGCCATCATTTAAAATTTCAAAATCGTTGCCTTCAACACTAAAACTTTCTGTTATACTAACAGATGCTGTGTCTACAATACTATAAGTACTATGTTTTGCAATATATAAATTACCAATTACAGATTTCTTTCCTTCAAGTTGTAATAGACCATGCTGAATATTGACATCATTTGCATGCACGTTTTCTTTTAAAACTGAAGAAGAGTTGATAATAATTTTATCTTCTACAATTAGAGGGTTTGTTACATTATAAGCAGATATAGTATTCACTTTTTCGAATTTAATATTCTTTAATGTACTAATACTATCCCCTGATATTGAAGAAGCAAATTGCTGTTTTTGATTATTAAGACTTCCAGTAATTATAATTTCAGCATTTGTAATTAATGCACCTTTTATGTATAAGTTCCCCTCTAAAGTTATTTTTTTAGCTTGAAGTGTATCTGAATCACTTCCGTTAAACTTTACAGTTGGATCAAAACCACCTTTGATAATAATTTCTTTATTGGCATATAATTTAGAAGACCTATTTATAGAAACAGGGGTCTTTAAAATGATCTGTGCATTTACATTTTCAGCGTAAAAACTACATAACACCATTAAAATGAATACGTTAAATCTGGCTTTCATAATAGGATTGCTCTTTCAATAAATAAATTAATCAGTGACTGATTTTATTCAGATTAAAACTATCATTTTATACGCAATAGTACCGAAGAAATGCGTCTTGGTTAATATTTATTAGCTTTATAATGGAACGGAAAGCATTTTTAAGGAATACTGATGATTACTGTTAATCTGATGGTTTTTTATGCTATTTGCTTAATTTTTGTCATATCTAAGTCAAAATTATGCTACAATTGGTGAGGATTATTACAGTTTTTGATTTACGAATCGACTACATTTGTTTTAAGTGTAAGTCGAACTATTAATAGAGGGAGTACACTTAAAGATTTTTTCGATTCTAATTTTTTATAGCATTACCATGATTACTTATAGAAGAAAATGCTAATAGAATCGCTTCGGTTTTCCTTATGTTTAGTTGCAAGATTGAACATAAGGGAAATTTTAAGAAGTAGAAATTATTTATTGACGGATTTAGACAGGAAGAAGATCAGAAAAGACATACTTGATATGTAAAATAAACATAGATTGAAATTAATTGGTTGGATTAACTTGTAAGAAAATAGTTTAAAGAATAGACGATTTTAACGAAACTCTAATCTGCTAATAAATTGATTTTTTCTGCTAGTTTAAATCTTAAATAACCACGAATATAGCAGTGGAGTAATTTTTTGATGAATCTATTTTTAGACAACCGTCTCAGAGAAGAAATAAACAAATAACAAAATAGTATGAAATTTAAAAGTATTTACGCACTAGCATTAATGGGAATGTTCTCTTGTAGTAAGGGTACTTCTCTTGATGGACAAGCAAACAAAAAAGTAAACAAGCCAAATATTATCGTATTTTATGTAGATGATTTAGGATATGGCGATGTAGGAGTAAATGGTTTAAAAGGAGCTTCTACGCCAGTTATTGATAATTTAGCACAAGGCGGAATTAACTTTACAGATGTACACTCTCCTCATGCAACCTGTACACCATCAAGATATGCTATGCTAACTGGTGAGTATGCTTTTAGAAAAAAGGCTCAAATTTTACCAGGTGATGCACCTCTATTAATAGACACCAACAAAAAAACATTACCAGACATGCTTAAAGAAGCAGGTTATGCAACAGGGGTTGTAGGTAAATGGCATTTAGGTTTAGGTATTGGCAATGTTAATTGGAATGAAGCCGTTAAACCAGGTCCTCTAGAAATAGGATTTGATTATTCTTTCTTATTACCTGCAACTGGAGATAGAGTTCCTGCAGTATATTTGGAGAACCATCATGTGGTGAATTTAGATAAAAACGATCCTCTTTTAGTTAATTATAAAAAGAAACCGGGTAACACGTATCCAACAGGAGAAGAGAACCCAGAGTTAAGACGTCAACCGGCAGATAAGCAACATAATAAGACAATTATCAATGGTATTTCAAGAATTGGTTATATGTCTGGTGGAGAAAAAGCAATTTGGAAAGATGAAGAATTTCCAGATGTTTTAGCAGGTAAGGCAAACGAATTTATGACAAAACATAAAGATCAACCTTTCTTCTTATACTTTGCTTTTCATGATATTCACGTTCCTCGTCTACCAAATAATGATTGGAAAGGAAAATCAGAAATGGGAGTTAGAGGTGATGTTATCATGCAAATGGATCACACTGTTGGAATGGTAATGGAGTCATTAAAGAAATTAGGTCTTGAAGAAAATACGTTAGTCATCTTCACATCAGACAATGGTCCGGTTCTTAATGATGGTTACGACGATAAAGCTGTAGAATTATTAAACGATCATAAGCCTGCAGGTATTTATAGTGGTGGAAAATATTCTGCTTTAGAAGGTGGAACACGTGTACCAATGATTGCCTATTGGCCTAAACAAATTAAAGGTGGTAAAACAAGTGATGCTATGTTTTCTCATTTAGATTTTTATGCTTCTTTTGCTGATTTAGCGGGAATAGAAATTAAAAAAGGAGAAGCAATAGATAGTAAAGATGTGTTAGCTGCTTTAGTAGGAACTTCTGACGAAGGTAGAAAAATGATGTTAGAAGAATCGTATACTTTATCTTTAAGAAATGGTGATTGGAAATACATTGAACCAATTGCAAAGAATAAAAGAATACCTGATTTTATGGATAAAAACAAAGGTATTAAAGGTGGTATGTCTAAGAAAGTACAACTCTTTGATTTATCAAATGACCCTGCTGAAACAACAAATGTTGCGAATAAACACCCTGAAATGGTGAAAATGATGCAAGCACACATCGATTCACTTAAAAGTGTTTCAGTGAGTGCATCAATATAAATAATAATTTAGATAAGGGCATCTGTTTTAAGAAATGGATGCCCTTACTATTTTAACTACATGCAGACTACTTATTTTAAATTATCTTTTATATAAGTAAATGCATTCTTACACTTTTTGTATCATCAACTATTTAGCCAACTGATTCAATAGTATGGCTAACTTCTTTGATATGGGGGAATTCAGCTAAATAACATAATTAATTAAAAGTGGGTATTTATAACATAGAATTGACGATTATATCCTACCAACTCTAAATTGACTAATTAGTTATACTATTTGATTAAAATGTTCTAATTATACGTATTCTTTTAGTGAAATTTGTAACTAGTACTTAATAAGAGTAGATGTCACAATTATTTGATGTGAAATGATTTTTTATGATGAACAGATTGACAAAATTAACTTTAAAAGCGGCTCTATTATTCTTAGTCACAATGCAGTTTTCACTAGCAGATGATGGAGGAAAAAAAACAAAAAAGCCTAATGTCTTAGTTATTTTAGCCGATGATTTGGGTTATAATGATGTTAGCTTTAACGGCTCTAAAGAAATACCTACTCCCAATATTGATAGAATTGCAAACGAAGGAGTGCATTTTACAAATGGGTACGTTTCTTATGCTGTCTGCGGACCAAGTAGAGCAGGTTTAATAACTGGAAGATATCAGGATAGATTTGGGTGTGGAAGAAACCCTCTTTGGGCACCAAATGATATAAACCAAGGTTTAGCGTTATCAGAAGAAACAATTGCAGATGTATTGGGGCGTGAAGGTTACAAAAGCATGGCATTAGGAAAATGGCATTTAGGTGCTCACGAAGATCTTCGTCCGCTAAATAGAGGATTTGATGAATTCTATGGTTTTCTAACGGGTGGACATAATTATTTCCCTGAAGAATTAACATTGTCTGATATCTCTAAAGTAACGTCGCAGTTTCATGCATATAAAACAATGATGTTGCATAACAATACGCGTGTTAAAGAGACAGAATATGTAACTGATGGTTTATCTAGAGAAGCTGCTAAATTTATAGAAAACAATTCTGATGAACCTTTCTTTATGTATTTAGCATACAATGCACCTCATTCACCATTACAAGCAACTCAAAAATATTTAGATAGGTTTTCTCACTTAGAAGAAGGCAAAAGAAAAACATACTGTGCAATGGTTAGTGCACTAGATGATGGTGTAGGAAGAGTACTAGAGACATTAGAAAAAGAAGGTATTGCAGATAATACAATCGTTATTTTCCTTTCTGATAATGGAGGTCCACTAAAATATAAGACAGATAATGGAGCTTTAAGAGAAGGAAAAGGAAGTATTTATGAAGGTGGAATTCGTGTTCCTTTTGCTATGCGTTGGCCAAATAAAATAAAAGCAGGAACTGTTTATGATGAACCTGTAATTTCTCTTGATATTATGGGTATTGCAGTAGCTTATGCAAATGCATCACCTAAAAATCAAATAGATGGTGTGAACATTGTTCCTTACATAACAGGTGATAAAAAAGGAGTTCCCCATGATGAATTAAGATGGAGAATGTTTGATAAAAAACACTATGCTGTACGTAGAGGGGATATCAAATATATCAATAAAACAAATAGAAAAAATGGAAAGGTATCTCAAGAATATTATGATGTAAAGAATGATATTTCTGAAGCAAAACCATTAAACTTATCTGCCAGCGATAAAGAGGATTTACAAGCTAATTATGATAGCTGGGTAGAGCAACTTCTAAACCCTAAATATTTAGGATTAGGGCAAGATAAAAAGTACACTGAATTGCACCCAAATAGGTACAATACTGTTGTATATTAATTTTAATTTGAGAAACATTTTTTAGTCCTTCTAAGCTTATTTCGAAGAACTGATTTTATAATAATAGGATGAATAGAATAGCAAAATTAGCAGGAGTTTTAGTTGCATTAATGCCACTAGCTTCTCAAGCGCAAGACAAACAAAACTGGGAGAATCCAGAAGTTATTACTGTTAATACATTACCAAGTAAAACTACTTTTACACACTTTGAAGACCTTAATTTCAATGCTGATTTAAGTAAACTTGATAATTACCAGTTATTAAATGGAACATGGAAGTTTAATTGGGTAAAAAAGCCTGCAGATAGACCTGCAGATTTTTATAAAACAGATTATAATGTTGCAGACTGGAAAGAAATTGATGTTCCTTCTGATTGGCAAATGAGAGGCTATGGTTATCCTATTTATACGAATATTATCTATCCACATAAAATGGATGCACCTAATATTCCTCACGAAAACAATCCAGTAGGTAGTTATAAAAGAACTTTTGATGTTGCAGCAGATTGGAATGATAAAAATATATTTCTTCATTTTGCAGGTGTAAACTCAGCATTTTATGTTTGGGTGAATGGTGAACAAGTGGGGTACGCGCAAGGTTCTAAGACAGCCGTAGAATTTGATGTTTCTAAATACGTAAAAGAAGGAAAGAACGATATTGCTGTAGAAGTATACAGATGGTGTGATGGTTCTTATTTAGAAGATCAGGATTTCTGGAGAGTTTCTGGTATTGAGCGTGATGTAGTTTTATATGCAACACCAAAAACATTTGTAAGAAATGTAGAAGTTCAGGCAGTGTTAGAGAAAACAAATTACAAAGGTGGTACACTAACTTATAAGGTTGATGTAAAAAATACATTAGCCAAAAAAGTAAAAGGGTACAATGTAGATGTTGTTTTAAAAGATAAAGCGGGTAAAAAGGTCTATGCTCAGAACCACGCACTTGCTTTAGATAAAAATACCACTGCGCTTCTAGAAGCAACTGATATAGCATTTGAAAATGTAGAAGCTTGGACAGCAGAAACGCCCAACCTATATACACTAGAAATTGCATTAAAAGATAAAGAAGGAAAAGTTGTTGACGCGACTTACCAAAAAATTGGTTTTAGAACATCTGAAATTAAGAATGGTCAGTTATTAGTAAACGGACAGCCAATTCTTATTAAAGGTGTTAACCGCCATGAACACAGTCCTATAAATGGTCATGTGGTAACAAAAGAAGAAATGTTACAAGATATTATCGACTTAAAGAAATATAACTTTAATGCGGTACGTACTTCCCATTACCCTAATGATCCTTATTTTTATTCTTTATGTGATGAGTACGGTATTTATGTTTGCGACGAAGCAAATATCGAATCGCATGGTTATGGTTATAAAGATGGCGAAACATTGGCGCAATCTGAGATGTATAAAGAACAACATCTTGATCGTGTACAAAGAATGGTAAAAAGAGACATGAACCATCCGTCAATTATATATTGGTCTATGGGTAATGAAGCAGGAAATGGACAGAATTTCAGAAATGCTTACGAATGGATTCATGATTACGATGCAACTCGTCCTGTTCATTACGAACGTTCTGAACAAATGCCAGGTGATAAAGTAAGAACTACGGACATCATGTCTTCTATGTATAAAAAGACGTACGATGTTAAAAAGAAATTTCTAAAAATAGACGCCAAATTACCTTTAGCAGAACAACGCCCTTTTATCTGGTGTGAGTACTCTCATGCAATGGGAAATTCTAATGGCGATTTTGTAGACCTTTGGAATTGGGTACGTGAAGAAAGAAACGTTCAAGGTGGATTTATCTGGGATTGGATGGATCAAGGTCTTGAACAAAAAACAGCTGAAGGAGAAGTTTATTATGCTTATGGTGGCGATTTTGAACCAGAAGAGTTACATAATGATAATAATTTCTGTGCAAATGGTGTAATTGGATCTGATAGAACTCCGCATCCAGCAATTGTAGAAATTAAGCATGTGTATCAAAATATTCATTTTAAGCAGATTAGTAAAAATGAATATGAGATATTTAATGAGAATTTCTTTGTTTCTACTGGTAATGTAAACTTTAGCTGGAATTTACTAGAGAATGGTAAAGTTGTAGCTTCTGGTAAATTATCAGATATCACTATTGCTCCTCAAGAGAAATTAAAAAAATCTATTGACTTTGAATATGATTTAAAACAAGGTACAGAGTATTTTGTAAATATTTTAGCTGATACCAAAGAAAAAACAGCACTGCTTGCAGCAAATTATACAGTTGCATCAGATCAATTTTTACTTCAAAAGGGTACTAACACAGTAGTTGCTTATGAAGGCAAATTGAAAGCAAAAACAGCTAAGAAAACGAAAGTAACTACAATTACTGGAGAAGATTATACGTTTGTTTTTGATCAAGAAGGTTTAGGTTTAGCATCTATCAAATACAAAGGAGAAGAGATGCTAAAAGAACGTCCTAAATTAAATTTCTGGAGAGCAATGACAGATAATGATTTTGGAGCGTGGAAAGCAGGAAAAGAAAAAGATGACTATTATTTCGCTTACAGAAATGTAGGTGAAAATGCTAAGTTAATAGATGTTCAAACTAAAAAGTTAAATGGACAACAATTCCAACTTACTTATACTTATGAACTAGCTGATTTAAACGCAAAAAATGTTGTTACTTATGTTGTGAGTACTGATGGAGCTATTAATGTACATTCTAAATTGAATGCTGAAGATCCTAAAGCAATTAAGTTCTTACCTCGTTATGGTATCACATTAGCTATAGATAAAGAGTACAATACTGTAAAATATTATGGAAGAGGACCAGAAGAAAATTACATAGATCGTAATACGGGTTCTTTTGTAGCGGAGTACGAAACTACTGTAGAAGAGATGTACGTGCCATATATCAGACCTCAAGAAAATGGGTATAGAACAGATGCTCGTTTCTTCCAATTGACTTCAGCGAAAGGGAATGGCGTGAAATTTGTTGCAGATGATGTAGTATCTTTTTCTACGTTAAGAAATTCTATTGCAGACTTCAATCCAGCAGATAAAAAATTACAACGCCACACAATAGATATTAAACCATCTGATACTATTTACATAGCTGTAGATTACAAACAGCTTGGTGTAGGTGGAGATAATAGCTGGAGCAAAAATGGTCTTGCAGAAAAGCAATATCGTATCGATGCTTCTAAATGTGAATTCGGATTTACTATTCAAAGTGTAAATTCATCAGCTAAGAGGGTCGAATAATAAAAAAACATTATTACATTTGTAGTAATGTATTAGTATGAAATGAATTAAATCGTGCTAATATGAATACTTTCTTTTTAAGTATTCAGTCAGACTTTTGAAATAAGAGACCGACAGCTCAATCAAAAGACTACGCTAGAATAGGCAGCATTCCAATACTGGAGTGATGCCTATTTTTTTTATCTTAAAATCAATTCTTATTAGTTGAATCATAGTCAAAACAATACTTATGAGTGCACAGATACAGCTTATAAGTAGTATATATCAATGATATATTTACAGTTATAATAGAAGTTGAACAACTATTGTAATTTACTTTACTATGAATACTCCATTTTATCTATTCAATTTTTTAATAGTTACTTTATCATTATTTAATTTTTCTATTAAAGCCCAAAATACAGCTCAAAAACCTAATATTATTGTCATTATGTTAGACGACCTTGGGTATGGAGATTTAGGTTTTCATGGTTGTAAAGATATTAAAACACCGCATATTGATAATATGGCAGAAAATGGAATCACGTTTTCGAGTGCCTATGCTACTTACCCTGTTTGTGGTCCGAGTAGAGCAGGTTTTATTACAGGTCGTTATCAACAGAAATTTGGTTTTGAACGTAACCCACAATACGATTATAACGATATAGGAATGGGTTTGCCATTAGATGAAAAAACAATAGCCAATTATTTAGGTGATGCAGGATATTCAACGGGAGCAATTGGAAAATGGCATCTAGGTGCTCATCCAGATTTATGGCCATTGAAAAGAGGGTTTGACGAATTTTACGGTCATATTGGAGGAGGTCATGTTTACACCAAATCAAATGATTGGAAAGAAAATCAAAATGTAACAACTGAATGGGAAAGTTATAATACTTGGTTAGTAAGAAACAATACACCAGAAAACCCAGATTCGATGGTGGATTACCTAACTCATCAGTTTACAAATGAAGCATTAGATTTTATTGATCGAAAAAAAGAAGAACCTTTCTTTTTATACCTAGCGTACAATGCACCCCACGATCCATTAGAAGCTCCGCAAGAATACCTAGATCTATATGCCTCTATTGAAGATGAAAAGCGTCAGAAATATGCAGCAATGGTTGCAGTAGTTGATGAAGGTGTTGGGAAAATTATGGATAAGTTAGAAGCATTGGGTTTAGAAGATAACACATTACTCTTTTTGTTATCAGATAATGGAGGCCCAGAAACAAAAAATGCATCTGATAATGGAGTTTTGAGAGGAGCTAAAAGTGATGTGTATGAAGGTGGAATTAGAGTGCCATTTTTAATGTATTGGAAAGGAGAGATATCACCTAAAGTTTATGATAAACCTGTAAGTTCACTAGATATAATGGCTACAGCAGCAGCTCTTAATGGTATTGAGGCAAAAGAAGATAAACCGTTTGATGGAGTAAATTTAATTCCTTTTGTAAGAGACGGAAAAGAAGGTACTCCACACGACGCAATTTATATTACAATACTTCGGTAAAATAATATATTTTTCAAGCAGCAATTTGACCTAATTTTCGAATCATCTCAAATTGCTGTTTATTTTTTTCAACATCTACATCAATTCGAAATACACTAAAAATCTTTTTTAGTATTAACTCATTGAAATAGAGTGTTTTTATGTTAGCCATTGAAAAGGGTCCTCTTTCCTTTTTTTCTTGATTGATCCAATGAAAAGCCTTAGCAATTGAGACAGAAGTAAGTGCCATATTAGTATGAAAATGAATTTTATTTTTACTTATTCCTTGACAACCTGTAAGACTTGTATGCTGTTTTGCATCTCGAAAAAGAAATTCTATGTGAAAACGTAATCTGTAATAATTGAAAATTTGGAAGGCCTCTTGATTTAGATCTGTTGAAAAGAATATTTTTTGCTTGAGCTTTTGATTTTTAAATTGAACAAGTGCAATCATTACTTCTCTTTTTAAAGCAACGCTATAAATTTTTGCAGAGTACAAATAATATAAGTCTGTATCATCTTCTAACTGAAAAATATCGAGATCAATATTTTTCCAGTCTACTTTTCCGTTGAATTTTTTAGGTCTACCGCGTTTTCCTGTTTTTGGTCCTTCAAATAAATACCTTGCATTCATATCACCTCTAAATCGACTAAGTACAGTAAAGCCAGCCTCATCTAATGGTCGAACAAACTTTTCTTTTGCAAAATAAGCATCAGCTACAACATACTTAGAATGCGTCAATAATTGCTCTTTATGTGTAAGCAAAGTGGATGCATAATGGTCAACTAAACTCATGCCTTTCTCCTTTAATTCTGTAATTGAAGGCGTTTGGATTGCATCATAATGAAAGGCATTACGACTTTCTACATCAACAATTCCAATACCTGATAAATCCAATCCTTTTTGAGCTTTACCAGCACATCCGGACCAATATTTCCCTAAACCATAGGTTTTCTTACCACTTTTACTGAGGTAAACAGGATCGAAAGCTATTATTTTTTCATCACCACAATGTTCATTGATCAAATGATGATTAAATTCTGAAAAAGAAAAACCTGATTCGAAATTATTTCGGTAAGTTTTTTCACTATATGAACCATACCTTGATAACTGAAGAAAATTAATTTTCCCCTTGATACTCAAGAAGAGTATAAAACATTCTGTTAAAAAGTTGACTTTACTTTTTCTTAAGTCAGACATTTTTGATAATATTGGTCCTATGAAAGCTCTGCTTTCCATAATTAGCTGTTTTTTGTTGGTAGGACTTCAAAAATACAGCTTTTTATGTTTTATAGGGATTTTGAAAAAATTACCGAAGTATTGATATTAGAAAGTTTGATAATAATAGGTATGCTATTCGTAAAGGAGATTATAAGCTAGTTCAATATAAAGATAGACAGTGGCCTAATGCTCTTTATAATTTAAAAGAAGATATAGGAGAAACAACAAACATTAAAAGTGATAATCAAGAGATTTTTGAGGATTTACAGAACGAATTAAATACTTGGGAGGTAGGACTAATATATCCCGTTTTCTTAGGATTTATTCATAGAGATGCTAAAGCAAGGCAAATTATAGATTATAAAGAAGTTGGAGATAAGAAAATGACAGATTTCCCTATCACTATTGATGTTATTGCTAGTTCTTATTTACCTGTGACTTTAGAGATATTGTCGGGGGATGCATCAATTAATGGTCAAGAAATAACAGTTAACAAAGCAGGAACTATAGAGCTTAAAGCTAGTCAAGTTGGAAATGAAAACCATGAACCAGCTCATGAGGAAATCATTTCTTTTTCGGTTTCTAAAGCTGATCAAGAAATTATATTTTCTGAAATTACCGATAAATCAATGTTAGAATTTCCATACACTTTAGAGGTTATTTCAACAGGGAACCTTCCTGTAACTTTTGAATTAGTAAAAGGAAGTGCATCAATAACAAATAATGTGATTAATGTTGTAGAGGCAGGGGAGATCAAAATCAAAACATCACAACTCGGAAATGATTTTTATAATTCAGCTGAAGAGAAAATAATTTCATTTAATACCTATAAAGCAAATCAAGATTTAGTATTAAGTGAAATTGATACTAAAACGTCATCTGATTCTCCGTTTGAAATTAAATACACTTCAAGCATATCAAATAACATTATATACAACGTGTCTGGTCCAGTTAATATTGATAATGGATTTGTACATTTAATTGGAGAAAGTGGTACTATTGAATTAAGTGCCCTTCAGGAAGCTACTAGTATTTATAATTCAGGATCTGATACTATATCTTTTGAGGTGATAAATAGTAATAGTGAAATTACAAATATTGAAAATATAAGTAGTATTTATACTGTCTACCCAAACCCCACAACTGACTTTCTTATTATAAAAGGAGTTCAAAATAAATCGAAAATTGAATTAATTGGCTTATTGGGTAATCAATTTACCGCAAAAATAAAGCATAATACGCTTGATGTAAGAAATTTACCAATGGGTACTTATTTTCTTATAATTGATGGAGTGAAAAAATTAAGATTCATTAAGAATTAGATAGAAAGTCAAAATAGTGCTTCTTGTTGGTAAATAAATGTTTATATCATCTAATTAATTTGTATACATTTGAATATAAGTGTTACAAACACATTTACAGGCTCTACAATTTTTTTGATTGTACTTTTTATGACTTCTTAAATTATCGAAATGAAAAAAAACTTACTATTTGTGATGATCACGAATTGGCTATTGCTCGTAGCTAGCGTATCATTTGGGCAGACTACTTATTTTGTAAACTCAACTACTGGGGTTGATACCTCGGATGGATCAGAGGCCTCACCTTGGAAATCAATTAATACGCATATCTCATCTCTTGTAGAAGGAGATGTCATGTATATTGAGGGAACATTTAATGAGAAAATTATTGTAAATAGGCATATTTCAATTATTGGTAAATCAGTTGATTCTGCACTAATAGATGGAACTGGTATTGAAGTAGGATCTGGTAGTGGTGTTACAATAAATGCTACAGTTACTTTATCCAACCTAACAGTTCAAAACTTTAATGTTACTACACCAGGTGCAGGTATTAAAGTAAATGCAAACCAAACGTTAACTATGAGAAACTGTAACGTTTTAGATAATACTACTACTAACAATTCTGGTGGTGGTATTTGGTCTGGTGCTACAGCTACTATCGAAAACTGTTATATTTCTGGTAATCAAAGTGGTACGTCAGGGTCTGCTATTTTTACGAATCAAGGAGCTCTAAAACTTTACAATAATGTAATTATTGGTAATCATAATAGTAAAACTACAGGTTCAGTTAATGGTGCTATTAACATTAGTGTGGCAACAGAAAAAGTTGCATCTGTAGTAGAAGTGATTAATAATACAGTAGTGAACAACACAGGAGGTGTTAGTGGTAATAGAGGTATATATGTGAGTATTATTGGAACAGGCGTATTAACTGATCTAACAATAGCCAATAATATTTTCAATAACCCAATAAATTTTGTGGAAGGACAAATTACATGGGGTAATGATTTTCAAATTACTGGAGCTATTTATGAAAGTGATACTTACGTAATTAAGAATAATTTAATTAATGTTGATTTTGGTACAAACCCACTTATTGATGCTGACAACGATGGATTAATAGATAATAATTCAGTTGTTGTCGAAATGCTATTTGATGAAAGTGTAAAAACAGCCTCAAATGGGTTAAAATATATCGCACTTTTAGATGGAAGCCCTGCAATAAATGCAGCAGATGAAGCTTATGCTATTGGTGTGGATATGTTTGGTTTTGAAAGAGTAGGCACAGCAGATATTGGAGCCGTTGAATTTGGTACTACTGCACCAAAGGAAACTTTATCTATTAATATTACTTCTGAGTTGTCTTCTTTTTTTAATGGAAGTGATCAGTCTGTTACATATCAATTATTAGACGAAAATGGAATAGTAGTTGAAGGAGTTACATCAACATTAACTATCACTCAAAACGACATTGAGGTTACACCAAATGCAATAGGGGAGTATAAAATTCAAATAGATGTTGTTGATGATAATTACCAAGGTACATTAACGGAAACGCTAACAATTGTAGAAGAATTAACTCCAACCGAAAGTATTTATTATGTAGATGCAGTAAATGGCTCTGATGCAGCAGATGGTAGTGAAGCTAGTCCTTGGAAAACACTAACATATGCAGCATCATTTTTAAATTCATATACTGGTAAAACTCTTATGGTAAATGGTGAATTTAATGAAGCTGGCTTTGATATTTTTGAAGGCACTGAATATACTATTGATGGTACAAATGCAGTCGCATCTTCTATTAATGCAGATGGATTAGCAGAAAGACATTTTGATATCTTTGGAGAGTTAACATTAAAGAATATCACTTTAAAAAATGCTTCAATAACAGAAGGTGGTGGTGCTTTAAGAGTAGGTGAAGGAGCAGATTTAACTTTGGAGAATGTTAATTTAGTGAACAACAGCACAACTAAGAATGGTGGAGCAATTACTTCATCAGGTAATATAAAGATTTCACAATCATATATTGCAAATAATACAGCTTCTGTAAAAGGTAGTGCAATTGCAGTAAATGGTGGTGTTGTAGATATTCAAAATACAACAATCTATCAAAACAATACTTTGGATGGCAACACAGTTGCTGGAGGTGCTTTAATTATCGGGTCAACAAAAGATTATGGTATTGATTTTACTTTTGTAAATAATACTGTGGTAGAAAATACAGGTATTGTTGGAGGTGGATCTAACGGTATAATATTCGAACAGTCTGCTGGAACAGTAGTTCTTTCAGATTTCTCAAATAATATTATTGTAAATATGCCATCTGGAAATGGTCAAACTTGGGTGACAGGTGATGTAATGACTTGGGTGGCAGGATTATTTACAGTAGATGGAGTAGTAGTTTCAAATAACATTACAAATAAAGTTCAAGGTACTTTTCCTTCTGATAATGGTAATTTAACTTCGGTAACTCTTTCAAATTTAGCTTTCGGGAATCTTACTCAAAATGGTGATAATGTATCGTACTTACCAATTTTAACAGGAAGCTCAGCAATTAATGCAGGTAGTGATACTTCTGCCCCAGAAAAAGATATTGCAGGTAATTTCAGAAATCAAACAGCTGATGTTGGTGCATTTGAATTTGAAGGCTTGTCGGCTCCATTAGCCACAGTTTCTTTAACAAAAGCAACTGCCGAATATACGGGTTCAGCTATTGATGTTGAGTTCGAAATTACAAACAAAGCTGGAGAAATACTCTCTGGTTTGACAACCACAATTACTTATAACTCTTCTGAAGTTGTACCAACAGATGCAGGTGTTTATGATGTAGTGATCTCGATTGATCAAGGGCAAGAGTTTGGTGGAGCTCTTTCTACACAATTTGAAATTACAAAAGCAACTACAACGGTAACTTTAGACACTGAAACACTAACAGCTACTTATTCTGGGTCAGCAAATGATGTAACAGCATCATCTAACGAAGGGGAACAAACCTTTATTTTTTCTTATAAAGAAGATGGAGAGGATGCATCTTCAACAGCACCAATAAATGTTGGAGAATATTTAGTTACAGCGACATTGAATGATGAAAATTACACAGGAGAAACACAAGGAACCTTGACGATATCTCCTGCAAGTATTACTTATTCATCTACTACTACTGATTTAGTTTATACTACTTCTGCTCAGGAACCTACAGTAATTCCATCGGTGGCTAATTTTACTGGATTTTCAACTTCAGTTACTGAAGGGGAGGCGATTAATGTTGATAGTTACACATTAGTAGTAACAACTACAGACCCTAATTATACAGGTTCTTCTTCAATTCCTTTTTCTATAACAAAAGCAACAGCTACCATTCAAATTACAGATTTATTACAAACATATACAGGAAATCAGTTAGCTGTAACAACAATTACATCTCCAGAAGGCTTGAATGTGGATGTTACTTATGATAACGAAGCAACAGCTCCTACAGACTTAGCTTCTTATGAAGTTGTAGCAACTATTAATGATGCGAACTATGAGGGAACGCAAACGGAAACATTTCAAATTGTAGATAAACTTGCAGCTATTATAGAAATTACACCATCATCAAAAGTATACAATGCGGATGAACAAGAGGTAGAGTATGTTATTAAAGATGAGCAAGGAACTGTATTAGATATTCCAGCAACGGTTACTTATGATGATGGTGTTACCCCAATGAATGTAAAAGAATATGCTGTGACAATTGTGGTGAATACCGACGAATATGTAGGTTCTTTAACATCAACATTTGAGATAACTAAGGCATCTGTGACATTTACGCCATCAACAACTTCGTTTGTTTACAATGGAGAAGAACAAATACCTACTATAAGCACATCTGTAGAAGGTTTGGAAGCAGAAGTCTCATTATTAAATGGTGATGCTACAACTGCAGGAGAATATACATTGAATGTTTCAATTTCTTCAGAAAATTATGAAAGAAATGATGTGATTTTATTTGAAATTACAAAAGCAACAGCTACCATTCAAATTACAGATTTATTACAAACGTATACAGGAAATCAGTTAGCTGTAACAAGAATTACATCTCCAGAAGGCTTGAATGTGGATGTTACTTATGATAACGAAGCAACAGCTCCTACAGAAATAGCTTCTTATGAAGTTGTAGCAACTATTAATGATGCGAACTATGAGGGAACGCAAACGGAAACATTTCAAATTGTAGATAAATTAGCAGCTCTTATAGAAATTACATCATCATCAAAAGTATACAATGCGGATGGACAAGAGGTAGAGTATGTAATTAAAGATGAGCAAGGAACTGTATTAGATATTCCTGCAACGGTTACTTATGATGATGGAGTTACTCCAATGAATGTAAAAGAATATGCTGTAACAATTGTGGTGAATACCGACGAATATGTAGGTTCTTTAACATCAACATTTGAGATAACTAAGGCCTCTGTAACATTTACGCCATCAACAACTTCGTTTGTTTACAATGGAGAAGAACAAATACCTACTATAAGCACATCTGTAGAAGGTTTGGAAGCAGAAGTCTCATTATTAAATGGTGATGCTACAACTGCAGGAGAATATACATTGAATGTTTCAAGTTCTTCAGAAAATTATGAAGGAAATGATGTGATTTTATTTGAAATTACGAAAGCAGAAGTTATCATAACATTATCTTCATTAGAAGTAGATTTTGATGATTCACCAAAAGAAGTTGTAGCAACTACAGATACAGATGTTGAAAGTATTGCAATTACTTATAACGGAAATGATGCTCCTCCAACAGAGGCAGGAGAATATAAAGTAGTAGCTACAATTGTGGACCCAAATTACATGGGAACAACAGAGGGTACTTTAGTAATAAATGAGTTAACTCCAGCGGATCCAACAGCCATTCAAGATGAACAAGTTTTACAGGTAAGTGTATATCCAAATCCTAATCAAGGAACGTTTACAGTTAAATTAATTGACTCTTCAGATGCTCAATTATCAATTGTTACGGTTTCAGGAAAGGAAGTGCATTCTTCAGAGGTCGCAAATCAATCTACTATTACATTACCTAGTAATGTTAGTGGTATCGTAATAGTAAAACTAGTAGATGAAAATAAAGTGTATACTACTAAGTTATATGTAAGATAATCGTTTAATTAATTAGTTATAGAATATATAAATTTACTCCCAAGAAAGCTTGTACTTTCTTGGGAGTTTTCGTTTTTAATAGAAGTTGATTATACTACTTTTTCAATGAATTAATCTATAGAAAGAAGTGTTCTTATTCCAAATTCTGCGCTACTAAATAGCTTATGTTTTAATTGAGGAAGATAATTGATAACACCTTCCATAGAGGCTTGTGCTAAGAAAATTGCATCCACTTTATCTGCAATTATTGTAATGTTAGCAGCTATATTTTTATAATAAGATATTAGGTCACCTTGTTCAAAGTAAGTCCAACAATTACTACAATCACAATTTGTTATTTTAATCTCTTTTTGAAACCTAAGACTAGCGTCAGATATAATTTTTTGACTACTTTCGAGTGTTGAAGTTGCAGTAAAAGCAAGTGCAATTTTAACGTGATTTGATACTAAAAAGTCAACTATTGGAGCATCAACCCTGTACACTTTTTCTGTAGTTTTACATAAACCTCCGTAGGTTGAGCACGTACAAATAATTTTTTCTAGTTTACTATGGTTATTTTTTATTTCTGTAATTGCTCGTTCAAAACCATTAAAATCTAGTGTCTTATTTTTTATAGCATTTTCTAAAAGTTGATCAAATACATAGTGTTTAACAAGTGTATTTGGATAGAATTTCTCTACTAATTTATTAAATCTATTTATATGAATAGAAGAGGTGTGAAGAAAAATAATCATCTTAACTTTCGTTTTTTTGACTAAACTCTTCTCTATATTCACTAGGTGTTTTACCAAAGTATTCTTTAAAAGATGTATTAAAGTAACTCACACTATTAAAACCTGTGTCATATGCAATGTTAGAAAACGGTTCTTGTGTAGTTTTAACCATGGTTAATGATTGTTCTAAACGGTATTGCTTGATATAATTACTTGGAGATAATCCCAAAAGACCTTTAATTTTTCTATACAAATGATTTCTACTCATACACATGGTATTTGCAAGTTCTTCTATAGAGAAATCTGCATTATTAATTTCTGATTCTAAGGCAGAATTTAACTTTTCTATAAATTGTTGATCAACATTTGGCAGTTCAATAATAGTATCTGATTGAACCGCATACTTTACATATTTTTTCTGTAAATTCTCTGTATACTCAAGTGTGTTTTTAATTTTAAGAAGAAGTTCGTTATGATTAAAAGGCTTACTTAAGAAATCTGTTACTTTTTCTTTTAAAGCTGTAAGTTTTGTGTCACCATCATCCTTTGCAGTGAGCATTATTATTGGTACATGCGATGCAATAGGATTACTTTTTACTTCTTTAGAGAATGTGATTCCATCCATTTCAGGCATCATTAAATCAGTTATAATAATATCGGGAATTTCATCATTAATTTTCTCTAAACCTTCTTTGCCATTTCTTGCCTCTTTAATTTTGTAATTCGTTTCTAAAATCAGTTTTAAATACTTACGGATATCATCATTGTCTTCAACAATTAAGATGTGTTTTTCGTGTTTTTGTTCTGTTTTAGTTAAATCAGTATTTAATTGAGTAGTAATGACTTCTTTTTCTTCACGTTGGATCAAATCAGAAGAATTATGTAACTCTATTGGAATATTAATTATAAATTCTGTCCCTTTCCCAATTTTACTGCTTACACCAATTGTACCGTTTAATTGTTTGGTTAATTCTTTAGTAATCGAGAGTCCTAAACCAGTACTAATTTCGTTGTTTTCTTTTGCTACATAATAGGTGTCAAATATATGGGGCAAGTGTTTATCTTCAATGCCATTTCCATTGTCAATTACTTTTACAACAAGGCTATTACCTTGTAGTTCACCTAAAATATTTATTTCTGAACCGTTACTATATTTTAGAGCATTAGAAATAAGGTTATTTAAAATACTCTCATATGCTTCTAAATCAATGAAACCAAATTTGTTTTCGGAATGAAATAGTGATTTAATAACAATACTTTCTTTTTTAGCTAAAGACTCAAATGCAAATAGAATTCTTCTGTTTAATTTTTCAAAATCTACCCATTCATAATCAATTACTTTTTGCTGAGATTGTAACCTACCCAATTGTAATAATTGGTTTACGAGTCCCATCAATTTACTAGTATTTCTTAGTATCTGATTTAGATGATCTTTTTGTTCTGAATGGTTATCTAGTACAAGAAGATCTGTCGGTGCTTTAATTAATGTTAGCGGTGTCTTAAACTCATGTGAAATGGCATGGAAAAAATTGATGCGTAATTCATTCAATTTTTTTAGTTCACTCGATGATTTTGCCAATTGACTATTTTGAGAATTAATTTCTTTATTTTTACTGTTTAGCTCTTTATTTATCTTTTTGATTTTTGTTATTGTATATCCTAAAATACATGAAAAAACCAGCATTAATCCAACGATAACAAAAAGCCATTTTGCTTTAAAATCTTTTTCTTCCACAAGCTGTTCTTGTTTAGCAACTTCAATTCTAAACGCTTGTTCTTCTTCAAGTTGTTCTTCTTTAAGTCTGTATTCAGCTTGTACCTTGGCAATTTTAAATTCAGTATTTTCTTGATAGCGAATATCCATAAGTCTATTGTATTTTTCTAATACAGTTATAGACTCTTTATAACGGCCTGCAAATTTTAGTATTTTACTATATTTTCTAAGGAATAACTTATAGTAAAGTCCATTTTTATTTGGGTATAGTTTATCAGCAGTTTCACAGTATTTTAATGACTCTGTAAGGTTCCCTTCGTTAGCATGATATAGTGCAAAATAATAATTAGTTCTTGCTTTTATTTCTTCAGTAATATCAGCATCATTAAATTTTCTTTGAATCTGAGTTAAATATTTATGTCCTTCTTCATAATCTTTCTTTTTAATAATGTAATAATAGGCATATTCAAGTAAGAATTTGTTATCGAATTGATGGACGTCAATTTCGAGAAACATCTTTTTTGCAGCATCTAACTTGTGTATTTTTATCTTATCTACATCATCTTTCTCATTTAAAGTGATAAGGAACTGATTATAGTATAATAGTGCTAATTGATAATTTGGCTGATTTTTTTTAAAAACCTCTTCTGCCTTACTAAAATATTTTTCGGCTTTTCCGTAATCATTTAAACTTTGAGAAATTATTCCGATTGCAAAATCAAAGCGTGCTTTCTGATTTTCATTTTGTTGTTTTATTGCTAATTCGCTTCCTTTAATACCATAAGACATTGCTGCATAATATTTAGATTGAAAACGTGAAACGGTAATCATCTCATAATAATAAGAATACAACAGGGTGGTGTCATTTTCAGCAATAGATCTTTCTATCCCTTTTTTTAATAATTCAGATGCTTCTTCATATTTAAACAATTTGTTTTTCATTGCCCCTTGAAAAAATAGGCTTTTTGCTATGTAAGCATTGTTATATTTACTACCATAATCAATACATTTTGTATAATAGTTATAGGCTTCTTGATACTTTCTTGAATTCCTTTTTATACGTGCAGTGTGATAGTATATGGCTATTTCTAATTCAGTGGAGATATTTTGTTGAAGAAGACTGTCTAAAGTTTTAAGACATGCGTCACTATTTCTGGATTTTACTTGTTGTAAAGCAGAATAATATGATTTTTCAACTCCATTTAGTTGATCAAATTGAACGATTCCTTGATTCTTTAATACTGTTTTGTCTATTAATTCAATGTCAGTTGCAAAAGAAAAAATAGGTAACAGTAATAGAACTATTAATTTATATAGTTTCATTTAAAAAGCAGCGAAGTTTAAAAAATTGCATAGCCTAATTACAAACTACTCAATAATTTTTCAATTATCAAAAAAAGTTAAAACGAAAAAAGGGGCATGCTGTGCTCATGCCCCTTAAGATAGTTGTTTCTCTGTGCGTAAAATGAAGTTAGTCAATAAGTAGAAATCAAAAGTTCATATGAACTATTATTTCTTATATGTCATTATAACCAAAAAAATCCTTTCTGTGTTTTTGATATATTCAAATGTAGTAGGATAATTTACGATTGCATTTCTATTATGTAACATCTACTTTAAATTATGTATTTACAATGTTATTAATATCTTAAATATATTTTTTTAAATGATTTATTTTCTTATTTATTATTATAATATACTGACAATAAATTATTTATGGTTTTTTATTTAAATGATTAGATTAGTAATGAATATCACTTATATAAGATGTCTAAACTCATTTTTTTATTGAATTTTGAAAAAGAATCTGTTTTTGTGAATGAAAATGTTATTTTTATTAATAGTATTACTTGAGCATTTAAGATTTTTAAGCAATCAGTTTGACTGTTTAATAGAATTAAGTGTCTTTCTACTATCAAGAACTAAAATTATATAGTCAAATTAATTATCATGAAAATATTATTAACTGTTTTCTTTATTACATTTCAGTCTGTTTTCGTCTTTTCCCAGAGTATTCAGGGTGTTGTTTACGATGAAGAATCTAAAGAAACTTTGCCGTTTACAAGTATCACTGTCTCCTCAAGTAAAACTGTAGGTACAGTTTCAAATAAGGAAGGGCGTTTTAAAATACATGAAAACCTCTTTGTAGACAGCGATACAATTATTTTTAGTTATGGAGGATATGCCACAGAAAAAATTCCTGTGAAGAAGCTAGGTAAGGAAAATAAAATATTTCTTCATCCAAGTATTATTGATTTGGAAACTGTTGAGATATCAGCGAATGCTAAAAGCTTAACACCAAAGGATATTATGAAGAGGATAGAAAATAACTTTGAAGAAAATTATCCTAAAACACTAAATAAGCAAACAATTTTTTCTCATAATTATAGCATCACAAAATTTCTAGATGATGACCCTCTATCACTTAAAAAAACAAATTTTGAAGGTTTAGATAGAGCAACAATTGAGAGAGTGGTAGATATGATGCCTAAGCAATTTGTTGATTATAACGATATGAAGTTTAATTACTTTCAGGATGATGATGAGAGTAAAATTCAGCCAATTCAAGGTTTATCTTTAGAAGAAAGCTCTATGGAAAAGATTGGTGAACAAATTACTGATGAACTTGATGTATTTATTAAAGACATTGAGAAGAGTTTAACTGAAGAAGATGTTTATTATAAATTTAAGACGGGTATTATATCATCAAAATTAGATATGGAAGCGGAGGATACTGTAGATACTCAAGCTATAGATAGTGGTTTCTATCGTATTCCTGTAAAGTATATAAATTCATCTGTGAAAGAAATTAATAAAGAATATGCAAGCGTAGAAGGAGATAATTGGGAATTTGTAACCAAACCAGGTAAGTATAAATACGAGATGGAAGGTGCAAATATGCTGCAAGATGAAGTAGTTTATAAGATAAGTTTTACACCCAAAAGTGGAGGTTTATTTCAAGGAACTATGTATGTATCTGTAGATAGTTATGCTATTTTACAATTAGATTTTGAATATGCTGAAGGAAAAAGAGGTACAAATATTCATTTATTTGGTATAGGTTACACAGAAAATTTCAAGAAGGGTAGAGTAATGTTTGAAAAAGATGAGAGTAACAAATACTATCTCAAATACATTTATAAAGAGGAGGACTTAGAATTTTCTGTAGAACGAAACTTCTCAATTATGAAAAAGAAAAAACGTTTTATGATGGATAAGAAGTTGAATGAAATAAAGATGACTGCAAATATTAAAATGTCATCATTAACCATTCAAGAAGCTTTGATTTTAAATAGATCATCAATCACTCAAAGTGAGTTTGATTCTTTTTCTGAACCTAGAAAAATGAAAATTATCAAAAAAGTTTCTAATGATGCAAACTTTTGGGAAAACGGAACAGCATTAGTGCCTACCAAAGAGTTAGAAGAATATAAAAGGCAAGATTAGAAAAGCTTGATTATACAAATGCTGTTTATAAAAAAATGAACAACATTTTATGCAAAAGAAAAGGTGCTAAAATAATTTAGCACCTTTCTTATTAGTTAGAAGTTGATAGTTTAGTTAACTGATAACTCTTCAATTTTTTTGTTACTAGCAATTTTTGGTTCACCCATAATTACTTCAACTTTATGATTACCTGCCGGCAAAACAGGAACAATATTTCCTTCTATTTCTTCTCCATTTACTAAAATAGAAGCAACACCTTTAGAAACACCATTAGGGTTTTTAATTTCGATGTTATATGTAGCACCTCTAAATTTACGGTTTACTTTATACCCTTTCCATTCGTTAGGAATACATGGGTCAATCATTAAACCGTTGTAATCTGGATTAATACCTAAAATATATTGTACAACTGCATAGAAATTCCAAGCTGCAGTACCCGATAACCAAGAGTTTTTACCCTCACCAGGTTTATAAGCATCTTTACCTGCAATCATTTGACAATATACATAAGGCTCCACTTTATGAAGATCTTGTACATCTTCTAAATATGCTGGAGAAATTTGTTTGTAATATTGCCAAGCTTCGTTTCCTCTACCAAGTTTAGTTTCGCCAATCATAATCCATGGATTATTGTGACAGAAAATACCTGCATTTTCCTTGTACCCAGCAGGGTATGTTGAGATTTCGCCGTATTCAATCTTATATTCTGTAAAGGCAGGGTTATTAAGTACAATTCCATAAGGAGTATCTAACCTTTCTTTAACACTGTTCAACGATTTTTCAACCATTCCTTCTTCAATGCCAATTTCTGCCATAGAACACCATCCTTGAGATTCTATAAAGATTTTAGCTTCTTCATTCTCGTTAGAACCTACTTTCTTACCATAATAATCATAAGCACGTAGATACCATTCTCCGTCCCATCCTTTTTTCTTAACAGCTTCAATCATAGTGTCAACATAAGCAGTTGCACGTTTAATTTCTTCTGTTTTACCAAGTTCTTTGCACAATTCTATGTAGTCTTTTCCGTAAACGACAAACAGACCAGCAATCATTAAAGATTCTGCTTTAGAACCTGTGGTATTGTTTTCTGTTGTTTGGAAAGACTCGTTAGGATCGCTTGAGAAACAATTTAGGTTTAAACAATCATTCCAATCGGCACGCCCAATTAAAGGTAATCCGTTTGGTCCTAAATTGTTGATTACGTGATTAAATGAAATTGTTAAGTGATCGAATAACGATTTAGCTAAGGCAGGGTTGTTATCGAAAGGAACCATCTCATCTAAAATAGAGAAGTCTCCACTTTCTTTAATGTAACTAACGGTACCTAAAATTAACCACATTGGGTCGTCATTAAAACCACCACCAATAGCATCATTTCCTCTTTTTGTTAGTGGCTGATATTGATGATAACATCCACCATCAGGGAACTGAGTTGATGCAATATCAATAATTCTTTCTCTTGCTCTTTCTGGAATTTGGTGTACGAAACCAATTAAATCTTGATTAGAATCTCTAAAGCCCATTCCTCTGCCAATACCTACTTCAAAGAAAGAAGCAGAACGTGACATATTAAATGTTACCATACATTGGTATTGGTTCCAGATATTTACCATTCTATTTAATTTATCATCTTCGTGCTCAATTGTAATCACAGATAATAAATTTTCCCAATATCTTGCCAATTCAGCAAGAGCAGCATCCACTTTTTCAACAGTATCAAACTTATCGATTAGTGCTTTTGCTTTTGTTTTATTGATAACGCCTTTACTTTCCCATTTGTCATCCTCAGCATTTTCAACATAACCAAGAATAAAAATTAAATCTTCTGATTGACCAGGAGCAAGAGTAATTTCTTTGTAGTGAGATGCAATTGGAGACCATCCATGAGCTTCAGAGTTACGAGGAGCACCATCTAAAACTGCTTGAGGGTTTGAGAATTCATTGTATAAACCAATAAACGACTCTCTATCAGTGTCAAAACCATCAATTTCACTATTTAAGTGATAAAATGCATAATGGTTACGACGTTCTTTATATTCTGTTTTATGGTATAAAGTAGCTCCGTCAATTTCAACCTCACCAGTATTTAGGTTACGTTGTAGATTGTTCTGATCGTCTTCAGCATTCCATAAACACCATTCGTTATATGAGAATAGTTTGAATGTTTTTGTTTCAGAAGATGTATTGGTCAGTGTCATTTTTTGAATTTCTGCCCAATTTCCGAGAGGTATAAACATTGTTACCTCTGCTTCTAATCCATTTTTTTCGCCTTTAATTTTAGTATAACTTAAACCATGACGACACTCATAACTATCAAGTTCTGTTTTTACGGGTTTCCAGCCTGGAGACCACATAGTATCACCATCTTTAATATAAAAATAACGACCACCATTGTCCATAGGGACATTATTATATCTATATCTATTTAGGCGACGAAATTTAGCATCTTTGTAAAAAGAATATCCACCTGCTGTATTAGAAACGATAGAGAAGAAATCCTCGTTTCCTAAATAGTTAATCCAAGGGAAAGGTGTAGCTGGGTTTGTGATAACATATTCTTTGTTGCTATCGTCGAAAAATCCGTATTTCATAGTTTTATAATTTTTGTATTCTTATTTAATATTTTTGATAATCACAGTTTTAGATTTGAATCATTTCTTCATCAATAACTTCTTGATTATTATTGCTTTCTTGTAACCTTCTTCTATTTAATTCTTGAGAAATCTCTGAAAGTTTTTCATCACCTAAAGGATAAATCAACATTAAAACAGCTGTTATTACTGCAATTACTGCAGGAACCCAACTCATTAACATGATAATACCTGGAACAGCACCTCTAATAGAATCTAGATCTAAACCATTATAGTTATATGCAGTTAATACAAAACCTATTATTGCTCCTGCTATACCACCACCAAATTTTGTAGCGAAAGAACCAGCTGAATAAATAAGCCCTGTTGCCCTTCTTCCATTTTTGTATTCTGAATAATCTGCAGCATCACCTAACATTACAAAGAATAGGGTAGGGAAGATTGCTGCGGAAAATTCTGAAATAATTCCTAGTGCAAAAATACTTGCAATATCTACTTCACTACAGAAGTAAAGTAAAGAATTAACAGCCCCAGAGAAGATAAGAGAATAAATGAACAATTGTTTCTTACCAAACTTTTTACTTAATGTAGCTGTAACCATTGCGCCTGCAATAGAGGCTAAAGTTAAACCAATCATATAAGAAGCGGCAAGAAGCTGATCTTGAATGTAGTGAGTGAAATATATAACTACAATACCTTGTTTAATAGAATTATAGACATTAAAAAGTAAACCGATTCCTAAAAGAACTAACCATGGTTTATTACGAATTAGATCTTTAATATCCTTTTTTAAATTACTTTTTTGAGCTTTTGGAGGTTTAACACGTTCCTTTGTACTGTAGAAAGTAATAATCATGAATACTGTTAAGAAAGCAGACATTAAATACATAGAGTAACTGTACCCTTTCTTTTGATTGATGAGAGAGATACTCTTTGCGTTCAGATTATCTTCACCTTCAACAATAAAACTATATTTTTCGCCAGCATTCATTTTAAAACTTTTAGATGTAGAAGGTTCGTCATCTAAAGCGGTTAAATCGTCTGTCCATTTAAAAGTAGCAATACCATTTTCTGTTTTGATATTTGCATTTTCAACATCATTAGGAGACGTTACAGCTACAACATAAGTATCAACTCCAGCAGGTGTAATTTTAATATCTGGGTTTACATTACCAAACATTGCTACTAAATAAAGTAGTGCGCCTTGCACAAGCATACCCCCTGCAAAGGCACCCACCATCCTAAAAGAACCAATCGATGTTCTTTCTTTATCATTTCCAGTCATTACAGCCATTAAAGCACCGTAAGGAATGTTATTGGCAGTATATATTAATGTAAAAAGAATATATGTTGTATACGCATAAATAAGTTTTCCTGTATCAGATAAATCTGGAGCAGTAAATAATAACGAAAGTATTACACCTAACGGAATCGCAGTCCATAGAATCCATGGTCTAAATTTTCCGTATTTTGATTTAGTTCTATCACCAACAATGCCCATAAAAACATCACTTATACCATCGCTAGAACGTGCAACTAACATAAGTACACCAACTGCTGCAGGTGCAATTCCAAAAACATCAGTATAAAAAATAAACAGGAAAGTAGCTACGCCACGCCACGCTATATTGGCGGCACCATCACCTAATGAATAGCCAATTTTTTCGAAAATCGAAATGCTATTTGTATTTGCTTTGTTATTCATCATTAAAAGTTTAATAAACAGTTTTATTTAGAGAAGTAGTTATAATTTTCGTGAATCAGATAAGACAAAATCTTTAGTAAATCCGCCGCAATGTATTTTAAAATCACCAGCTTCTAATAACGGTTGGTTATTATGGCCAATGAAGGATAATTCTGTAATTGGAAGTGAGAATTGAATTGTTTTTGTTTCTCCAGCTTTTAACTCAACTTTTTTAAATCTTCTCAGTCTTTTTACCGAAGGAGACAAAGAGGCCACTAAATCTGTTGTGTATAATTGTACAACTTCTTTACCATCTCTTTTGCCTGTATTACTCACCTTAATACTAACCTCTATAGATTCATCGGATGTGAAAGTAGATTTAGATATTTGATATTCAGAATATTCAAAATTGGTGTAGCTTAACCCGAAACCAAATTCGTATTGAGAATTTATTTCGTGATTATTATTGATATTACCATCATTATGTGCAGTAGAAGCAGAGAACTTATGGTAATAAGGGACTAAATCATTTGTATATCTAGGGTAAGTATAAGGCAGTTTTCCAGATGGATTTACATCACCATAAAGGATTTCAGCAAGTGCATTTCCTCCTTCATTACCCGGTAAATAAGTCTGTACAACGGCAGCGATATCTTGCTCAATAGCATTAAAAATTCGTGGTCTTCCTTCATTTAGAATTAAAATGACAGGTTTACCAGTTTCAATCATTCTATTGGCCAATGTTATTTGATTTTTAGAAAGTGTCAATTCATCTAAATCACCAGGTTTTTCTGTATATGTGTTTTCACCTAAACAGAGTAAGATATAATCAACATTTTGAGCTTTAGCAACCGCTTTATCTATATCAACTATTCGATCAATTTTATAATCAGCAACTTCTTTAGGGTATTCAACACCTTGTACAAAAGTTATATTTTCTGACGATGATTTGCTTACTAAGGCTTCATAAATTGTATTATGGTCCTTAGCATGTATATCTGTTTCTTCACCTTGCCACGTATATGACCAACCGCCATTTAAAGTTCTATTTGAATTAGCGTTAGGTCCTGTTACTAATAGTTTAACGTCTTTTTTAAGAGGTAAAATATCATTTTTATTTTTTAATAAAGTAATTGATTCTAATGCCGCATTTCTAGCTATCTGATGGTGTTTAAAGCCACCATACTCTGGATATTCTTTGTAATCGTAAGTAGGGTTTTCGAATAAATCAAGATCTAATTTGAGTTGTAAAATTCTTCTTACAGATTGATCAATTCTTGTTTCAGTAATTTCACCTTCTTTTACTAATTCAAGTAATAATTTACAGAATTCAATATCATAAGGAACCATAGACATATCTACACCTGCATCAATAGCCATTTTAATAGCATCTTTTTTGTTTGCAGCAACATGGTGCCTTTCCACTAAATTATTGATATCAAACCAATCTGTTACTACAACACCTTGAAAGCCTAGTTCATCTCTTAGTATTTCTTTCAGAAGCATTTTACTTGCATGAACAGGCATTCCATTAATTTCTCCTGAATTTACCATAATCGACCTTGCTCCAGCCTCAATAGCTTTTTGGAAAGGAGGAAGAAAATATTCTCTTAAGAAGGGTTCAGGTATCCATGCTGGAGTTCTGTCTTTTCCACTTTTTGGATTTCCATACCCTACAAAATGTTTTAAACAAGAAGCAACATTGTTTTTATCACCAATATTTTCGCCTTCAAATCCTTTTACAGAAGCAACACCTAAAACACTAGATAAATAGGGGTCTTCTCCAAAGCCTTCATATTGTCTAGGCCATCTAGGGTCTATTCCTAAATCTAAAGTGGGACTAAAAACCCAAGGAATAGAAGCAGCTTTTGTTTCGTAGGCAGATAATTTTGCAACATCAAATGCAATAGTAGGATTCCAAGTTGCCGCTAATCCTACTTCATGAGGATATAAAGTAGCTCCAGCTCCATACATTCCGTGTATTGCATCTATTCCATATATGATAGGTATATTAAGTCGTGTATCTTTAGTAGCAACATCTTGAATTGTTGTAATTACTTTATTCCACTCTTCTGGGGTACGTACAAGACCACCAGTATTTAGTATAGAACCAACATGATAATTAACAATAACTTCATGGATTTTCTCCATGTCTAATTCCCAAGGTTTATCCATATTAAAAGGGGAGTCTCCTTTAGAAATTACTTCTAATGTAACCTGTGTCATTTGACCAATTTTTTCGGCTAAAGTCATCTGCTTTAATAAAGCTTCTACACGTTCATCAGTTACATTATCATTAGATGGTTTTCCTGCAATTAAAACTATAGTTCCAATTATTAGTAACCCAAAAAAAGTTCTTTTCAACATGTTGGTATTGAATATATGTTTTGGTTTGTTCATTTCATTTTGTGTATTGCAATAATACATCATTTACCCCTCTAGCAGTATTAAAATGATTGATTTTATTGCCGTAAACGTAATAATGTCGTAATGAAAATGAGTCGATGTTGTAATAAATAAGCCTGTTTTAGTTATTCAATTATTTTTAAGTGTAAGTTGTATACTTTAGTGTAAAGCTTAAGAATACTACATTCTTTCAGTATTTAACTTTTATAAAGAAAATTGTATATTTAGTAGCACCTTAACTTTAACTATTAACCTACTGAAATGGAAATTAAAAAATTGGTATTGTTCTCTTCGGATATAACAAAACAAAAAGCGTTTTATCAAGATGTGCTAGGCTTTAAATTGGCAGAAATTAAGAGCGATTATTTTAATTTTAATATTGGAAATTCTTTGTTGGAATTTAGGGTAGGATCAACCTATTCTCCGTATCATTTTGCAATTAATATTCCGGCATATAAAGAAAAGGAAGCAGTTCATTTTTTAAATGATAGATTGAACGTATTGTCTTATAATAAACAACTAATTCAAGATTTTGAAAATTGGAATGCTAAGGCAGTATATTTTTATGATGCAGATAATAATATTGTAGAATTTATAAGCAGAAGAAATTTAAAGAACTCTACTACTAAAACATTTGATTTAACGCAATGTTTATCTATTTCTGAGATAGGTATTGCAACAACACAATTGGAAAGAACATTTGAATTTTTTAATAAAATGAATCTTAGTATTTATGATGGTTCTTTCGAGAAATTCTTAGCAGTAGGAGACGAAGAAGGATTGTTTATTTGTGTACACCCAGATAAGAAAAAATGGTTTCCGACTGATGATAAGATTCACAAGTCTAATTTTATTGCTTGTATTAGTATAGAGAACTGTAATTATAAAGTAATATTTAATCAATCAGACTTGTCTGTTTTGATAGAATAAAAAATTGAAAGTAAGATATAGAAAATAGCAAACAGAATAGTTTTTTTGAATAAAGTCAGATTTTACCAAACTAATTATTAATACAAAACGTATTACTTTTAATTGAGGAGTAGCCTTTATTAGCCCATATTCCTTTTATCAATTATTTTGTTATTTATGAAAAATTTTAGCATTCTGTTTGTCTTCATATTATCTTCTTTAGTTGGATTTAGTCAAAAAGAAGAATCTGATAAAGCAGATAAAATATTAGAGAGCTTTCCAAACGATCATGATTTCTATAGATTTCACTCCAAAGATGGGGTTGAATATTCTCTAAGCTCACCTTATCACGCATTCCATACTCACCTTAATTTTCTAGACGAAGGAGATTTCCATCCAGATGTTGCTGCAGAGGCATTTAATCCTGCATTTTGGAGTATAGAACGGAGAAAGGAACTAGCTACAGAATTAAAGTTAATTTATAGATCTAAAGGTATCTACCCCTATAATGTCGATCTATCTCTCCAAAAAGATTATCTCGATAAAAATACAAATACACACAGATTTACTATTTCTAAGGATCTCCAAGATATTTATTTAGTAAGGTCACCATCAGGCAAATGGCATTATTCAAGGTTTTCAACGGGTCAGATATCTATTATATTCAATAATACGTATCCTAGTTATTCACAGAAATTTGTAAAATTTATTACAAAAATAAAAGTTGGTAACCAGATGTTGTTTGGTATTCGTCTATGGCAAGTAATAGGATTAATTATAGTAGGCTTATTATTGGTTTTAGCATATTGGTTGTCAAAATTATTGTTATCTGTTGTATTAAAAAGAATCCTTTCGGATAAACATGAGGAGTATTTTTTATGGAAGGTTATCAATGCTTATGAAACTCCATTAATGTTAACAATACTATCAGCAACCTATTATTGGATAATTCCTTTTTTACTTTTAAATAACTCATTGTCGTATTTTTTATCAATGAGTAGTAAAGTAGTTTTTGGTTTATCATTAATGGTGCTTTTGTATCGTACTCCTGAATTATTTGTATATCAACTTACTTTTAAAAGAAATAAAAATCATTTTAATTTTAATGAACAGTTATCCCCAATATTAAAATCATCATTAAGGATTTTAGCTTTAATTATTGGTATTGGAATTGGACTTAAATTATTAGGTTACAATGTAAAAAACCTTGTTGCAGGTATCTCTGTAGGTGGTTTAGTAATTGCATTTGCAGCACAAGATACCGTCAAGAATTTTATAGGGTCTATAATGTTGTTTACGGATCAACCTTTTAAAGTAGGTGATTATATATCTGTTGATAATTTAGATGGAATAGTGGAAGAAATAGGGTTTAGAACTACAAAAATTAGAACTTTTGAAGACTCTGTAGTTGTGATCCCAAACAGTATGGTTTCTGACAATAAAGTGAACAACAAAGGCAAAAGAAATTTTAGAAGATACATGACTACCATTTCTATAACATATAACACACCACGTGAAAAAATAGAAAATTTTGTAAATGGAATTAGAGATATAGTTAAAAACCATCCGCTTACAAGAGAAGATCATTATCATGTTCATTTATATGAATTTGCAGCTAGTTCTTTAGATATTTATTTTTATACGTTTTTTAAAACAAATGATAGAGCTGTAGAATTACAATCTAGAGAAGAAGTAATGTTGGCTGTAATAAAATTATCTGAAGATTTGGGGGTTGAATTTGCATTCCCTACACAAACACTTTATTTGAATAAGGATTCTGAAAATGAAGAATAAAAAAAGGTAGAATATTTTTAATCAATATTCTACCTAAAATCTTTAAAATTTAAAACCGTTTCTGTTTATAAAACCTACGGCCATTAGTTTGCTGTGGAATGTTTTAATGTACTGATTATTTTGGTATATAACCACTTTTCCATTCTCATATTTAATCTCAAAATCACTGGTTTTTTTAGTTTTATTTTCCATTTGTAAATAAAAAAGACCTCAATAAAATTAGTGTTAAGCTTAAAACGAATATCGAATAATGAAATTTTAGATTATAGTTTCGGGCGTTAAAGTATCTTTCTTAAACGTTAATAAGGGTAAACTGAGTAAGTTGAATGTGTATTGAATATTTCAGCCATTTTAATAAAATCCATCTATAGAGTATCAAAATTACCCTTTAAATAGGTTGTGTAGTATTTCTGTAGAGTAAATGTTGAATAAAAATAGAGGAGTTGTGAGTTAATGTAGAGGTTAAATAATAGGTTTTTTTAGCTTAATATGAGTCATTTGTATTAATAACAAACCTCTGAGCACACTATGAAATCATCTATTCTAATTCTATTCACATTACTTTTATTTCAAATGCAATTTGTCTATTCACAAGTTGTAGAATGTGATGGTTACAGTTTTACTGATCCAGATAATCCATCAGATTTAGATTACTCCTATTCAAGAGAAGTAAATATAGGTTCTACAACCATGGTATTTAATGCCTTAAAGGATGGAGTTGCTGAAGATAACATTGGAGGTAATAAGTATGTTACTTTTTATAAGTGCCAATCTGATGAAAATGATTGTTTAGATCTAGGTGATTATGTCGGTTATAATATGATAGATAATGGAGACGATTCTTGGACGCTTACTTTAGGTACAGAGTTAGATGAGGATTCTCGATTTTTTTTTACATATAGTGTTACTAGTGGAGTCGATCATGATAATGGGGCACAGACTTCTGCTTTTGATGAAGGTCTAGTACATAACTTTACAAATTGTAATATTACTGTACCAGATGATATTGAATTACCAGTTGAGTTAATTTCTTTTACGAGTAAAGTTGAAAACGATTTAATTATTTTAGAATGGCAAACTGCATCAGAACAGAACTCATCTAAATTTGAAATAGAAATAAGTACAGATATGAAACATTTTACTAAGATTGGTGAAGTTAAATCGGCCGGTAATAGTAATATATTGATTGATTATCAATTTTTTGATTCAATGATTAGAGTAGGAAGAGTATATTATAGATTAAAACAAATTGATTTAGATGGTAAATATGAATTTTTTGGACCATTAATAGTCAATACGTCTAAAGCAAATGATTTAAAACCAATAATAAGATTGAATGCAAATCAATTTTCATCATTTGTTGTTGGGGTTAATAATGACCAAAACTATAAAATAAACGTCTTTTCTTTGCAAGGAGAATTAATTTATAGTAAAAATAAAGTGCAAGGGCAACACGAAATCAACTTGACTCAAGAGAACAAGTTCTTAATTTTACATTTTATACAAGGGAGAGAAATAAAAACAATGAAGATAGCAGGTGATTTTAAATTTTAGAGTAATTAAAAAATTTTAAAACTGACATTATTTATTGTAATACCTGTTAAAATTACATTTTTTTAAATGTAGAGTAATGAATTTCAACAAAGTGCACTGTTTGTGTATTTTGTTGAAATTCATTGTTTTATATTGTTTTTTTTGAGTGATAGTTAGAAAATTAACATTCGTTGGTGAAGTTGTGATTTTACACTTATAGTACTTAAAATTGCATGAACAAAAAATAAAAAAGCTAAACCTAATTTATATCTGCAGATTAATTACTTAGCGTAATCAGTAATTTTTTAAACCAATTTTATGCGTACTAAACCAATACAACTAATACAGTTCCTGGTCGCGTCTATACTTTTTATGGGTACATTATTATGTGCACAAGATGTATCAGCACAAGGGAAAACTATATCTGGTAATGTAACAGATATTACAGATGGAATGCCACTTCCTGGAGTTAATGTATCTATAGAAGGAACTTCGACAGGTACGATAACAGATTTTGATGGTAAATTTTCTTTACAAGTCGGACCAAATGATAAAAAATTAATCTTCTCTTTTATTGGGTATGTCCAAAAAATAGAAGCTATTGGTACAAAAACAACTATCAACATTTCTTTAGATGAAGATGTAGAGCAATTAGAAGAAGTAGTTGTTGTGGGTTATGGAGTTCAGAAGAAAAGTGTTGTAACAGGTGCTATTGCTTCAGTTAAATCTGAAGAAATTACAGAAACACCTGTTGGTAACGCGGCACAGTCTTTACAAGGTAGAACACCAGGTGTTTTAGTAACAAATGTTTCTGGCCAACCAGGTGCTGGTGTTGATATCCGGATTCGTGGTACGGGTTCTAACGGAAACAACACTCCTTTATTTGTAGTAGATGGAATGCAAATGGATGATATCAATTTCTTAAATCCGAATGATATTGAATCTATGGAGGTCCTTAAAGATGCTGCATCTTCTGCAATCTATGGTTCTAGAGGTGCAAATGGAGTTGTAATGATCACAACAAAAAAAGGTAAATCTGGAAAGTCTACTGTAACTTATGACGGGTATTATGGTGTACAAAATGCTTGGAGAGAATCACCTCTATTAAATGCTCAACAATACATGACGTTACATAATCAAGGTGCTGTTAATGCAGGAGGTAGACCAATTTATTCTGATGAGCAAATTGCAAACCCAGCAAATGATACAAATTGGCAGAACGAAATATTTCAATCTGCACCAATTCAAAGTCACAGTATTTCTTCTTCAGGAGGTACAGAAAGTTCTAACTACTTGGCAAGTTTCGGTTACTTTGGTCAAGATGGAATTATTGCTCCAGAAAAATCACAATTCGAAAGATATACCTTCCGTTTAAACACTTCTCATAAAGTATCTGAATCTGTAAAAGTTGGTGTAAATGCTACTTTTGTGAGAGAAGAAAGAAGCGGAATTGAAGAAAATCAACAATTTGGTGGATCAATTCAGAATGCATTATTACATGATCCATTAACGCCTGTATATGATTATACTAGAGACAATGAATACGATGCTTACCCAGTTAAACCAGCTTATAACCCTAACCATGTAAATCCTATTACTGGAAACCAAGGGTCTTATTATGGTATCTCTGATCGTCAGCTTAGAGAAATCGTAAACCCTGTTGCAAAAATCCATAATACGTATGAAGATAACATTACAAACAAATTTATAGGCAATGCATTTGTCGAGGTTAAACCTGTTCGATTAAAAGGACTTACAGTAAAAACAGATTTTGGTGTCGATGTGGGATCGTGGGCAAATAGAGGATATTCTCCAGAAGTTTATTATAACTCTGTTAATCAAAATGCAGCAAGTTCAGTAAATCAAAGTATGGGTGAATACAGTACTTGGCAATGGGAAAACACAGCCATGTATGAATTTAAAATCAATGACGATCATAAATTTAATGTACTTGGCGGTATGACTATGCGTCAGAGTACAGGTACAGATTTATGGGGTTCTAGAAATCAACTTCAATTACCAGGTTGGGACTACGGATATGTAGGAAATGGCTCAGATGATAATTCTCAGAAATCAAATGGTGGGTTTTACGACCATAGGTTAATGTCTTTCTTTGGTAGAGTGGGGTATGATTATAAAGAGAAATACCTTTTAAGTGCAACAATGCGTTATGATGGTTCTTCAAACTTTGGACCTAATAATCAATTTGGATTCTTCCCTTCAATACAAGCTGGTTGGGTATTATCTAACGAAGATTTCTTAAAATATAATGAGACCGTTAACTTCTTAAAAGTAAGAGGTTCTTGGGGTAGAGTTGGTAACGAAAATATTCCTCCGTTTGGATACCTTTCAGCATTTGGTAGTACACCTTCTTATCCATTAGGACCTAATGGCGTTCCTCAACCAGGGTATGGTTTAACAAGAATGGCCAATCCAGATTTACGTTGGGAAGCAGCAGCAGAATTTAACGTTGGTATTGATGTAGGTTTCTTTAATGATATGTTACAAGCAAATGTAGATATCTACTCAAGAGAACGACAAGATCTATTAGGGAATAAGCCAGTACCTGATTATACAGGCCAAGAAGATCCAATTACGAACTTGGGAACAGTAAGAAACCAAGGTATTGAATTGGCATTAACGTATCAAAATAATGAAGGAGAATTTAAATATTCTGTAACAGGTAATGTAGCTTATAATGATAATAAGGTAACTGAGGTAAATAATTCTGATGGATTTATTTTTGGGGATGGCTTACATAATACTGTTGGTAACATGGCAATGGCAACCGGACACTCTTTACCTTTCTTTTATGGGTTTAAAACTGATGGAATTTTACAAACAGAAGCCGATGCACAAAAGTATAACGAAATGTACGGTATGAATGCTAAACCAGGTGATATTCGTTATATGGATACAAATGGTGATGGTGTAATTGATGAAAATGACAGAACTGATATTGGTTCGCCGGTACATAGTTGGTCGTATGGTTTAACATTACGAGCGGAATATAAAGGATTCGATTTCTCTATGTTCTGGCAAGGACAAGCAGGTGGTCAGATGATGAATGCTTCGACGCGCCAAGATTTAATTTCTGAACAAAACTACAATACACGCTATTTAGATAGTTGGACACCAGATAATGGATCGAATACAATGCCTCGTTTTACACATGACGATACAAACAATAACTATTTGTGGATGAATGATATGGTGCATATAGAAGACGCATCTTATTTAAGATTAAAGAACGTTCAAATTGGTTATACTTTACCAAAAGTAATTTCACAGAAAGCAGGAATGCAACGTCTAAGAGTCTACGTATCTGGTAATAACTTATTGACATTCACAGATTATTCAGGTTTAGATCCAGAAATGGGACATGGTGGAGCAATGGGTTCTGGTTTTGATATGGGTTCATATCCTCAGGCTCGCTCGTACTTAGTAGGTCTTAACATAACATTCTAATCGAACTTTCATAATGAGAAAATTTAATATATATATATCAACCATTTTGATGCTATTGATTACTGCATCATCATGTAATAAATTCTTGGATATCGATCCAAAAGATTCACAAGACCAAGATTCATTTTTTAGAACATCTACAGAGGCTAGACAAGCTTTAATAGGTACATATGAATTACTAAGAAATGATAACCTAGATTGGCAAGCTATGCCGATGGCACTTACTGCAGATGTAATGTCTGATGATGTGTATACAGGAGGTTCTAATGCTACAGATATGCTGGGTTGGCAACAAATGGCAAGGTTTGATGCTAGAGCAATTGGAGATCAAGGTGCTAAAACTTGGAAGAAGTGTTATGTTGGTATCCAAAGAGCAACAACGCTTTTAACAAGCTATGATAAAATTGATTTTAAGGCAAGTGAAGCTGAATTAAAGAATAATATTGAGGGTGAAGCTTTGTTTCTTAGAGGGCACTATTATTTTGAAGTGTTGCGCTATTTTGAAAATGTACCAATAGTTAGAACTACTTTGAATGGTAGTGATTGGGAAGCTGTTGAGCAGTCAACACCAGATGAAGCGTATGCATATGCAGCCAAACAAATGCTTGACGCTATTCCATTAATGTCAGAACAACATCCTGAAAATGATTTAGGTAGATTGACTAAATGGGCAGCAAAAGCAGAATTGGTTAAAATGTTTATGTTTTACACTGGGGTATATCAAAAATCTGAAATGCCAGTAGAAGATAGCAATGCATTTACACAACAAGATGCTGTAAATATGTTAGAAGAGATTATTACAAAATCTGGAAAAACATTATCTACTAAGTATGAGGACTTGTTCAATCAGAACGGTAATTTTAATCAAGAAGTGCTTTTTGAAATCTGTTTTGCCAATACAGGAACTGGTGATTGGTCGCATAATAAATTAGGTAACTACCAATGTACAATGGCAGGGCCTAGAGGTCACAATTCTAATACATTAGCACAAGGTTGGGGATTTGGATCGCCAACTAGAGAGTTAGAAAACTTATTTGTAGCAGGTGATACACGTAAGGCATCAACAATAATTTATGCTAAAGAACTTGTAGATAAAGAGCAAGAAGACTACGAAGGAGAAGATCCATTTTCTCCTAATTTAGAATGGCATTATACCTATACAGGTATGTTCACTTATAAATATACTACTCATGCTTACCGTAGAACAGATGCAGGTACACCAGAATTAAATTATGATCAAAATTACCATTATATACGTTTAGCAGATGTTTATTTAATGGCAGCAGAACTTAATTTAGTTACAGGTAACCAAGGTAAAGCAGATGACTATGTAAATAGAGTGAGAACAAGAGCTGGGTTAACGCCTGTAACTGGTGTTTCTATAGATGATATTTTTACGGAAAGAAGACTTGAGTTAGCAATGGAAGGGCATCGTTATTTTGATGTGTTGAGAAGAGGGCTTTCCTATGCTAAACAAGAACTTGATGTTAGTGGATATACTTTAACACTGCCTACCGATGAGGAGGAGGAATACATGAAAAATGGACAAAACTTAACTGGTGATGTTGGAAACCCTGTAGATTTTGAAGTAAACTTTGATATGGGAAAAAGAGGTTTTCTTCCTATTCCACAAAGAGAACTTGATTTAAATGCTGGTTTTAAACAAAACACTGGTTATTAAAGAGATTAAACTTGATATAAATAATTAGACAAATAGACTTAAAAGTGGGTGTTCAATAACACCCACTTTTTTTGTTTTAAAAACCACTTAATTACAGTTAATTCTTTAGCAATTAGAGTGTTATGATTTTTGATAAAAGAAGTAGAATTGAAGCATTCTTTATTTTCTATTTTAGACATTTATTAATCTCATTTATTATTGATAAAAAAAGGCTATATTTTTTGTCATACTTCTATTTCAGTTGTCTTTAGTGTGTAAAAGGAAAACATAAACAAAAAGAATATTTAGAAACCATGAAATCATTTTTCTTATTATTATTTGCAATCTTTATTATGAATGTAGCAATAAAAATTGATGAGAAATCAAATAAGTCGTACAAATCAGTTGAACTAACAATAACTAATGAAAGTACATTGTTATTCTCAGAGTAAGTACAGTTATTTAAGAGCTTAGAGTGGTTCTATTCTTTTAAAATTCTGATAATAAGACAGGTAACAAAGTGTTAAATAGTTTCAATTCTTTTTAACACATCATCTATAAAATATGTCGTATAATTACATTAGTAACATTGTTACATAAAGTGTTAGTAATAAAAATTAATGTAAACGACCTGAAAATATTAATTAGTTAAGCTATAAGTTGAAAAGGCTTCACATTCTATGTGAAGTCTTTTTTAGTTTCAATTTTTTGTACTAGTAATAGAATTATTGATCAGTTTGTAACTCTTTGATATCTTTAAATAAATTTAAGGCTTCTGGGTTCTGTAAAGCTGCTGTGTTTTTTACCTCAATACCATGTACTACATTTCTTACAGCTAATTCTACTATTTTGCCACTCCTTGTTTTAGGTATATCATTTACTTGAATAATTTTTGCGGGAACATGCCTTGGAGTCGCATTTTTCCTAATGATATTTTTAATGGAATGAATAATAGTTGTGGTTAACTCTTTATTATCTTTTAAAATGACAAACAAAACAACCCGACAATCGTCTTTCCAATCTTGACCAATAGCTATGCATTCCTGAACTTCTGGAACTTTAACAGCTTGTCTATATATTTCTGCTGTACCAATTCTAACTCCACCAGGGTTTAATACTGCATCTGAACGTCCATGAATTATTAATCCGTTATTCGTCGTCACTTCAGCAAAATCTCCTTGTGCCCAAACATTATCAAAGTGTTTATAATAGGCATTATAGTATCTCTCATTATTGTTATCTTTCCAAAAGCCAATAGGCATTGATGGAAATGCTTTTTTGCAGACAAGTTCTCCTTTTCCATTAGGTAAAGATTCGCCTTTATCATTTACAATAGCTAGATCAAAACCCAAGCCTTTGCATTGCAATTCTCCTGCATAAACTGGTAGAGTAGGGTTTCCAGATACAAATGCACCAATAAGATCTGTTCCTCCAGAAATTGAAGATAGTAGCACATCATTTTTAATAGAAGAATAGACATAAGTGAAATGTTCTGCTGCTAATGGAGAACCTGTAGATAAAATTGTTTTTAAAGAGCTTAACTGATGCGTTTCTTTTGGTATTACATTTAATTTTGATAACGCTCCAATGAATTTTGCACTAACACCAAAAATTGAAATTTTCTCCTCATCTATTAAATCAATTAAAAAATTATGATTTGGATAAAATGGACTTCCATCAAAAAGTACAAGAGTTGCACCGCAAGCTAAACCACTTATAAGCCAATTCCACATCATCCATCCACAAGTAGAATAATAGAAAAACACATCATTTTCAGAAATGTTTGTATGGAGTAAATGTTCCTTTTGATGTTCTAACAAAACCCCACCAACTTTATGAATAATGCACTTTGGTTTTCCTGTAGTACCAGAAGAATACATAATAAATAGTGGAGCATTAAAAGGCAATTGCTCAAAAGTTATTTCAGTAGCAGCATTATCAATATAGCTTTCCCAAGTAACTACTTTATCAATTTTAGATGGAGTGTGATTATCATTAAAAAAATCGAAGACTATAATTTTTTCTAGACTTGAAATACTTTCTGAAAGGGATTTTAATTGTGTAAAGCAACTATGTATTTTACCATTATAAGAATAGGCATTTGCTGAAATCAGAAACTTTGGTTCAACTTGACCAAACCTATCCAATACTCCTTGAAATCCAAAATCTGGACTGCAAGATGTCCAAACAGCACCAATAGAAGTTACTGCGAGCATACTTACTACAGCTTCAATACAGTTGGGAATATAACCCGCTACTCTATCTCCTTTTTGCAAGCCATCTTTTCTAAATTGGAAAGCGAGCTTACTTACTAAATCATATAATTCTTTATAAGATAATTGCTTTCTACCTCCATCTTCCATTCTACCAATTAAAGCAATATGGTTATCTCTTCTTCTTAAAAGATTTTCTGCATAATTTAAAGTTGCTTCAGGAAAAAAATCAGCAGTATATATAAAGTCATTTTCTATATAAAAAGGAGGGTTTCCTTTATCACCAATAATAGATGAAAAATCCCAAAGAGTAGACCAAAAATCGCTAAGATTATTGCAACTATAACGATGTAAATTGGCATAATTGTACTCTTCTTTTTTAAATACTTTTTCTGCAAATTGAAAAATGTTAGTAGTGGCTATAAACTCGTTTGATGGAGTCCATAGTGGTTTAATAGTGTTCATGTGTTTATTGAGTATGTAGTGTTGTTTCGTGAGTCAAGATAGTAATCATTTTGATAAGATTGAAAGGCTTATCAAATAACATAAAAAAATCCTCTTAATCATTAAGATCAAGAGGATGATTTATCTACCATTAAAATAGGTATAATGGTAGAAATTATTAATACTGTTCTACATAAACATTATCTCTAATGTCATCGTAAAATTTAGCCATTGTTAAGTTGTAATAAGGCGATAAAATGAAAAAGCCTATACCTAAACTTAGTAAGCATAATAGAAACCATCCAAAGAACCTTAGTGCTAAAAGAAGTAACTTTGTTTTGTTACCGCGCATCATTTCTTTACTTAATTGCATGGCCTCCCAAGCACCCATTTCTTCGTTATCAGATAAGATAAAGTAAGTTTGAGAAAACATTAAAGCGACAATAATACCAGGTATAACAAAGAAAAGAGATGCTAAGCCAACTAATATTCCCATTAAGAGATTGGCTAGGATATTCTTTCCTATAGAATTAAATCCTTGGAAAATTTGGCCAAATTCCGGTTCATGACCTCTAGAAAAATTAAGACAATATCTACTTACTCCAAAGCTTAGAGGGCCAATCACAAAGATATTTATTAGTGAAATAGGTGTTTCTGGTGATATATAAGAACCACCAGAAACCAAAGATTGGAATAGAATAGGTACAGCACAAACGGCTAAAATAGATTCCCATCGCCCTTCAAGATCTTGTCTTGATTGACGCATTAATTCAGCATTCTCAGTCATTTTTAAATTGAGATTATAGTAGAGTTGATTTTTAAAGTTAAAACGAATTTAAACTAAATAATTGATTTATAAATAGAAATATGAATCTTACTTTATTTTAAAAAACTATATTTGCACATATTATTTATTTACCTGAATTTTTTATGACTACCAAACTTAGAACCTTAGTAGAGGTATCAACATTTTTTTTAGTATTGATTTCTTTTGAGAACAATGCAGATACTCATTGTGCAACAAAAGGTGCATTTATTAATGATGTTGAATTATATATAGGACCATCCGAAATTAAAATAATCAAATATCCTTTTGAAGGCCCTTTATTATTTAGAAATAAATAGCTGCTGATTTCCCATTTTTGGAATGATAGTTGAATAGTTCAAAATATAACCTTTTTAATATTTTTTTTGCTTTTTCATAGGTGCATAAAGTATGTGCTGTACTGTTTAATTATTTGATTAAATTATGAAAAGGATTCTATTTTTACTGTTTGTACTAACATCTTTTGGGTTACAATCAAATGCTCAAAATTCTAAAAGATTCATGACTGGTAAGCATCCTATAGGTGTTACTGTAGGTGGTGCCATGTGGGATCAAACACAATTAAAATTAAGTGCTTATGCATTTAATGTTTATTTTTCTTATGCTTCTAATTTAGAAAGCACAGGAGGGAAATTAGCAGAAGGACAAGCTGATGTTACTTCTCTTGGTAATTCTAGATTGGATAATTACCATATTGGGGCAATGCTTAGAGTAGTTAATACAGATTTGTATGGTTTATATCTGATTCCCCAAATTGTAGTATCTAATTCGAGTGCACTTTACAAAACTACAAATGGAGATATTATTAAAGATAGTCCAATTGTAGAGTATGGAGCCGGTATAGACCTAATGTATGTAGATAGAAGTGGTTTTACTACACAGTTTGGCCTAGCATCTAATAGTGGTATTTCTATACAAGTAGGCTATTCTTTCTAAGAAAGTGTGAGTTACTTCTTAGCTTTAAAAGGAGTAACTCATATTTTTTATAGTGTATTGGTACTATTACTTTCTTTTTTATTGTTCAAAAACTATATTTAAGTAGGGTTACATTCATCTAGTGCGTAACCATATATCAATCTAAATAATTAAACCTCTTTAATTCAGTACCATTATCGACGTTATGTCACTACTAATAAGATTTTTATTTATACTAACTTTTATTTTATGTTCCTCAATTTCTGCGTTTACACAAACAATTGTTGTAAAGAATATTACAGGTGGTGTAATAGAGGGAGTCTTTATAAAAGACGATAAGGGAGGAAGCGAACTATCTAATAAAGATGGAGAATTTGAATTGCCAAAACAGGGTAACTTTTTTACATTTTCGCATGTTAACTATAGAACAAAACAAGTTTCAAGAAAGCAATTGATTCATATAGGAAGTACTACTTTAGAAGATAATATTATGTCTCTCGAAGAAGTAATTATAGGTGCTAATAAATGGGAAGAAAAAGCTTATGAAGTACCACAACAGATTGTAAATATTCAGCCTTCCGAAATAGCCTTCAATTTACCACAAACAGCTGCAGATATAATTGCCAATACAGGTGAAGTATTTGTTCAAAAAAGTCAGATGGGTGGGGGTAGTCCAATGATTAGAGGTTTTGCAGCAAATCAAGTATTATTGGTAATTGATGGAATAAGAATGAACAACGCTATATACAGGGGGGGGAATCTTCAAAATATTTTAGCAATTGATCCAAATTCAATAGAAAGTGCCGAAGTAATATTTGGACCTGGTAGTGTAATGTATGGAAGTGATGCACTTGGAGGGGTAATGGATTTTCACACTAAAAACCCAGATTTTTCACATCAAGATAAAACAATTATTTATGGTGATGCTATGCTTAAATATAACTCTGTAAATAATGAAAAAACTGGAAATATTAGGCTAAATATAGGAGGTAAGAAGTTTGCTTGGAATGGTAGTTTAACATATTCTGCTTTTGATGATTTACAATCAGGTAGTTGGTATAGAACTGAAGATGATAAATTTGGGCAAAGAAAATTTAATGTAATCAATAGAAATTTTGATGATATTATTTTACCAAATCAAAATTTAGAGAAACAGATACCATCTGCTTATAATCAAATAAATACACTTCAAAAATTTAGTTTTAAACCTTCTTCAAGATTAAAACTTCAGTATAACTTTTTATTTTCTACTACTTCTAATGTTCCGAGATATGATAGGCTTACAGAACTAAATACAGTAGATAATGTAAATGGTGAAGTAATAGATGTTACTTCAGAAGATATTACAGCTGTAGAAACTGATTATTTAGTTACACCTTATGGGAATACAACTCCTAAATTTTCTGAATGGTACTATGGTCCACAATTCTGGATGATGAATTCAATTCGGATGGATTATATTTTTGATGGAAAACTAGCTGACGATATGCGAGTAATTATTGGGCATCAGAGAGTAAAAGAAGATAGACACAACAGAAAGTTTAAAAGTGATAAAAGAAGTAATAGTTTTGTTAAGGTTGATGTTTTTAATATTAATATTGATTATACTAAAAAATTAAATCAGAAGGTAGATTTATTTTATGGTTTAGAAGGTATAACTAACAAAGTTGATGCTCATGCAAATTCTGAAAACATTTATACCGGAATAACCGAACTAGACTTACCTAGATATGCTGGAGGTGGAAGTTTTTATACTACTGCAGCAGGCTACATTTCCGCAAAATATCATTTTAATTCTAAACTAGTAGGAACGGCAGGGGTACGCTATACGCATACAAATATCCAATCAGACTATACAGATGAGGCTTCTAAAGAACTAAATTTACCATACGATCATTTTATTTATAATGTTGGAAATATAACAGGAAGTGCTGGATTGGCTTTTCATACAGCTAATTGGCAGTTAAATACACAATTTGCAAAAGGGTTTAAAGCACCAAATCTAGATGATATTGGTAAAGTTTATAATCCATCTAAAGATGATTTAGTTATTCCGAATCCTGAATTAAAACCAACAGATGTATATACTATCGATGCTACTATTGAAAGAAATATTGGAAATGTTTTACGCATAGGAGTAAACGTGTATTATTCTTGGCTTAAAAATGCAATGGTTCGCCTGCCTACAACTTATCAAGGCCAAGATTCCATTACTATTGACAATGAAAAATATGCAGTTTTATCTTTACAGAACACTGGAGATGCCAGAATTTGGGGTTTCTCATCTACAATAAAAGCAATTTTGAGTAAGTCATTCTCACTGAATGGAAGTTATACATATACTTATGGAATTGATTTAGAGAATAATGAACACTTACGTCATGTACCTCCATTTTTCGGAAAAGTTGGTATTGAATACCAACATAAGAATTTACATTTAGCACTTAATAATCAATATAGTGGAGGGATTTCTTTCAATAATTTAGCACCATCAGAGAAATCAAAACCATATTTATATTCGCATGTAGGTGCTTTAAGTTGGTGGACCTTAGGTTTTAAATCGAGCTATCTAGTAAAAGAACATTTATCAATAAATTTAGCTGTTGATAATATATTTGATCAAAGTTACAGAACATACAGTTCTGGTATTAATGCCGCAGGTAGAAGTTATGTTATTGGTTTGAGAGGATTTTTCTAAATATTTAAATCATTGATAATAAGCTGTATACTATTTAATATTCAGGTACTGAAAAATTAATTTCTTTTTTTAGGTGACATTTTATTGATAGATATATTAGTTAATGTAAGCAGAAAACGCTGCATTATTTATCTCTAAAAAATAAAAAGTATTACAATGAAAAAGTTATTTACATTATTATTCTCTATCGCAATTTTGAGTTTTACAAGTAGTTCATTTGCTCAAGAAAAAACTAGTGGAGGTGGAAATTTTAAAGGCCCTGGTACATTAAATATTGGATTCACATCTGGATTTAGTAATAATACTTTGGGTTTGATGGCAGACTATGAAATTGCTCAATTAGGGAAAGACTTTACCGTTGGTGCTTATGTAGATTATAGATCTTGGAGTGGAAAAGGGAGTTCATTTGGAGCAGGAGCAAGATTTAGATGGTATGCTGATAGAGTATTAAATATTCAGAACCCAAAATGGGATGTCTATGCAGTTGGTGATATTGGATTTCAATTTGGAGAAGGAAGTACACTAGGCTGGGGAATTGGAGTAGGAGCCAAATACCATATCACAGACAATTTTGGTATTCAAGGAAACATAGGTACAGGCGCTCAAATAGGTGTTTGTATTGGACTATAATTACCAATCAATTCTACTATTATACTTACAAGAGGATGAATTTTCATCCTCTTTTTTATTTCTAAATAGATCATAATATGAAACAAATCATTCTTATATTCTTGTCCTTCATTTTTATTCAGTTGTCAACATATGCAGACGATTACCCTAAGGAAGTAAAAGTTAAAGATAATACTGCTGTTATAACGATTTATACAATAGAGTCACAATATCTTCAAGAGTTACAAAATCTTGATAAGCAAGTTACTATTAGCAATGATAGAGGTGTGGAAGTAACTATGTATTCTGATGGAGAACAGAATGCAGCAGTTGTTAAATGTGGAGCTAAATATGGTGTAGTGAGGTTTGAAAACAATGTTGATTTCGAAAAAACGATCACTGATTTAATAGAAGTAACACATGAAAATTAATTTACTGTGGTGATATTTTGCATCAAATGATATTACTAAGTGAATAAGTTCTTTTAAAATAAAATAGATAAAAAATGGAAATTCATTCAATAACAAAAAGAGTATTTTTTAAAGTTTTTCAATATTTAAGTATGTCAGTAGGTACTGTTGCACTAATGCTTTTAATTGCTTCAGGAGGACAGGTATAGTGTTATAAATAGAGAAGTTAATTCTATCCATTAAGTATGATAGGTACAGGAAATACATGTTCTGTGCCTTTTTATTTTTAGAATCAAAATATACCCTGTTTAAAATTTGTTTAGTAAATCATTTATGAAAAAACTATTCTTCTCATTCTTCCTATTTATAATTTCTCTTCTGTCATTTGCCCAAAGTAAATTAGATCATCAAGAGGCAAAAGATTATGTAGAATATTATATTTATGCTTATAACATAGATACTCCAACTAAAGTAAATCAATCTATTGTTAGCGATGGTGCATACTTATCAAATACAGATATTCATTTTGATTACACTGTTTTAATTAACCCTAAAACTGATTATATAAAAGGTAAGGAGTTTGATACATTGTTATTAAAAATTGCAAATTCTAATAAAGAAAGATTAGCATTGTTAAATAATGAATATACTTCCAATTATGATATAGTTGTAAGCTATTACTTTGAAGATGATAGTTGCTTAATGATTTATGAGAATACAGATCACCTCACTAAAGTATGCTACTATAATGCGGATAAAAGTTTGGTTAAAACATTAAATATTAAGAACAATAGAGGTTGAAAATGGAAGGTTTGCATTGTAATGCGACAAAATCTCCAATGGCAATTTTTGACTTTGCCGCATGAATGTACAATTGCATATCAAAGTTATTGATTGGAACTTGTAATCCAAACTGTATAAATTACGTTTTATGATAACAAGATGAAGTTGAAAGGTTTAAGTATTGATATTTTTATATTTATTAGACATTTTTTTAAAGATTTATGAAAATAAATCTAATTTTTAATATACCTAGTACTACTATTCTCGTATAAATAGCTACAACTAAACACAACTTTACCATGACAATTCAGAATAAATCTTTAAGAATAGTGAAGGCATTAACGCCTAATAGTAGCAGGTCTATTGAAAGTTTAGCTATGGAATTAGGCATTGCAACTACAAAAATTGAAGAAAGTAAAATTGCTTATACTTTAAAATATAATGGTTTAGTTACTGTTAATTATTATGATGATGGGACAATGATCTCATTAACTGATGAAGGCGAGCAAGTAATACCATTTATATAATACATCAAGTTACACAATAGATGTAACTTGATGTATGTCTTTTTATGTTAAGAGTGGTTTCTTTTTGATAAATAAAGATTTCACTTCTGCATGAGGATAGATAGTATGTCTCTTTCCTTCATAATCTTCAGTATCAAAAAACATAATTTTACCATTTGCTCTTTGTTTGATTTTCTTAGGTTTACCACTTTTGAAAGATAAAACATCTCCTTTTTCATTCATACATAAAAAAGGAAGCCTTTCAATTGGTAGATATAATCTATTTAAATATACAAACCTCTTGGGAGCATAATTGTAAACCTGTTTTCCTTTTAAAGGAACCCATTTTAAATTTTCAACACTGTTATCATAAATGTCGCCATTAATATGCCACACTTTATTTTTTTTTGTATCAAAAACAGGAATAAAAGTTTTGCCAACTAATGTATGCACATAAGCAGTACTCTTTAGTTTTTTATCTTCTTTAATCCTTTTAAGTGTCACCTTTAGTTTACCAGTTACATTGCACTTATATGCTTTTAGAAAACAAAAATTTGCTTCTTCAAAGTCATTTTTCTTCAAAACATAACCATCTAAATTGATTACATAATCTTCAAAAGATGGAATTTCTCTAAATTCTCTCATTGATAGTGGCGGGTCAACAAATAGTTGCTAAAATCGTCTTAATAAAATTAGAATATTACATTGTTTATAATGTTATTCAAAACTATTAATAAAACTGTTTATTTAGCTATGTATTTACAGTTCTTAACCATAATTTCTATATCAATAAGTGTTTTTTAACGGAATCGTTACGATTAAAAGGTAATACCTCTTCATTTTGATAGAGAAGATTGTAATTTTATTTTATAAAAAAATAGAAAAACAGATTATGGAGGTAATTAGAAATAAAGAGGAAAGAGATATTTTTATTCAAAAAATTCTAAAAGAAAATAAGAAAGAGTGGTTATATAATGAAATTAGGACTAACGATAATGTTTATGGGAATAAATTAGCTTGGACACTTACGGCACTATGTGAAATTGAAAACGATTGGTTTGGTAAATATACTGCAGATATAATAGAATGGCTTCCTACTTTTAAAACACAAGGAATAAAAAGATCACTTTTAAGAAGTGTTGCCTCTTTACCTTTATCAGAGGAAAAAGAAAGTGAATGGATTGATTACTGTTTTGATATATTATTAAATCAAAAATCAGATGTAGCAGTAAAAGTTTTTGCACTAGAATTATTAGGTAAATTTTGCGAACGTTATCCAGAATTAATTGGTGAATTAAGAATAGCAATCGAAAATGGCAGACCTTTTTATACAGCAGCTCTTTTGGCAAGGTCTAAAATGGTTTTAAGTAAATTATCAAAAATTGGTATTTTTTAAGATAATTGTTTGAACTACAGTAAGTAGTAATCGTATACTGTAATATAACAAACAATAAAACTATGGTAAGTATAATGAGTACAGTGTTATTTATGTTTGTATTCTTAATCGGACTTTTTTCATCCGTTTTAAAAAGTAAACATACCATTGAAGGTTTCGCGTTAGTTGCTTCAATAATTATGATTTCATTTATTATTAATAAATTATTTGGCTTAATATAAATCTATTATGATATGTATTTATGTTGAATTAGTAAAGAAATAACTTCAATTGAGTAAAATCAGTTGAAGTTATTTTGTTTAAAATATTTGAGAAATTTACCATTTATCCTAAGACTAACTTTTTTAGTTTAGCAATTCTCAGAAAAGAAAAGAACTTTATCAACTAAAAAATAACTTCTACTACCAATTAAATCAAGTTCTTTTTTATGTTGCTTAGCAGTAGCATTAATTAAGTTGTACATAGTTGTAACAGTTTTTTCAAGACAATCTACCATGGCTTCTCCTTTAAGAAAATTAGAAAGTATCATAGCTGCAAAAACATCACCTGTACCATAAACCTCTCCTAAATTGATTTTTGGATTATGAATAATATGAAAACCATCTCCATCATATAATAATATACTGAAGTTATTTTCTGGAGTTTCTTTTAGTTCTAATGATGTAATTAAAACATATCTAGGTCCTTTTTCGAATAAATCTTTAGCTACTTTTTTAGCATCATTCAATGTTTCAATTGTTGAATTACTCAAGTATTCAGCTTCGAATTGATTTGGTGTGATAATATCAGCTATTGATATGATTTTATCTTTGTAAAGAGGAGGGACATCTTCTGCTATATAAAACCCTGCTTCTTTATCCCCCATTACTGTATCACAACAAAATATTGCATTTTCGTTTTCTTCTTTAATATCTCTAACAATATTATATACAACTTCTCCAGTGCCTTTACTACCAAGGTATCCTGCAAGAATTGCATCACAATCTGTTTTTGGGATATTATAAAAGACACCATCTAAAACATCTTTTAAATGTGTTGGTGTAAAAACTTGACCAGTACATTTTGGATATTGTGTATGCCCCGAAAACTGTACAGTATTTAAAGCCCAAACTTCATGACCACTAAGTTGAAGAGGAAAAACAGCTGCAGAATTACCTACATGCCCATAAGTAACATGAGATTGAATTGATAAAATATTTTTCATAAATCCTTGATAGGTTTGATATTTTTAAGTTTTACTTAAATAATTTAATCAAAATGTTACAAATATGTAAAAGCAAAAGCTACTTTTTTCAGTAAATAGTAATCATGACCTTTTTAAGGAACTTTTTGACCTCAAAAGTAAAAACTTAATTGATTATTGTAAGTACATATATATACAATTAATACTAAAATCTACACAAACATATATTAAATCTACTGAAATATGAGTAAGGATAAGGACTCCGTATTGTCAAATGTAAAGCATGATTTTCCTGCTAGTATAGTCGTTTTTCTTGTGGCTATGCCTCTTTGTTTAGGCGTTGCTTTAGCGTCAGGTGCTCCACTATTTTCTGGAATAATTTCTGGAGTGATAGGAGGTGTAATTGTTGCATCTTTGAGTGGCTCTTCATTAGGAGTGAGTGGACCTGCAGCTGGTTTAGCAGTAATTGTTCTGCATTCAATCGAAAGTCTAGGTTCTTTTGAATCATTTTTATTAGCAGTAGTTATTGCAGGTGTTTTTCAGATTGTACTTGGTGTATTGAAAGCGGGTGTAATTGGCTATTACTTCCCATCTTCAGTAATAAAAGGAATGCTTGCAGGTATAGGTATAAATATAATTATTCAGCAAATTCCTAATGCTTTAGGAGTAGCAAACTTTTCTAGCATTAATATTACAGATATTTGTATTGGAACAACAATTTTAACAGTAGTTTCTGTAGCTATATTATTATTCTGGGATTCTAAAACGGTAAAAGAAAATAAATACTTAAAGGTTGTTCCTGGTCCTTTATTAGTTGTAGCTTTCGGTATAATTTACGAAATAGTTACAGTAGGAGATCCTGTTTTTGGATTAAAAACAGATCAATTAGTGGCAATACCAATAACTAATTCATTTACTGGCTTTATGTCGAATTTCTCTATGCCAGATTTTTCGATGATAACTAACCCTGAGATTTACACTATTGCATTAACAATGGCTGTAGTTGCAAGTTTAGAAACACTTTTGTCTACAGAAGCAGCAGATAAATTAGATCCTCAAAAAAGAAGAACACCTATGAATAGGGAGTTAATTGCACAAGGCGTAGGTAATATGATTTCGGGTTTAATCGGTGGTTTACCTATTACTCAAGTAATAGTAAGAAGTTCTGCAAATATACAATCTGGTGGTAAAACAAAACTATCAGCAATAATGCATGGTATTTTATTATTAATCTGTGTTGTTTCAATACCTGCAATTTTAGATTTAATACCCTTAGCATGTTTAGCGGCAATCTTATTAGTAGTAGGATTTAAATTATCTAAACCAGCTATTTATTTAGCAATGTATAATAAAGGTTGGGCATTATTTATACCTTTTATAATAACAATTTTAGGAGTTGTTTTTTCCGATCTACTACATGGTATCGTATTAGGTCTAGCTGTATCAGTATTTGAAATAATCTGGAACAACTTAAACGAGTCATGTGATGTTTCTATTGGTGAACAGGAAAATGTTGATCAAAATACACCAATGAGAATCGAATTACCTCATCAGGTGAGCTTTTTAAATAAGGCGAATATAATTTCAACATTAGAAAGTATACCTCATAACACAAATGTTGTTATTGATGCTACTCATAATAAAACTGTTCATATAGATGTTCTTGACATAATAGAAGAATTTTTAAAAAATGATGCAATAGATAAAAACATATCAGCAAGTATAAACTACCCTCAAATTGTGGCTAAAGTTTAATTAGTATTTGAAGGTAATATAGTCGATACATTAAGGTTTTCTAAAGTAGGGCTGTGATTATTAATTACAGTCCTTTTTTATAGTAAGCAATAGCCATAATTGAAGATTGTCATTTTAGTGTTGATTTTACATCTAAATTGCATGATTTAATTGTTTGGATTTGTTTTGAAAACCTCTTTCGTACAAACCTTGCATTTAATTAAAACGCGCTTACCTTTGCACTCCCCTTACAACGGTAGGGTCTTTAAAAACATGATGCAGTAGGTAGTTATATAAACCACCAAATGATTTAAGAGCGTAAAACTTATCAGTTTCCAAATAAAACAAAATAAGTATTGCATATTAAATTTCCTTTCTTACCTTTGCACTCGCTTTCAAACGGAGAGCCGCAAAAGAGTAATGAGAATGAGATTTAGACACCTCTAAAAATATTTCAAATTAATTGAAAAAACATTTGGAAGTTTAAACTAAAATATCTTACCTTTGCACTCGCTTCTTTAGAGAGGTGATCAATAAAACAACGGTTTTATTGAAATTAGAAACTGAGATTCAGTTCATTAAGCTCCGGCTTAAACGTTCTTTTGATGTAATGAGAAAGTAATTATAAGATCAGCGAAAGCGGATCCTAATAAAGTTAATTCTTTTAAACAGTTCGTAGAGACAGGTATAAAACATTGATCATTTATTTGATCTAAAAACTCTTACAACGGAGAGTTTGATCCTGGCTCAGGATGAACGCTAGCGGCAGGCCTAATACATGCAAGTCGAGGGGTAACAGGAGTGCTTGCACTTGCTGACGACCGGCGCACGGGTGCGTAACGCGTATATAACTTGCCTTTGTCTGGAAGATAGCCCGGAGAAATCCGGATTAATATTCCATGGTATCTTAAGCTCGCATGAGTTAAAGATTAAAGATTTATCGGACAGAGATGGATATGCGTCCCATTAGCTAGTTGGTAAGGTAACGGCTTACCAAGGCAACGATGGGTAGGGGTTCTGAGAGGAAGGTCCCCCACACTGGCACTGAGATACGGGCCAGACTCCTACGGGAGGCAGCAGTAGGGAATATTGGGCAATGGAGGCAACTCTGACCCAGCCATGCCGCGTGAGTGATGAATGCCTTCGGGTTGTAAAGCTCTTTTGTATGGGAAGAACCACATTCTTGCGAGAATGTCTGACGGTACCATAAGAATAAGCACCGGCTAACTCCGTGCCAGCAGCCGCGGTAATACGGAGGGTGCAAGCGTTGTCCGGAATTATTGGGTTTAAAGGGTGCGCAGGTGGCTTTATAAGTCAGAGGTTAAAGACCGGGGCTCAACTCCGTGTTTGCCTTTGATACTGTAAGGCTTGAAATACGTATGGGTAGGCGGAATTCCTCATGTAGCGGTGAAATGCACAGATATGAGGAGGAAGACCGAAGGCGAAGGCAGCTTACTGGGCGTTATTTGACACTGAGGCACGAAAGCGTGGGGAGCGAACAGGATTAGATACCCTGGTAGTCCACGCCGTAAACGATGAGAACTCGACCTGTGTGGTGTAACCATGCGGGTCCCAGCGAAAGCGAGAAGTTCTCCACCTGGGGAGTACGCTGGCAACAGTGAAACTCAAAGGAATTGACGGGGGTCCGCACAAGCGGTGGAGCATGTGGTTTAATTCGATGATACGCGAGGAACCTTACCTGGACTCGAATTCGTTTTGACAATTCTAGAGATAGAACTTTCTTCGGACAGAATGGAAGGTGCTGCATGGCTGTCGTCAGCTCGTGCCGCGAGGTGTTGGGTTAAGTCCCGCAACGAGCGCAACCCCTACTTCTAGTTGCCATCAGGTTATGCTGGGGACTCTAGAGGAACTGCCTGCGCAAGCAGAGAGGAAGGCGGGGACGACGTCAAGTCATCATGGCCCTTACGTCCAGGGCAACACACGTGCTACAATGGTAGGGACAACGGGCAGCAAGCTAGTGATAGTAAGCGAATCTCGAAAACCCTATCCCAGTTCGGATTGGAGTCTGCAACTCGACTCCATGAAGTTGGAATCGCTAGTAATCGCGCATCAGCTATGGCGCGGTGAATACGTACCCGGACCTTGTACACACCGCCCGTCAAGCCATGGAAGTTTGGTGGGCCTGAAGATGGTGGCCGTAATAGGAGCTATTTAGGGCAAAACAAATAACTGGGGCTAAGTCGTAACAAGGTAGCCGTACCGGAAGGTGCGGCTGGAACACCTCCTTTTGGAGCCTTGTGCTTTACGAACCGGGATCTGCTTTTGCCGAGATTATAATTACTTTCTTTTGCATTAAATATTGGGAATAGTCCTAATAATCCTTTTATGGGGATTAGCTCAGTTGGCTAGAGCGCTTGCCTTGCACGCAAGAGGTCATCGGTTCGACTCCGATATTCTCCACGTTGTTCTAAAATGATAGGACAAAAAGATCTTTGACAGAATGGGAAAAACTTAAGGGTATCTAATTTGATTAGATATTCTGCAAAAAGAAAAGCGAGAGAAGGGTATACAGAGAATGCCTAGGCTTTTGGAGGCTACGAAGGACGCGACAAGCGGCGAAACGCTTTGGGGAGGTGCACATGACCTATGATCCGAAGGTATCCGAATGAGACAACTCAGCATGTTGAAGACATGTTCGTAAGGCCAACCCGGGGAACTGAAACATCTAAGTACCTGGAGGAAAAGAAAACAATAGTGATTCCGCAAGTAGTGGCGAGCGAACGCGGAAGAGTCCAAACCAATTGAGTTCCGGCTTGATTGGGGTTGTAGGACTTCAATAATAGTTTAATAATGAATTGGAATATACTGGAAAGTATTGCCGTAGAGGGTGAAAGTCCCGTACAGGTAAGTTATTAGATTAGTGAAGTATCCTGAGTAAGTGGGGGCCGGTGAAACCCCCATTGAATCCGGCGGCACCATCCGCCAAGACTAAATACTCCCAAAAGACCGATAGTGAACAAGTACCGTGAGGGAAAGGTGAAAAGTACCGTGAATAACGGGGTGAAATAGATCCTGAAACTGTATACCTACAAGCGGACGGAGCTACTTAGTGTAGTGACGTCGTGCCTTTTGCATAATGAGCCTACGAGTTACCTATATTAGCAAGATTAAGGATTTAAGGTCTGTAGTCGTAGCGAAAGCGAGTCTTAAGTGGCGCTTAAGTTAGTGTAGGTAGACGCGAAACCAGGTGATCTACCCATGGGCAGGTTGAAGTTGTGGTAACACACAATGGAGGACCGAACCGGTTGACGTTGAAAAGTCTTCGGATGACCTGTGGGTAGGGGTGAAAGGCCAATCAAACCTGGAAATAGCTCGTACTCCCCGAAATGCCTTTAGGGGCAGCGTCGGATGAGTTTGATGGAGGTAGAGCTACCAATTAGATGCGGGGGAGTCATATCCTACCAAATCTAGATGAACTCCGAATGCCATCAAACACTACCGGCAGTGAGGGCTAGGGTGCCAAGGTCCTAGTCCGAGAGGGAAAGAACCCGGACCATCGTCTAAGGTCCCCAAGTGATAATTAAGTTGAACTAAGGAGGTTCAGTCGCTGAGACAGCCAGGATGTTAGCTTGGAAGCAGCTATTCATTCAAAGAGTGCGTAACAGCTCACTGGTCGAGCGACAGAGCATCGATAATGATCGGGCATAAATTATCCACCGAAGACATGGATTTGTGTGTAAACACGAGTGGTAGGGGAGCATTCTGACAGGGTCGAAGCAGCATGGTGATGTGTTGTGGACTTGTTAGAAAAGCAAATGTAGGCATAAGTAACGATAAGGCAGGTGAGAAACCTGCCCGCCGATAGACCAAGGTTTCCTGGGCGACGCTAATCGTCCCAGGGTTAGCCGGGACCTAAGGGGATTGCCGAAGGGCATACTCGATGGATATCAGGTCAAAATTCCTGAGCATCCGATAATACTGATGGAGTGACGGAGTGATGCAGTATCTGCGTGCTGACGGAATAGCACGTTGAATAGTGTACCTATAGGGACTATAGTTAAATGCGTAGTCCTTGGGGAAACTAGACAGTACATAGCGACTACGGTCAATGTGATAACGATACGAAACGCTTCCGAGAAAACCTTCTAAGATTATATTATTGGATCCCGTACCCCAAACCGACACAGGTGGTTAGGATGAGTAATCCGAGGCGCTCGAGTGATTCATGGCTAAGGAACTAGGCAAATTAGCCCCGTAACTTCGGGAGAAGGGGCGCCTACTTACTTTTGTAAGAGGCCGCAGCGAAGAAGTCCAGGCGACTGTTTAACAAAAACACATGGCTATGCGAACTCGAAAGATTCAGTATATAGCCTGACACCTGCCCGGTGCTGGAAGGTTAAGAGGGGGAGTTAGCTTCGGCGAAGCTCTGAATTGAAGCCCCAGTAAACGGCGGCCGTAACTATAACGGTCCTAAGGTAGCGAAATTCCTTGTCGGGTAAGTTCCGACCTGCACGAATGGTGCAACGATCTGGACGCTGTCTCGGCCATGAGCTCGGTGAAATTGAAGTAGCGGTGAAGATGCCGCTTACCCGCAACGGGACGAAAAGACCCCATGAACCTTTACTGCAACTTAACGTTGGCCGTTGGCCAGGAATGTGTAGGATAGGCGGGAGACTGTGAAGGAGCGTCGCTAGGCGTTTTGGAGTCATTGTTGAAATACCGCCCTTTCCTGTTCGACGGTCTAACGGGCTTAAAGTCCGGACATTGTTTGGTGGGTAGTTTGACTGGGGTGGTCGCCTCCAAAAGAGTAACGGAGGCTTTCCAAGGTTCCCTCACGACGGTCGGCAATCGTCGGAAGAGCGCAATGGCATAAGGGAGCCTGACTGCGAGAGAGACATTTCGAACAGGCACGAAAGTGGGACATAGTGATCCGGTGGTACCGCATGGAAGGGCCATCGCTCAAAGGATAAAAGGTACTCTGGGGATAACAGGCTGATCTCCCCCAAGAGCTCATATCGACGGGGAGGTTTGGCACCTCGATGTCGGCTCGTCACGTCCTGGGGCTGGAGAAGGTCCCAAGGGTTGGGCTGTTCGCCCATTAAAGTGGCACGCGAGCTGGGTTCAGAACGTCGTGAGACAGTTCGGTCTCTATCTGTTGCGGGCGTAGGAAATTTGAGAGGCTCTGACTTTAGTACGAGAGGACCGAGTTGGACACACCTCTGGCGTACCGGTTGTTCCGCCAGGAGCATCGCCGGGTACCTATGTGTGGAGCGGATAAGCGCTGAAAGCATCTAAGCGCGAAACCCACCTCGAGATGAGATTTCCATATAAGGGTTGTTATAGATTATGACGTTGATAGGCTTCAAGTGTACGTGTAGAGATACATTCAGCTGAGAAGTACTAATCGCCCAATAGCTTTTCTTTTACGGTTAGCACTCTAGTGATAGAGTGCTAGCAAAGTTTTTCCTTTTCACTGTCAAATAACTTATTTAGATGAGTTGTTTGATTTTAGTGATTAGATTCGATGATCAAAGACATTAAGATATTGATGGTGTCAATGACGTGGGTGTTCACCTCTTTCCATTCCGAACAGAGCAGTTAAGCCCCACAGTGCTGATGGTACTGGGTTAACCCCCGGGAGAGTAGGTCGACGCCACATTCATTATATATAGAAGGTTAGTTAACACAAGATGTTGACTAACCTTTTTTTGTGGCTATACTTTTTTAAAAAATTATAGGCCCAATAAATACATATTTATTGGGCCTATAAAACCTACTAATTAAACATTAGATTTGTTTACTATTAACTTTAGACATTCGAATTTTTTCAATTTCTAGTTGTACTTGACACATCATTTCTCTGAATTGCGATACATCTTGTTGATCATTTTGGCTATTGGCTTTTAATGTAGTTCTCATGATAATATTTATTTTATGTGAAAATTTAGTGTTGATTAATATTATAAGAAAACGTTGAACAATTAGTACCTCGTTTTCATAGTTTAAGTTTATCAATTATTTATATCAAAAGTATCTTAATGATATTAAATAAATGTAAATAATAATCAAGATCACTTCTTTGTAGTGACATCACAACGTTAAATTCAACTATTATGCAAAAAAAAAGGATTCATAACATAAATGTTTGAACCCATAATTATTATTATTAAGTATTTATTTAGAATTAAATTTCCTCATCAATATCTAAATCATATTTCTCAAGAGAACCTAATTGTGATTCCCATTCAGATTGATCAAAATTATCATCCTCGTCCATTGTTTCAGAATCAATATTTAATAATAATTGATCATCCATTTCAAAAGTAGCAAAATCTTCCATTATAGTCTTGTATTTATTATGTGTAATATAACATATAATACGCCACTTTTGAAGGGAGGTTTTAGCTGTTAAATTTTGTTTAACATAAATAATTATTTTTGGTTAAACCTTATTTCTTTTAAATAGAGGGCCAGTTTTTAGAGGATGAATAACATGAGAAATTTTTATTCGGACCATATTAGATTCATTAATATACCCTTCAGTTGGGATTGAATAGGAGCGCTCATTAATGTATTGTAAAGTAATAAGAATATTTTTGTAGGCTCTTCTAGTAACACCAATATAAACTCTATTACTACTGATCTTTGAATTATTATCATTTAAGGTGAAAAATGGTTCACAACCTAAAGTACAATAACCAAAAAATGTAGAAAATTTTAAAGAAGGATTGTATCTAAGTCTATATTTTTTTTTGCTGTTTTCAAAAAATTGCTCTTCAAAACGTACTCTTTGTGTTAAAGTGAATACATTAAAAGGAATATTGTATACAAAGTCTTGGTAAAACCTAAACTCTTCATTAGAGCGAGACCCATTTACATACATGAAACCTCCACGAATATAAAATCTATCACTTACATCGTATCTCAGGCCAGAACGAATTTGACCTCTATTTCCTCCATTGTCATCAAAATATTGTCGATAGCCTACATCACTATCAATAGAAAATTTATAAGATAATTTGTACCTATTGAAATAGTGTAACCACAGTATATCTTGTCCAAATAGATCAGAAGAAAAAAATGTAAAAAGTAAGGGTATGAAAATATATTTGATTTTACTTTCGTGAAAACTTGTATTCATGTTGTTCTTGAAGTAGTTGTATATGTATAATACCAAACAAATATAATTGGTTATTTTGTTAATTTAATATCTGTATAAGTTAAGATAGTGTAATTGTTTAATATAAATCATAACTGATTTGTAATACTAGAACTAATAATTGCACGTTACTTAATATATGTTATTACCCAATAATTAAATCGATGATAAATTATCTTTATATAAACAGATATAAAACAATAATGAAAAAACAATTAACATTACTATTCTTAATGACTTTCGTCTGTACATTGTTTATAGGAACAGATTGTGCTGCCCAAAGAAAGAAAAAGAAAAAAGGTAAAATTGAAGATGCACCTAAGGAAGAAAAAGGACCTTTTAAACCTTACAATAAAGTAATTACAAGTAAAGCAATTACTCAAGAAGGGCTAATCACAGCTCATAAAGTTGAAGACAAATACTTTTTTGAACTTAATGATGATCTATTAGGGGATGAACTCTTAGTAGTTAGCAGAATTTCTGGTCATGTTCAAGGTTTAAACTTTGGTGGTGCAGGAATGAAGTCTAGACCACAACAGGTAATTAGATGGGAAAGATTGGATACAAAAGTATTATTGAGATCGGTTTCTTATAATAGTGTAGCGAGTTTAGATGAACCTATATATAAGTCGGTGAAGAATAATAATTTTGAACCAATAATTGCTGCTTTTGATATTAAAGCGTTAGGTAAAGATACTACGAGTGTTGTAATTGATGTTACTTCTTTTTTTACTACAGACGTACCAATGATTGGAGCTTTATCAAAAAGAGAAAGAAAAAACTTCGCTATCAAAGGTTTAGATACTAAAAGATCACTAATCGAATCAGTTAAAGTATTTCCTGAAAACTTAGAGGTTAGACATATTCTAACATATAAAGGAGATAAATTGCCAGACAATCAGCTGACAAAAACACTGTCAATAGAGATGAATCAATCATTTGTGAAACTACCTGAAAACCCATGGCAACCAAGGTATTATGATGATAGGGTTGGTTATTTTTCAGTGCAACAAACAAATTATAGTTTAGATGAGCATAAAGCAGCTAAACAAAGATTTATCACAAGATGGCGATTAGAACCATCTGATTGGGATGCTTATAATAAAGGAGAATTGGTTGAACCGATTAAACCTATTGTTTACTATATCGATCCGGCAACACCATTAAAATGGAGACCTTTTATTAAGAATGGTATTGAGGCTTGGCAAAAATCATTTGAACAAGCGGGATTTAAAAATGCAATAATTGCAAAAGATGCTCCTACAGTTGAAGAAGACCCTAATTGGAGCCCAGAAGATGTTAGGTATTCTGTAGTAAGATATATTACAACTCCTATTCAAAATGCTCAGGGGCCTCATGTTCATGACCCAAGAACTGGAGAGATTTTAGAGTCTGATATCTTATGGTATCATAATGTGATGCAACTTTTAAGAGATTGGTGTTTAATTCAGACAGGAGCAGTAAACGTAGATGCTCAAAAAGCATTATTTGATGATAAATTGATGGGTAAACTTATTGAATTTGTAGCTACTCATGAAGTTGGACATACATTAGGGTTACCTCATAATATGGGAGCAAGTTGTGCATATACTTGTACACAATTAAGAACGCCTGGTTTTGTTCAAGAAAATGGTGTATCACCTTCAATTATGGATTATGCAAGAATGAATTATGTAGCTCAGCCAGAAGATAAAGGTGCTGGATTATATCCTATAATTGGACCTTATGATAAATGGTCTATTGAATATGGTTATAAACTCACAGAAGCAAAATCTGCTTTAGATGAAAAACCTATTTTAAATGAATGGATTAAAGCAAAAGCCGGAGATCCTATATTTAGATATGGAGCACAACAGTGGCCAAGTGTTATTGATCCAAGTGCTCAAACTGAAGATTTAGGAAGTGATGCAATGGAAGCAAGTACTTTAGGTATTGCAAACTTAAAAAGAATTGTTCCAAACTTAATATTATGGACTTCTGTAGAGGGAAGCACCTATACAGATCTACAAGAATTGTATAATGGTGTATTAGGTCAGTTTAATAGATATATGGGTCATGTTACCAACAATGTAGGGGGAGTTTTAATTTATCCAAAAACTACAGATCAAGAAGGTGATATTTATATACCTGTAGATAAAGATAAACAACAACGTGCAATACAATTTTTAAATGAAGAGTTATTTGCAACACCTAAATGGTTAATTGATTCAAATATTTTATCAAAAATTGAAGCTTCAGGAAACGTTGAGAAAATCCAGAAGCTACAAAAAAGAACGCTTACGAATCTATTAAATGATGATAGATTAAAAAGAATGATTAATAATGAAGCTTTGAATGGCATTAAAGCATATACAGTTTTAAATCTTCATCAAGATATAAGAACTTCTATTTGGAATGAATTAAATAGAGGCTTAAAGATTGATACTTATAGAAGAAACCTTCAAAGAGTACATGTTGATTTATTACTTGATAAGTTTAATGATGATACATTAAATACTACTGACATAAATGCAATTTCAAGAATGGAGTTAGTTGCTATAAATAAAGTTTGTAAAACATCTTTGAGAAAATATGCTATAAATTCAATAGAAAATGCTCATTTAAAAGATATTAGCGAGCGAATTGAATTTGCTTTTAGTACTAAGTAGGAGTGCTTGATAATAAAGCTCACTTACAATAAGTGAGCTTTATTTATTTAACTTATCAATTATTAGACTTATTGATAATTATTAATTAATTTCATACTAATATTAAATCTTTCTTTAATAACAATCTAAACTTTAAATGCGTAAACTTAAAGGTATATTATTACTATCAATAGCATTATTGATCGGATTTGGTGCGGCTCATGCACAGAAAAAATCCAAAAAAAATCAAAAACCAAATATCTTAGTAATCTGGGGTGATGATGTAGGTTGGGGTAACGTAAGTAAGTACAATCACGGAATGATGGGGTATCAAACTCCAAACATCGATAGAATTGCTAATGAAGGTGCAATGTTTACAGATTGGTATGCTCAACAATCTTGTACTGCAGGTCGTGCAGCATTTATTTTAGGGCAGCATCCATTCAGAACTGGTTTACTTACAATTGGAATGCCTGGTTCTAAACAAGGTATTCAAGAAGATCAGCCTACAATTGCTGAACTTTTAAAACCACTAGGGTATACTTCTGGACAATTTGGTAAAAACCATTTAGGAGATAGAGACGAACACTTGCCAACTAACCATGGTTTTGATGAATTCTTTGGTAATCTTTATCACTTAAATGCTGAGGAAGAGCCGGAGACTTATTACTATCCAAAAGATCCTGAATTCCACAAAAAATATGGCCCTAGAGGAGTTATACATTCTTATTCAGATGGCCGTGTATCAGATACAGGTCCTTTAACAAGAAAAAGAATGGAGACTGCTGATGATGAATTTACAAATGCAGCAATCGCGTTTATAGAAAAAGCACATAAAGAAGGTAAGCCTTTCTTTGTTTGGTTAAGCGCTACCCGTATGCACGTATGGACTCACTTAAAAGAAGAGAGTAGAGGTGTTACTGGTATTGGTATCTATCCTGACGGTATGGTAGAGCATGATAAAGCAATTGGTACTGTACTAGCAAAATTAGAAGAATTGAAAATTATTGATAATACAATGATTATGTATTCTACTGATAATGGAGCTGAAAAGTTTACATGGCCTGACGGTGGTTCGACACCTTTTGCAGGAGAAAAAGGAACAACTTGGGAAGGTGGTTTCCGTGTACCTTGTGCAATCAGATGGCCTGGTGTAATCGAACCTGGTACAATTGATAATAACATCTATTCTCATGAAGATATGATGCCAACAATTTTAGCTGCTGCTGGTGCTCCAGATGTAAAAGAAAAATTATTAACTGGTTATAAAGCTGGTGATAAAACTTTTAAAGTACATTTAGATGGTTACAATCAAATGGATTTTTGGAAGGGTGAAGTTAAAGAAGCTCCAAGAAATGAAATTTTCTATTTTGATGCTGCAGGTAACTTAAATGCTTTAAGATATAAGGATTGGAAATTACACTTTGCAATTATGGAAGGTGCTATCAATACTGCTTATAGAAAAACTCCATCATGGCCGATCTTAATTAATTTAAGAGCAGACCCTTATGAAGTTTCATATAAATCAGCACTTTATATTCGTTGGTTTGCAGATAATATGTGGACTTTTGTTCCAGCACAAGAATTTACAGGTAAATTCCTTGCTACGTTCAAAGAGTTTCCTCCAGTACAAGGTTCTTCATTAGGCATTGATAAAGTATTGCAATCATTGCAATCTAAGCCACAGAACTAAGTAATAATAAAATTTTTTTTATTAAAAGGCCGATTTTGAATGATTTCAAAATCGGCCTTTTGTTGTTATATTTTTGTAGTCAAAATAAGTATAGGTAGTTTACAATTTTGCAAATAGTTTTAAATAACAGATTTGGTGTTTTCGTTAATGCTGTTGAAATCTTCAATCCAAGTTTTAGCAGTATCTAAAGTTTTAAAGAACTTTATTTTCCATCCTCTATTATACGCTACATTCTCAACAATTACTGATTCAGCTATTGTAGCATTAGATACAGCAATTACTGTTGTTTTTCTGCATATATTGTATTTTCCTAATTGAGAAATTACAGAATATTTTGTCGACAGATTAATAGGCGTAGTTAGACCCAATCCATCAATCATTACAATGCTTAATTGGGCATTAATTAATGCCTCATTAGCTTTTACAATTGCTTCTAGCAACTGCCGCTCATTTGGTTTCCCCTCTAATGTTAATCTTATAAAGGAAGAATTTGTTGAAATAAAATAATTCATCGTTTTATACAATTAAGATAGTTACTATACCTTATACTATCAAAAATAGTAAAGGTCGATCATTGGACTATTATTTTGCCGCGTTATTCATCTAAACTTACTTCATTAAATTGGAAAAGTACAATTTGTATTTGATAATTTAATTTTTTTAATCAATTCTTATTTGAATTTATTAAGACGTAATATCTTGTAATATTAATATATTTAAAAGAAAATAATGTGTTTCTATAGTCCTTAAGTAGATTGATTATGTCTATTAATGTAGAAATACAATTATTGAAAAGTAAGACAAATTAGTAATCTTTCATTTTTTCTCTTTAAAGTTATACTTTTTGGAGTTTTACTAATTATTATAGATACTTAACTAATTAAGTAAATTGGCTATATTTAGTATTGTTAGAATTTCTTCAATTAAACAGAAATAAAAAAATCAACAAATAATAATGAGTAAACAAAAAGTTCCGTCATCAATTAATAAAACAGTTAGATTTGGTTTAGGAGTCTTACTTTTTATGGGTGGGGTTAACCATTTTATTCATCCTGAATTTTATAACCCTTGGATATTCGATTTTTTACCAAAATATTGGACAAATATAATTGTTGGAGGGGTTGAAGTTATAATTGCACTTTTACTTTTTTCTAGCAAAAATAGTAAAGTTGGGGGCTTAGCATTTTGTGTATTGATGGTGCTTTTTTTACCAATCCATTTCCTTGATTTATTTAAAGATCCTCCTTATATAGGAGTTTTACCAATTGCAATAGGTAGGTTTTTATTTCAATTTGTATTGATAGCACTTGGTTATTTTATTGCAAAAGGTAAACTTCCAATGTCTTATAAATAAATACACCCCGATTAATAAACCGAGGTGTAATAGCTTTAAATAAACGTGATTGGAAGTTGGTATGTGTAAATGCAATGAGCAGAACACATAGATTAAAGTCTTTAATAGTTTATCAACTTGTTCTTTTATTATACGAGTTCGTAATTCGATTTTTATTCAAAAAACGACTTATTTCTACTATAATTTGATTTTTAACAAATGTGCAGAACTCCTTATTCTTTCAATAACTTTATTGTATAACTCGATATTATGTTCTTCATCAATAAGTATATATTTATCATCTGATACTTCTGCATCTTTGAACTCATTATTTGTAAACCAAAGAGAAAAATCGAACACTATTGATAGCTTGTGTATGTTATTATTGTCCACTTCAAGAATGTTATCAAAAACTACATCAATTGAATTAATAGCGTTTGTTTTGAATTTAAAGAAATAGACATTGACACCATTTGGGAAATACTTGCCGTCTGCAATAATACACATACTATTATTTGAAATAGAATCTTCCAAATTCGTTATTATATCCATCGATAAAGAAGTATATAAATTTGGCGATAATATTGTATAACCTAGATCTGGATTACTTACTCCATTAATAATATTGCATTGATAAGGACCAAGGAAATCATATTTATTATTGGGCTTATCCTCTGCATTAAACTTTATACCATCAATGCCTATTTGTGCATCTGTTAATACAAAACTTTCAGAACTAATAGGTGTATTACCAGAAGTAACAGAATTAATTATTAAAGAAGCATTCCCTTCTGGGATAGGATCTTCATCTAATAAAGAATCTTTGCTGCACCCGAATAATAAAAAGCTAAAAAGAAATAAACTGCTAACTCTTAGAAAAGTAAAATTTGTCATCATAAACTTTAAGTTTTTATGTACTGCAAATTTATAGAATTCAACTAGCTTATTTTATCAAATTAAGTTAAAGTGTTTATAGTGTTATAGGTAATTATTTCTGAAGTCCAATTATTAATGATTTTTTAAAGGAATCCCAATCTCCATCAAAAACATTCATGTCTACTTTACTAGGTATACCATCAATACTTGCAGATTGAGTATGTTGCCAAACCGTCCACCTATTTTTAGGAGCTTGAGTTTTCTCTCCATAATTGGCAATCCAAATTCTATATTTTTTAAAGTGCCCCTTAAAGTAATCTTTATAAAAAGAGTCACCTGTATAAATCATTGGTTTAACACCCCATTCTTGTTCAATAAGTAGAACGAAATCTGCTAAACGGTCTCTCATTAATTTTGGATCTACACCGTCAGTAACTTCAACATCTACAACTGGAATAAGATCATTATGAGATAATTTCCCGACAGTTTTTATAAAATAATCTGCTTGTTGGGTTCCACTAGTTTGTGGTCTGAAAAAGTGATAAGGTCCAAAAAGAATATCTTTATCTTTTGCATTCTTTCTATTTCTATCAAAATGCCTGTCTTTATGGTCAGCACCTTCTGTTGCTTTTATATACGCAAATTTTATACTTGCATTTTGAGCATGCATATTTGCAACTCTATCCCAATCTATTAATTTCTGATGATGAGAGACGTCTATACCATGAACCTTATATTTCTCTGGTAATTTTACCCCATAACCAACTACACTTTTATAAAAGGGAACTTCAACAAAGTCTCTAACATTTAACGCGACATCTAATGACTTCCTAATGTAGGGAGCAAAGATCTTATAAGCTTCTGGATTTACTTTTAGGTAAAGACCAAACCCCATGAAAAAGAGTAGGAGAAAGGACGAGAAGGGGAGAATATTAACTTTCTTGGTCATGAATATTGATATGATCAGTTTGCAGTTACAAATATAATCAGATCTGAAGTATAACAAATAGAATAATGAGAGATCTTTTAATAGTGATTAATTAATAACCTCTCATTATTCTAATCTTTATTAAGCTTTTGTAGCTTTAATAGAGCATCCAACCGCTTTTGTAGTAGTTGTTGTAATTTTTTGATTATTAAGTAGAGCATTTACTGCATCTTCAACAAAGTGATCTTTCACAGCATTTGCATCTTTATAATTATCATCAATTGCTCCAATGTACTTAACAATGTATTTCCCTTGTTCTTTATTTAATAAATAAACATGTGGAGTTTTTGTTGCACCATATGCAGGGTAGATATTTTGCCCATCATCAAATAGATATGGGAAAGTAAATTGTTTTTCTACTGCTCTTTCCTTCATTAATTCAAAAGAATCCTCTGGTTGAACAGAAGGGTCGTTGGGATTGATTGCTATAACAGGGTAACCTTTTTCTTTATACATCTTATCTAAAGCAATAATTCTATCTTCATAAGCAACAGCATAAGGACAATGGTTGCATGTGAAGATAAGAATAACACCTTTGTTACCTTCTAGACCATTTAATGATAAAGATTGATCATCCATGCCTTTAAGGTTGAAATTAATTGCTTCGTCACCAACTTGTAGCCCTTGCTTTTCAACAATTTTTACTTCTGATTGATTAGTTTTACTTTCTTGTTTTTGAGAACAAGACATACTTACCGTTAACAGGGTAAGTGCTAGAATTATACTTTTCATTTTGTTCAAAGTTTATTTACAGTTTTATAAATGATTTAAGTTCTTCATATGATTCAAAATCTGTGGAATGAAATGTCTGTTTCCCATTTTTAAGAATCAGTGTAATAGGAATTGCACCATCCCAATTGGGGTTAACTTTTTCAATCCAAGAATTAGCATCAGCATCATCAAGCCAAATAACTTCTGAAGTTAATTCTGTTTTATTGATATATTTAACAAGATTTTTCTCGCTCATATCAAGACTAATTAGAATTATTTTAGCTTTTGAATTATTTTCTTTTAAGTATCTATTGGCTTGTTCAAAATAGGGTAATTCTTTTACACAAGGCTTACACCAAGTAGCCCAAAAATTAATTATTCTAACTGTATCATCTTTATGATTAAATAAAGATTCAAGATTTTTAAATGAATTAAATTGTGAAACGGCTTGTGTTGTAGTTGAGATGTATTTATCAGGTTGTAGCTGAAGAGGTTTATCATTACAACTTATTAGACCAATAAGTAAGATGTTTATAGTAAATACCAGAAGTTTTTTTGTCATTTGATTATAATGAATGTTGATATAATAATAAAGTTAGCCTTTTTATTTTAATGTTACATATATATGTAAATACAGTATTTTCTAAAATTCCGACTGTTTTATAGCTCTTTTCAACGTTTTAATAATGCATTCACTTGTATTAGTAATGTTACGAGCCTGTAAAACTTAAAAAAATTGTTTTAGAATTTATTTAGTACATTATGGATTTTAACAAGATCAACTTTTAGCCTTCTTTGACTGTATGAAAGGTAAATCAAAAGCAATTAGAAATGTCAAAATACAAATCAAATTCAGGAGCAAGGTTATTAATTTTATCACTGCTAACATTGTTTATGATCACGCTAACTGTCTTAGTAGATGAGCAATTGAAGAGAAACAAAGAGAAAACTAATAATGTAGTGCATGCTAGGACAATGAATCAAAATGATCTTTTATATCATTTTAATAATTAATTAGAATCTAAAGATTAAAGAATTGTATTCATTTGTGATTGTCTTTAGGTATCTAAGAAAATAATCTATATTCATTATAAGACCAACCCCAAAGTTTTATATGAAAGAAGTAAACTACTTTTATTTAGGATTTTTTTCTTTACTCTTGCTTTTAAGTACTATCATGATATGTGGAATGAAACATAAAGATAAAAAAGAGAATTATTGTATTGAGAAAGTCCAAGCAGTACCAATTCAGTTTTCTAAAACTACTGGTATTATACCATCAACAGAAAAACCATTTCGAAGGTATATAAGAAGTGGAAACTAGTAAAAATATTTATAAAAAAAAGTAGAAGTTAATTAAGATTAGCTTCTACTTTTTTATTTATAATGACAAAGTTATTGTAATCAAAATACTCTTTAGTGAGGTAAGACATCTCGTAGTCGACCATAAATATATGTACCTACTAGAGAAAAGAAAAGCACAATTAACATAGACCACTTTCCGTAACCAATCAGGATAAACATTGGCGCAGTACAACCTCCAACTAAGGCCCAACCCAAACCAAAAAATATACCTCCTAAAAGGTATCTCCAAATAGATTTTTGTTTTGGAGGAATAACAATGTTATTGCCATCAAAATCTTTTATTTTAAAGAGCTTAATTCCTTGAATACAGAGAATACCTGTTGCTACAGCAGAACCTATTAGTCCGAACATGTGAAACGATTCAAACCTAAACATTTCTTGAATTCTATACCAAGAGATTGCTTCTGATTTAGATAATATTATCCCGAATAATACACCTAAAAGAAGATAAGTTATAAACTTAGATAATTTCATTTTTTTATATTTGAATTAACAATGGTAAGAATACGAATGTCATTAAAATACCACCAATAAAATAGCCAACACATGCAATTAATGATGGTAATTGTAAGTTTGATAACCCACTTATAGCATGGCCAGAAGTACAACCTCCAGCATATCTAGATCCAAATCCAATAAAAATGCCTCCCATAGATAACATAAGCATACCTCTTAGAGAAAAGATACTTTCGGCACTAAATAATTCTTTTGGTAAGATATTATGAGGATCAGAATCAATACCTAGTGAATGAAGGTGTTTGATAGTTTCATCTGAAACCCCTGCAAGGTGGTCTCCACCTAAGAATTTATGAGTGATGAAACCTCCAAGAATACAGCCTAAAGCAAAGACTAAGTTCCAAGATTCTTGTTTCCAATCGAATTGAAAAAAAGAATTGTTTTTTCCAACTCTACATGCAGTACAAATAGTTCTAAAGTTTGATGATAAACCAAGGCTTTTACCAAAAAGTAGTAATATAGCCATAGTTAGACCAATCAATGGTCCTCCAATATACCAAGGCCAAGGTTGAATAATTCCGTCCATATTTGTTTGTTAATTATATATTGTACACACAGTAAACACAGTTTTACTAAAAATTAGGAGTTACTTATAATAATAACTCCTAAATGTATTAGCCATTTATTTTTTTCCAAGCTGTAAATCCACCAGCAATATTATGAAGGTTAGTAAACCCATTGTGAGCGAGTATTAAAGAAGCTAAATAGCCTCTTAAACCTTTTGCACAAGTAATATATATAGGTTTAGAAGTTGGAATTTGTGCTAGATTATCACGAAGAGAGTCTAAAGGAATATTTAAAGCATCTTCATGAATAATACCTGCATTTTCTAATTCTTGTGGATTTCTAACATCAAGAATAGTGATCTCTTTATTGGCAGTAAATGCTTCTTTAGCAACGGTAGCATTTACTTCTTTATATAACCCCTTCTGAGAATTTTGAGCAACAAAACCTGCAACAATTACAGGGTCTTTTGCTGGGGAAAAAGGCGGAGCATATGCAAGGTCTAGGTTTGGAAGGTCTTCTATAGTTAGTTTAGCATAAATTGCTGTAGCTAACACATCTGTTCTTTTATCTACCCCTTTTTCTCCAAATAATTCTGCACCAAGAATTACGTGCGTATCTGGAGTGTAATATATTTCTATAAACATATCTTTCCCTCCAGGGTAAAAACCAGGATGAGAATTGGCAATAATAAAAGTAGACTCAAAAGGAATACCCTCACGATCTAAAATTTTAGGACCAGCTCCTGTTCTTGCAATGGTATGGTCAAACATTTCCATAATAGCAGTTCCGTATCCACCAGGAAAATGCTCTTCAGCTCCTACAGCGTTTGCACCAGCTACTCGGCCACCCTTATTTGAATGTGTTCCCATAGGAAACCACCCATCAGAATTAGTGACTACGTTAGGAATAGAAGCACAATCTCCAGCTGCATAAATATCAGGTAAATTGGTTTCCATTTTAGAATTTACAATCAATGCTCCATTTGGAAGTGCTTTTGCCCCCTTAGAAGTAAGCATCTCTGTAATCGGTTTTACACCAATAGACATGATTAAGTAATCTGTTGGAATACTTGTGCCATCATTTAAAAGTAAAGTACCATCAGGTTCAATTTTTTCTCCTTTTTTACCCAACTCAAGACGGAGACCATTGTCTTCAAGAACTTTCTCGCCCATAGTGGTGAATTTATCATCCCAAGGTCCTAAAATATGTTTTCCTAGTTCTACAATAGTTACTTTTTTACCAATCTGAACAAGATTTTCCGCTGTTTCTAAACCAATTAAGCCTGCTCCAATAATTGTAATATTTTTGGCATTTTCAAGAGCATTTGATTTTACAATTCTATCAAAATCTTCTATTGTTTTTGCATGTGCCCAATTTTGAAATTGTGCTAATCCATTTAATGGAGGAGTAATTGCCGAGCCACCAGTTGCGTAAACTAATTTGTCGTAAGTATAATCACCTTTTTGAGTAGTAACAGTATGGTTTTCTGGATCTATATTAATTACAGGTTCTTCTAAATGGACATCTATATTAAACCTTTTACGGAGTAATTCTGGTTTTACAACAAGGAGTTTATTTCTATCCTTTATTTTACCAGAGAAAGCATAAGGAATTCCGCATGTAGCGTAACTGATATTTGCTGTTTTTTCAAACAATATAATTTCAGCATTTTCATCTGTTCTTCTTGCTTTTGCAGCTGCAGAAGGACCAGCAGATAAACCCCCAATAATGATAATACGCTTTCTATTTTCCATTTTGTTGAATCTATATTTTATTACTTGTTTTTAATTTTATGATTCAAACTTACTTATCCATTTTTAAGAGAAATGTGACAATTGTTACACTAATAAAGAATTGGTAGGTGATTCTTTAAATGTTGAAATTTATTAACAGAAATGCAGTCGTATTAAATCTATAATCTTGAGTTGAAAAGGTTTTATATAGATTAATAACCGTTTTACGTATAATTTTTCTAACAGAATAAAGGATTAATTTGTGATTGTAGTTAATTTTAAATAGATTGATGTAGTTCATTCTATTTGAGAAATTTGTGGTAAAACAATTTATATTAAAATATTTCGCGCTTTTATATTTTCTGAGTTCATTTACTTTTCTACCTTCTACTACTTTTGCTGATAATTCGAAGCAAAATGACCAAGAAAAATTAGAGATTTATCTAGACAAAGCTTTTCATGCCTTAAGAAATTTATCGGATTCAACAGTTTTTTATTCTGAACACCTTCTCAACTTATCAAAGGGTAATAATAACATCAAGGGAGAAAACTTTGCCTATCAAATACTAGGGTCGTATTACCTAAAAAAAGGACAAATCACTTTAGGGTTCGATTACCAAATGCGTGCTTTAGCATTGTCTGAATCTGAAAAGGATTGGACAAACGTATCAACAATTAATAATAATATTGGTGTATATTTTTTTCGGAAGAAAGATTACAAAAAAGCGTTGAAATATTATCAAGCAGCATTAAAAGCTATTCATAAAGATATGGAAGAAGCAGCAGAAATAACTATTGATCAATATGATCATGAAGTTAGTATGATGCTTAATATTGGCGAGGTGTATTTGATGTGGGAGCAATATGAATTGGCTTTGAAATATGAAGAAGCAGCATTAATAAATGCAATGAAATATAAATTTTTGGATTCTGAAGCCTATATTTTAGCTGTAAAAGCCCAAATTTTATATAAGATTGGAAAAGAAAAACAGGCTTTAACTCACATAGCCGAAGCATTGACTTATTTTAGAAAAACAGCTAATGTTGATGCACAATTAGAATATGAACTCATCTACGCTCAGTATCAATTTAAATCAAATTATTATGTTAAAGCAAGAAAGTCTGCATTATCTGTTTTAGCATTAAGTGAGAAAAAAGAAGCAAAACATTGGAACTGTGAGGCCTACGAATTATTATCAATTATAGAAAAACAAACAGGTAATTGGAAAGCGGCTTTTCAATATCAATCAAAATATACGTTGTTAAAAGAAGAGCTTGATAATAACGAAATAACAGCTCGATTAACAGATATAAAAGAATCTTATGATGCAGATAAAAAGAATGCTGAAATTTATGCACTAAAGATTCAGAATGAGTTAACAGGGCAGGTGGTAAGCCATCAGACCAAGTTTATCTATGTGATGGTAATTGTGTTGTTTCTAGGTATTATAAGTGTTTACTTCTTATTAAAATTCAATAATAATATTAAGAGTGCATATCATAAGATTACAGAGAAAAATTCTGAAATTGAAGCACAATCTGAAGAAATTTTATCTCAACGTGATCATTTACAGGAATATGTGGAGATGCTTGATTCTAAAAATAGACGAATTTCTTCTGCTTTAAATTATGCACATAGAATACAATCTGCAACTTTACCATCTAGAGCATCAATAGAACTTTTAGTAGACAAATTAATTTTGTTTTATAAACCCAGAGATATTGTTTCAGGAGATTTTTACTATTCATCTGGTATTTTAGAAAGGAATAATGAAAAGATAGGTGTTGTGGCAGGGTTGGATTGTACAGGACATGGAATACCTGGTGCTTTTATGTCGTTGATTGGTAATGGTATTTTAAATGAACTAATTAAGGTAGAGAATTATATAGACCCAAGCGAAATTTTAGAACAACTGAATAGTCGTATTCAAGATACATTGAAACAGAAAGATTTTTCTACAGTTCAAGATGGAATGGATATATCTATTTGTACGATCAATTATACTCAACAGACAGCAACGGTAAGTAGTGCTAAAAGTTCATGGTTGTACTTTCAAAACGGAGAAATGCACGTTATGAAAGGATGTAGAAGAAGTATAGGCGGTATAGATTTAAATACACATCGGTTTATTAATCATACTATAGATATAAGTGAAAATCCCGTAGATATTTATTTTTATTCTGATGGATTTCAAGATCAAATAGGAGGTCCCAAAAACAAAAAGTTCCTGGTGAAAAGATTTAGAGATTTGATTCATAATTTACATAAGCTAACACCAAACAAGCAGGAAGAGTTATTACAACTGTCTTTAGATGATTGGAAATCAATAGAGGAAGAACCACAGACAGATGATATTTTAGTTTTTGGGTTTTCTCTAAAAGCATAAACGTTTTAAAAAAGTTCAAAATATTCTTGTAATACATCAAAAATACCTAAAAATGGGTATTGACCTTAATTGTGTTTATAAGTTATATTTGTATATATCAATTAAGGAAATAAGTAATTATTTTTTTAGTGATACCAAAGAAGAATTTAAGTCAAATAAGTAGTTATATTTCTTACATGAATTGTAAGATACAAAAGAGAGAGGTTTATGACCTCTCTTTTTTATTGGTCTCATAAATGGGTTTAAAACCCTGCACTTTCAGTGCAGAACTTTAGTATTTCGAAAAAATCTACTACATTCTGAGTATTATGACACAGGAGTATAGAAAAGGTCATCATACAGTGACTAGGTTGACCGTCCATATAGTTTTTGCGACTAAATATCGTTATCAAGTTCTAGAAGGAGATATTCAAAAACGATGTAGATCTCTTCTCATTCAAATTTGTGAAGTAGAAGGTATTGAGATCCTAAAAGGAGTTGTAAGTAAAGATCATGTTCATATCCACATAGAGTACCCTCCGACTAAAAGTCTTAGTGATATTTTGAAACGTATGAAAGGTCGAACTTCAAGGTTACTTCAACAAGAATATCCTAGTTTAGGAAAAAGGTATTGGGGTAAGCATTTTTGGGCAGGAGGTTACGGCGCTTGGAGTACAGGTAACATTACAGACGAAATGGTCAACGACTATTTAGAACATCATAGGAGCGATATGGACGATAATTCCAACTTCATGTTGGAATAAGAGGAAGTGAGCGTAGGACTTTCAGTCCTACCCCCAAACCTCTGCACTTTCAGTGCAGAGTGGTTTAGTTAAGTGATTTCGCTATATAGAATAGTGACTTTTTACTATCATTAAGATTAAAATCTAAATTTACCACAACTTTATACTCATTGTTTGAGTTAAAACAATATATACTATTTATATAAACATTATAACTACATCAATGAAAACGATTTTAATATTATTTAGTGTGATATTTTTTTCATTACCCCGTGCTTTTGCCCAAAATATTGAAGGAATTACCATTGGAGATAAGGGTCAGCAAGAAACATTTATTACTAAAGGCGGAATTACAGACCAATTGATGCCTGTTATTGAAGAAGATTCTGATTATTGCAGTGGAGTAATGTATTTACCTGTAAATAATGATACGCATATTGCAACAACTTTGAATCAAGATGAATGTAAGGAATTTGAACGCTTTGTTAAATCTGAATATACTATAGAGTTAGAAGAAAGGTACAATTATAACCGCAATAGTGTTTTAAAAACTTCTTTAGTAGATAACATTGAGTATGAAATTAATTTTGAAAAAGTAGGAGAAGAATATGATTCTTTCTTTGTTGTTTGGTATGGAGATTTTGATAAAAAAGGTGCCCAAGAAAATGTAAAATAATTAACCCTTATTTTAGAATAGTTTTAAGTTTAACATTGAATCATTTAGCTTTGTGTTTCACTTAAACAAAGTAATAATGGGCGTAATAATGAATTTTGCCATCTTTCCAATAGACAAAGGAGATCATATTGGAGAGTATGTAAGTAAAGTAGTGCAACATATTAAGGAAACGGGTTTAACATATCAGTTTTCTCCAATGGGTACAATTATAGAGGCAGAAACAGTAACGGAACTCTTAAAAGTAGTGGATGATGCTTACAAAATAATGGACTCTATTTCAGACCGTATTTATTGCGTAATGAATATGGATTCTAATAAGAATAAATCGAACATGATTAAATCAAAAACGGCTTCTGTTGAAAAACGAATTGGAACTGTAAATAAGTAAAAGATAAGGAACTCAAATAATGAGTTCCTTCTTTTTAATCTTTTTTGTAAGAAAGAAGAGTGCGAACTTAAAGGTTATATTTTAGTACATTAAACCACTAATGTAGTATAACCTACCTAATTACTTCTCACCTAAACGTAACAACTTTTCCCACAATTTAGAACGTAGTTAAGTGAAATTTTAATTAATATTTATATCAGATTTTACTAAACACACCTATTGTAAAAGGCGTATTTTTTTAGATTAACTTGCTATAATCGTAGAGCAGACTTATATTGTTGTTCCAGCTATAATTACTTATACTCTACTGTTCACATTAGCTATTTTTGATGAATACTAAAATATACCAACTAACATTTTTTCTACTTCTATTTTCATCTGTGTTGTTTGCACAAAACAAATTAAGTCAGAAGTATAATTTTGTGCATATAGGTGCAGAAAAAGGGCTCACTCAAACAGCTATTAGCGATATCCTTATGGATAAGGATGGCTATATTTGGATGGGGACCTGGAAGGGATTATTCCGTTACGATGCTTATGCAATGCACAGTTACTTTGCAGTAATCGATGATTCAACAAAATTACAATCCGATTATATTAATTGCCTTTACGAAGACCATAATAATACTTTATGGATTGGTACTATGGGAGGATTGTATAGGTATGAAAGGAAATTTGACCAATTTAAAAGAATAGATTTTCAGTTGAATAAGGTGATGAAGGTACTTAAAATTGTACCTAGAAAAAACCAAAATGAAGTTTGGCTGTGTACTGTAAATGGGCTTTATCTTTATAATAAAAAAGATGAACAACTAACAAAAATTCTGAATAATAAAGCTGTTACGAATGTTTTAGAAATTGAGAATTTACTTTGGGTAGGGACTAAAAGTGGTTTACTGGTGGTAGATCAGAAAGGACAAATTGATACTGATTTTCTTGCATTAATAAAGCCAATCAATCTAAGTAATAAATCTATTATTAATTTGTTTCAAGATAAAAGGGGAAAGATTTGGATAGCTTCTTGGAAACTATTCTCTTTTAATCCAAAAACAGATGAATTTAAAATTGAAGATCAAGATTTAGAAGTATGGGATTTTCTGGAACTAGATAACGAGTTATGGTTTGCTACAACAGATGGCATTTGTGTGCTTAATCAAGAAACTCTACAGAAAAGAGTCATTAAACAAGATAGAAAGAATACAAGAGGTTTATCAGAAGATTTTTTAACTACTTTATATCAAGATAAAAAAGAAAATATTTGGATTGGTGGATTCAGAAAAGGGGCTTATTTTTATTCACCTCATAATAACCTATTCGAACTTATTTCTAAAGATTTAGGAGGTTTAGAAATCCTTCAGCACAATAGAGTAATGGATATTTATTGTGAAGATAGCACAGCAGTTTGGTTTGCCACAGATGGAGGTGGTATTTCCAAGTTAAATGTACAAACACAAGAACACCTTCCTTTAACTACTTTGTCAGCATTTAAAAACAAAGCTATTTTATCTATCAAAAGGGATAAAAAAGGCATTTTTTGGCTGTCTACATGGGGAGATGGACTATATAGTTATAACAAGGAAACCAATAAAATTAAGCAGTTTAAACATATAGAAGGAGATCCTACAACTTTTCCAGAAAATAATATTTGGCAAACTTTTGAGGACAGTGAGGGTAATTTTTGGGTGTCTATACACGAAATGGGTTTATGTCTTTTTGATACCGATAAAGGAGAAGTGATAGAGCGTATAATTCATAAACAAAAAGAGGTTGAATTTCTTACGTCATTTTATATTTTTGAAGATAGGGATAAATGTATTTATTTTTGTAATACACAGGGTTTGATAGTTTATGATTTAAAATCGAAAACTTCAAAAATCTATTTTCAAGAAGGTGGAAAACAAAACACACTTCCGGGTTACTCTGTAAATTGTGGTCTAGAAGATAGTAAAGGCAATATATGGTTGGGTACAAACAACGGTTTGGCCCTTTTTGATAAGAAGAAACAAAAGTTTTATAAAAAAGGTGGTGAACTGGGCATTAGAGGACCTAGAGTACAAGCAATAGAAGAAGACGATGAGGGTAATTTGTGGTTAGCCGTAAATAATCAGCTGGTAAAATATTCTACTTTAACGGAAGAAATTGTGGTATTTACTACCGACGATATTGGTATAAATGGAGAGTTTATTATTGGTGCATCATATACTTTGGCAAATAGACAAATGCTTTTTGGGAGTACAAATGGAGTGGTCGTTTTTAACCCGAAGAGCATCATGATCAATAAGCAAAAATCACCCGTTAAACTTGTAGATTTTTCTTTATTCAATAAAAAAGTAACCTTAGAAACAGAAGATTCACCTTTAAAACATGTTATAGATCAGACAGATAGAATTCAATTGAAACATTATCAAAATGTATTTTCTATAGATTTTAGTACACTAAACTATGTACAATCCGAACAGAATAAATACATGTATCTGTTAGAAGGTTTTGATAAAGATTGGCAGTTTATTGGTTATAAAAGATCTGCTACTTTTACAAACTTAAATGCAGGAGAATATACTTTTAGGGTAAAGGGTGCAAATAATGATGGTATTTGGAATGAAGCCAAACCACTAATAATCGAACAATTACCTCCTTTCTGGTTAACATGGTGGGCAAAACTGCTGTATGTTGTTTTGTTTATTAGCTTAATTTATTTTTTCTATCGCTTCTTAATCAACAGGCATAAACTGGAACGGGCAATAGAAATAAGTAGGATAGAAGGGCAGAAAAAAGCAGAAGTAAATAAATTTAGAGAACAATTTTTCACAAATATTTCTCACGAATTAAGAACACCATTAACGTTAATTGTTTCACCATTACAAGCAATACAAAAGGAAGGCGAGAACTATAAATTTAAAGAAAACCAACAGGTATTTAAATTAATGCATTCTAATGCAGAACGTCTGCTCAGGTTAATTAATCAGTTAATGGATTTTAGAAAGGTAGAAAATGGATTGTTAAAAGTGCAAGAAAAAAGTGGAGATATTATTCGCTTTATTAAAGATACTTCTCAGCTATATTGTTACCAAGCTCAACAAATGAAAATTGTGTTTACAATAGAAACTGCTCCTGCTTCATTATGGGTAAATTTTGACCACGATAAACTTGAGAAAATTATTCATAATTTACTTTCTAATGCTTTTAAGTATACAAGTGAAGGAGGGAATATTACAGTAAATGCTTTTTTAATTGAAAAGATTGATAGCTACTATACTTTAGAAGTAAAAGTTACAGACGATGGTGTCGGGATTGCAAAAGAAGATATTGATAATATTTTTAGTAGGTACTATATGGTAGAAAATTCTTCTGCAAAAGGAACAGGTATTGGACTTACACTTACTAAGGAACTGGTTGAACTTTGCAAAGGAAATATCAATGTAGAAAGTACTGTAGGCGAAGGAACCTCTTTTAATGTCCAACTTTCTTTTGAAGGGACATTACCTACTACATCAACCGTTAATAATGAGGAGAATAATTTCTTAATTGAAGCTCCCGATTTACCTAAAAGCAATACAGAGACAAAACAAAAACAAGCAACTATATTGGTAATTGATGATAATATAGATATACAAACCTATTTAAAAATAGAGTTATCTACTATCTACACAATTTGCCTTGCTAATAATGGTGCAGAAGGGTTGAAAGTTGCTATTGATAAAACACCAGATTTAATTATTAGTGATGTAATGATGCCTTTAATGGACGGTATGGAACTTTGTCATAAATTAAAATCAAATATTGCTACATCGCATATACCTGTTTTATTATTAACCGCAAAGCATTCAGATAAATCACATTTACAAGGACTAACACAAGGGGCAGATGAATTTATTTCGAAACCTTTTAATATTGAAATACTTAAAACTAGAATTGCATACCATCTTAAACTAAGAAAAGATTTACAACTAAAATTTAAGACAGAAGGGTTTATCAAACCAAAAGAAATAACAACATCAGACCCTGATAAAGAATTTTTAGATAAACTGTATAAACTTGTTTTTGATGAACTAGAAAATCCGGAATTTAACACCAAAGTATTGTGCGAAAAAATGGGCATGAGCAGGACGCTCTTACATACCAAATTAAAGGTACTGACAGCGTGTTCTACTGCCGAGTTTATAAAAAGTGCAAGAATGATTAACGCAGCTAAATTATTAAAAGACCAACACATACAAATTAAAGAAGTAGCGTATAGTTGTGGCTACTTAAACCCGCAACAATTTTCTAACACTTTTGTGAAATATCACGGTATGTCGCCCTCTAAATACCAAGAGCAAGAAGAAGAGGAGAAATCAAATTATCTATCAAAAAAGGCTGTTTATATAGTCAAAAACAACGATTGAACAAATAGTGAACGGGTTTAAACAAATAGTGTAGCCCCTTTTTGAATCATTTAATAGTATTGGATAACGAAATACTTTTTAACTATCCGAACTAATATACTATTAACATGAATGAAATGAATTTTACAAAAAAAACAATTGTACTATTATGTTGCCTTTTGGTAGCTGCATCACAAGTATTTGCAGGTACTATACGGACAAATGGTACAATGGCCAGCACACTAAAAGCAAATGATTTTGCAGTAACTACACCAGGCTTATTACAAGCAGAAAACTACAGTAATGTAACAGGAGAAATAGAAATAGAGTCTTCTTCTGATACGGACGGAACATCTACTGTAGGTTACTTTGATCCGGGAGATCTTCTCTCTTTTGCTACAAATGTACCTACTGCTTTTTCAGCAAAAATTAAGTTCAGAGTAGCATCATTACCAGGTGGTGATTTAGTATTAACTACTAATAATGGTGATTTACTAACGATCCAAATTCCATCTACAGGTGGATGGGCAGATTGGCAAACACAAGAAATAATTGTTGACTTCCCAGTATCAAATATTTTGAATATTGGAACAACAACAGGTGCTATTAATATTAATTGGATTGAAGTTGAAGAAAACGATTGTCCTAACCCTGCATTAGCAAGTTTAACAATTAAAGCAGAAAGTCTTTCTGTATTACCAAATAATTCAATTCAGCTCCTTCTAGAAGCATTTGATGGTTGTGGAGTACCTGTGGCAGTAGCTGCACAATGGTCTGCAAATGCACCAAATGGCTTATTTATAGCAGGAGATAACGAAACAACAGAAATTATAAGTGTGCAAGCGGGCGGCTTAACTACTTCTGTAACTGTTAAGGTTGAAAGTTTATCTAAAAGATACAATTTTGTTGTAAACCACCACGGGCGTTTACAAGCTAGTGGCAACAGTATTGTAGGTAAAAACGGAGAAACTGTAAGTTTAGCCGGTAACAGTTTATTTTGGAGTAGTGCAGCCCCAACTTGGTACAGTAAAACTACTGTAGATTGGTTAGTAGATGACTGGAACACACAAGTTATACGTGCAACAATGTCTGTAAACCCAAAAGATGGAGCAGGTTTACCTTGGAACTCTAACGATTATGTTCAATCTCCAGAGTATACAATGGGTTTAATGCAAAACGTAATTAATGCGGCAATCGAAAATGATATCTACGTAATGGTAGATTTTCATGAGCATTATTCTGACCAATATACTGCAGAGGCAATTAAATTTTTTGGGGATATAGCCAAACAATATAATGGGTACGATAACATTATATACGAATTATGGAATGAGCCAATTAACGACTCATGGGGAACAGTAAAAAACCATGCGGACCAAGTAATTGCAGAAATACGTAAATACGATCCAGATAATTTGATTGTTGTTGGTACTCCTTTTTACTCACAAAGAGTAGACGATGCAGCAGCAAATCAAATTCAAGATAATAACGTTGCTTATGCTTTGCATGGTTATGCAATCGAACCTGCACACGGTGCTTTAAGAAAAGGATACAGTGTACCAACAGTTGGTACTGAATGGGGAATTGGTATTAATGATAACGGTGGAGGAGAAACTGGTGCTTGGTTAAACTATTGGAGAAACCAAGATGGTGGTAAAATCCATGTAATGTGGGCAGTAAACAATAAGCAAGTTAACGGAGATGAAAACTGGTCTATTCTTAATGCGAATGTAAATGCAGAAGGGGGATGGAGTACAAATGACTTATCTACTTCTGGAAGATTCCAAAGGGATGTGATGCGTGGTTGGATTGATTATACTCCAGAAGTAGCTTGTACGAACGAGTCTTTAGAAAGTATTACTATCAATGCAGCAGCAACATCTGTTACAGTAGGTTTACCTTTAACTTTATCAGTTGCAGGAACAAGTACATGTGATAATACTTGGAACTTACAAGGAGAGTGGTCAGCAAATGTAGTAAATGGCGTATTTACAGCAACAGAAGTAGGTGTAAGTACGGTTTCTTATACAGACCAAGGTATTTCAGCTACACTTCAAATTACTGTAACACCCAATCAAGCACCAATAGCTAATGCAGGTGCTGATCAGTTTTTAGTGCAACCAATTACGGCATTAAATTTACAAGGTAGTGCATCTGATGTAGAAGGAGATGCTTTAATGTATTCTTGGACACAAATTAGTGGACCAATTACTACATCTATAGAAAGTCCAAATTCAATACGCCCATTAGTACAAGGCTTATCTGTTCTTGGAGAATACGAATTTGAATTAACCGTAAATGATGCCAATGGTCAGACATCTGACATTGTAAAAATTACTGCAGTAGCAAATACACCTCCAACAGTAAATGCAGGTGTAGATCAAAATGTTATTTTAGGGAGTAATGCAAATTTATCGGCAAGTGCAACAGATGCAGAAGACGATAACTTATCGTATACATGGTCTCAAGTAAACGGACCAATAAGTGGTACAATTAATAATTCAAATGCTGCGCAAACAACGGTAAGTGGTCTAACTGAACTTGGTGTTTATACTTTTGAAGTTGGTGTATCAGATGGAACAAGCTCTGCTTCAGATCAGGTAACAGTAGAAGTAACACCAGTTGTAAATCTTTTAACAAATGGCGATTTTAGTGCAGGAACATCAGCATGGACAAGCTTTGTTTTTGAATCTTCTACAGCCTCTAATACAGAAGTTAACGGAGTATTTAAAAGTACAATTAATTATGGAGGATGGGAAAACTGGCACGTTCAGTTCTACCAAGGTGGTTTAACTATTGAAAATAACCAATCGTATACCTTAAAATTTAAAGCAAAAGCAGCAAGTAATCGTTCAATTCAGGTAGGAGTAGAGAAAAATGGTAGCCCTTACACCGGTCATTTTTCTGCAACACCACAGTTAACAACAACTATGCAGCAATTTGAGTTTGAATTTACAATGGCAAACCCAACAGATAGTAATGCTCGTGTTGCTTTTAACTTAGGTAGCGCTAATGCTGATGTAGAGATTGACGATGTAGTGTTATTACCAGGAACGGGTTTACCATCTAACGAAGTACCAGTAGTTACTGTAGGAGCCGATGAGTTTTTACCAAAAGGGACTACATCTACTACTTTAACAGGTGCAGCAACAGATGCAGATAATGGTCCGCAGACATTAACGTATGCATGGACTCAAACTTCTGGAGCGGCAGTAACAATTGTATCACCAACAGCACAAGTTACAGCAGTAACAGGGCTTACAAATGGAGGAGTTTATACTTTTACGTTAACGGCTTCAGACGGTGAAGATACAAGCAGTGCAAATGTAGAAATTGAAGTTGAAGATGATATAATAATTTTAACAAGAATTGAAGCTGAAAACTATTCTGGAATGGATGGTGTGCAGACGGAATCTTGTTCTGAAGGAGGTCTTAATGTAGGGTATATTGATGCTTGGGATTGGTTGTCTTTTGATAACATCAATATCCCTACAACTGGAACTTATACAATCTCTTATAGAGTAGCGAGCCAAAATGGTGGCGGACGTTTAAAATTTGAAAAAGCAGGTGGATCTGTAAACTACGGCGAAATTTCTATTCCTAGTACAGGTGGATGGCAAAACTGGACAACAGTTTCTCATCAAGTTACACTAACTGCAGGAAATCAGAACTTTGCTATTGCAGTACTGGAAGGTGGATTTAACATTAATTGGTTAGAAATTTCTTCAGGAAGTTCTTCATCTGCTAGAAAAATGGACAACAGTAAGTTAGAACAAGAGTTGACATCGCAATTGATATCACTTTACCCTAACCCTGTACAGCAACAATTAAGTATTGAAGGTTTATCAACTACAGCTTCTAGATTAGAAATTTATTCTACAGGAGGAATGATAGTAGAAAGCATAGACCTTTCAGAAAATAAAACAGTAAACGTTTCTGTAGAGAACCTTAAGGCAGGGATCTACTTATTACGTGTATACGATAACGATATAATCCAAACTAAGAAGTTTATCAAAAGATAGACGAAATTTCATTCTTGATTAAAATTTTAAATCACCCCAGTACGTTATTACAACGTGATTGGGGTGTTTTTTTTCCTACTTATTTTTTCACTATTTCTTTTATAGCATCAACCCAAATAGCATAACCTTCTTCATTAAGATGAGTACCATCAGTAGATAACTTATTATTCATCAGACCATCTTTATCCTGAAATAGGGGGTTTAAATTAATGTAGGTGAAGTTTTTCCCATTATGTTCCATTACAAGTGTATTCACTTTATTAATTAATGGAGCCATAAAATCTTGATGATCTGGCAATATGCTTTCTACATATATTTCTGTTGTAGGAGAAATTTCATGTATTTGATCAACAATTTTTATGATATTACTTGCTACATATTCAGCCGATGGAATTTGCTTCTGAAAATGTAAATTGAACAGATCGTTTACTCCAATCATAATAAAAACCTTAGATGGTTTATAATAAGCTATCTCACCAAGTCTTAGTAAAACACCATCAGTTACATCGCCACTTATACCTCTATTTTTTATATTTGGAAGACCAAATTTAGCACCCCAATCACTGCCTTGTTCAGTAATGCTATTTCCTAAAAAGACAATATCTTTATGTACCAAAGGGGTTGCTTTAAATACAGAAATTCTTTCTTTATAATGATTGGCCGTCCATTCTGAGTGATACTTTACCTGCATTGTTTTATCTGGATAAAAACTACTAGTATCTACTTTATTTTTAGGCATACAAGAAAGTGAACTAATAAAGAGTAAGGTTATATAAAAGAGGTTTTTCATGTTTACTTTTTTTGGTTTAAAACTTATGAAGATAAAATTATCACAATACTAAAACTTATTAGCTTTAACCATGTATCTTTTTTTAATTATTACGTCTACATTGTAAATGTGGTATTTTAGGTTTAAAAAATGATGAACACAAACGAAATATGGAGACAGTTTAAAGATGAATTACTTGGCTTTATAAAAAGTAAGGTAAATGATGATGCTCTTGCTGAAGATATTTTACAAGAGATTTTTATCAAGATTCATCAAAAGAAAAACAGTCTTACAAATAATCAGAAATTACAAAGTTGGGTGTACCAAATTACACGGAACGCAATAATTGATCACTACAGAAAAAAGAAAAATAGTATTACAGATATAAATGCATTAAACCTACCACAAGAAACAGAAGAAGATAGTGCTAGTTTTGTAGCCTGTACAGAGTGTGTAAAACCATTTATATTAGAGCTTCCAGAAATCTATAAAGATGTTTTACTTAAAGTTACCTATACAAAAATGTCGCAGAAAGAGTATGCCGAAAATATAGGCATAACTTACCCAACTGTTAAAGCTAGAATACAGAGGGGTAGAGAGAAACTAAAAACATCTTTTGAGAATTGCTGTAAAATAATTGATGGTGAATTTATTGAACGAAAGATCTCTTGCTCAAGTGGTTGTAAAAATAAATAATATTTTTTTCTGAAATCATGTATCCTTTTTAAAGTCTTGCGTCTCTAAGAGTGAAAATACAAAATGAATAAATCACTTATAAAAAGTAAAGTTATGGAAGACAATAAAAAATGCTGTGAGAACCAATCTTGTACATGTAACTGTAATTGCGAATGCAAACAAGATGACCAAGGTAATTGCACTTGTGAATGTAATCCTGTAGAAGGAGATGCACATAAAACGACATGTTGCACACCACCTAACGGTTGTTGCTAACAAAAAAATAATCCTCTTATACTTAACAGTAGGGAGGATTTTTTTGAATTTAAAAACCCACACGTAATAAGTGTCATCTTGATAAACCTTCGTTCAACTTAGGACGTTGCTATGCAACGTATCTACATATTTCTGGAATAGAAATAATGATTTAAAGAAACAAAATTTTTACGGATAACAAAATAGGTTGTTTTTCTTTTGATAACTCCTTTTTTAGTCATAATTTTTTTAAAAAAAATGGTTGATGTTCAGTTTTTGTCTAGTTGTATTTGTTATGTGAGAGAAGTAATAGAAGTAGTATTGGGTTTTGAATAAAAACAGAATTTCTTAATTTCTTTAGTAATGAAACTATTCGCTATTCTCTCTCTCTTATTTATTTTAAGTTATCAAACTTTGGCTCAAGATGATGATAAAATTGAGTTATCTACCGATTTATTTTATGGAGTAATTCAAATAACTAATACATTCAACAGTTATTCTTCAGAAAATGGAGCTAATATTTGCCCTAATAATTATATTAATTTTGGAGGAGGTCTTTCATGTTTCAACAATAGACCACCTTATTATTTTTTATTTAATAAAATTATATTAAATAATTATGGTTCTACTTCTTTCTCACCCAATGAAATAGCGTATAATTATGACACTCAAAGACCTTTAGAGACTAGTTTTATTGTTTTGTATTCCAAAAATGCGGACGTGGTTAACTTTAGTGTTGAATTTGATACTTATGAATTTAATATAGTTTCTGAAACGGATGAGAGTTTTGATAAAATTGGAATTCGTAGAACTGAAGATCTTAATATATTAGAAATAGATAATTTTACTTTGTTACCTCATGATTATGAATTTGGTACAGTATACGAGCATGTAATAGATGTTGTATATATCGATAAACCCATTGATGAGTCTAGGCCTAAAGCTATAGGTCTTGAAATACACCCTCCTAAGATTTTTAATCTTTTGAATGCCCCATACGAGTGGCATCTTAAAAATGGAGAAGGTAATATTACAGTGATTAAAGATAAAAAGGTACTTAATTTAAACGAAATATTATGTTTTGAAAGTGTAACTGTAAGTAATAGTCTTTGTATTTCTGAAGAGTATAAAGTAGTTAATGATTTAGTAGTATTTATGAAGAGGTAATTATTTTACTGTAGGCGTATCATCAGTAAAATATACACTTTTATACACAATAATTAATTTTGAATCTGTATAATTTTCTACCACAGTTTCTGTTATCGGAGCCCAATTAGTGTTTTCTATAATTACATTTTCATACTCATCAGAAGATTGTTTTTCGCATTCACTTGTACTACTTCTATAGTAGTATACTTTTATGGTTATATTTTCACTATTAAAATAACCAGAATGTGAAGTCTTTTTTCCAGATAAAGCATTACCATTGATCTCTGAAATATATGCTCCTGAATAATGGAATTCATGTAAGCAACCTGAATCTGAATCTTCTCCAAATTCAGTGGATACACTAATAGTATAGAAATATGAATTAGCTTCTAAAAGTATATTTTGAGAATAGGAAAGATGTGAAATCAAAGTTACTATGAGTAGTGATAATAAGTTTTTCATGATAAAATTGGTATAGGTGTTAGTGAGAAAAAGGGAAAGCGTCTCCACTTCCCCTTTCTTATATTTTAATATGCTTTATTCTGGAGCATTTTTATCGTCGTAAGTTAAATCAAAAGTTCGTAATCTATCTATAATATCTTGTGATATTGTTCCTTCAAAATTATTATTGTCTAGATGTAGGCTTCTTAAATTTCTCATGGTAGCAAAGAATTCAGGTATCGTTCCTGAAAGTTGATTATGTGAGAGATATAATGAATATAAAGTACTAATTTGTTCAATTTCTTCTGGAATACTTCCTGAAAGTTGATTGTTAGAAAAATCTACGTGAGTTAACTCTGGTAAGGCTCCTAATTCTTTTGGGATTTCCCCTGTGAATTGATTATCATTTAGATATAAAACATATAGGTTCTCCATTAATCCAAATTCACTTATAATATTACCTGTTAGGTTATTACCTGCTAATGATAACCAAATTAACTTATCTAAATTTGCGATTGCGTTAGGGATTGAGCCTGTTAAATTACCATATAAATGTAGCGAAGTAAGGTTAGTAAGATTATAAATTGATGAAGATATTTCACCAGTGAATTGACCTTCTATTACAAGTTCTTCTAAGTTTGTTAATTGGTATATTTCATTAGGTAAGTCACCCGTAATACCATCAGATTTTAATTTTAGAATTTTTAATTTTGTGAAATCACCTATATTTTCTGGTATTGTCAATAAGTTGTAATTCAAGTCTTTGATAATTAACTCTTCTATTTGAGTCAGTTTTTTTAATTCATCATTAAAGCTTTGATGGAAAGGTTCACCTATTACACCATATACATCAGAGACAGATATCCATAAAGTTTTTAAATTTTTAAACTCTGAAAGTTCATTTCCAATCGGAGTAGTAGAGAAACCAGTGAAAACTAAATGTTCTAGTTTATTGAACATAAGAATGTTATTCCAATCAAATTTTCCGCCAAAGGTTTTTAAACTTGTTAATTGAGAAGACGAAAAGTATTCAATAGGTAATGTTTTGTCATCAGGTAATCCTCCACCTGCTTTTCTGTGATTAATTTCTAATGTTTTTAGATGCGTTAAATTTTCAATAGAAGTTGGTAAAGGTTTAATAATATGAAGTTTTAATGAATCCACAAATCCGTCTTCATTAACATTTATACCGTACCATTCGTTAAAAGGTACATCATCTCCCCAATTATATAAGTATGTAGAATTTGGATGTATTGATTCTTTAATTTCCATCAATACTTCTTTTTCCGTCATTGGAGTATATTCCTCACCAAAAAAGACTACATCATTCTCTTGATTGTAGTTTACAATTACAGCAACTTCATAGTTACTCTTTAGTTCAGAAAATTGAGTCAGTTTAACTCTATCAACATCCTCTTTGGTGTAATTTACACGAACAATTGGGCTGATCGTATTTTCTACTATACTAAAGAAACCCTCTTTATTTTCTGTGAAATTTAAAAGGGCCTCTTCTGTATAAACATCTGCAGAAGCATCAGGGTATTTATTTTTAAAAGTATCAGAAAAAGTAAGTTTCACCTTTGCATTCAATAATGCACAAGTGATATCTATAGCAGTATTACTCCCATATGCAATAGTAAACTCTTGTGTAGCAGAATACAAAGGATTGTCAAAAGCAGCAGGTTGTTCTTCTCCAGAAGTTACTACTATTGAGTATTTTCCTGTTTCTAACTCTTCTTGTTGTGCCATGTCGGCATAGTTGTCAAATACAGCAACTTCTTCATCATTCTTTAGAATTTTCACTAAGAAATTATCTGTTGAAGTAGTGTTGGCAGTTCTCCCAAAACTGACTTCAGTAGTATTGTCTAACGCAATGTTTAAAGAGAATGTACCTGTATATTCAACAGGCTGTTGATCAGTTTCTTCTGTTGTACATGAAAAAAGACCAAGGAATAGAAGTACAGACAGTACTTGTGGTTTTAGTTTAGTTTGCATTGTTGCTGTTTTAGTTGTTTTAATTCACAATTATAAATTAAAAGTAGTGAAAATTTTCAAATGTTATAAAAAAAACTTAAAATTGTAATAGCTAACATATTAAAACTATTTTAGAGCTAACGTATTTGTGTATAGAAACTAACGACTAATTTACTGTGAAAACAAACTATATATTACTATTTTTAATGCTGATTTTTTCAGTCAATTTTTCTTATGGGCAAGAAGAGTTTGGTGGGTTTCTTTGTGGTGATCAAAGCTTTATAGCCCCCTCTTTTTTATCGAACGACTTTCTTGATGGGAAGAAGTATACTTGGGAATTAGAAGGGAGAACAATCAATAATTTAGGTGGTGATTATGAAAATAAATCTGATTTAGGTTTTGAAGATATATTAAGCTATGAAACAAATAGCTCGGAAAGTAATGTATTAACATCTAATAATAAAGAGTTCTTAGGTAGACAGTTAAGAATTAGGGTGACTAGAGGAGGGTTTCAGAGTAAATGGGAATATTTTTATATTTTCCCCAAAATGCTATCAGGATCTCTTGGTGTTAAATCAGATATTGGTTTTTCTATTACAGAAGAAGAAGTTAGCTCTTGTTTAGGTGATAATTATTCTTTGTCTCTTGATAATGACATAGGAAATTATAACACAGGTGATCAGTTTAACCTTATTATTTATAATAATATAAATGACAATTGGTATACTGGCAGTGGAAGTTCTATAAAATTAAACCTAATTGAAAATAGTGTTTTAGAATACAATGGCAGTGGGTTTGATATAATTAATCATTCAAAAGCAAATATTGAGCTAACTTCTGAAAATAATAAAATTATACTTTCATTAATATCAGGTATTGCAGATCAACATTATAGTTATTTTATTCAGCTAACAGAAAGATTAAATACATCTAATGCTGAAGAAATTTTAAATGATTTCAAAACTTTATTAAAACAAAAAAGAGAAGGTACTGATGCTAATAATTGCGGTGATCCATTACTAATTAATTTTGATGAATCAATAACCAAAACACCGTTAACAATTGATGGTGATGAAGTGGTTTCGAACTATTTCTCCGTAACATCTGATGCGAAAGATTATTATGGGCAACCGTTAACATTTTCGCTAAATGTTGATGGGGGAGGTTATGGAGAAATAGATCCTGAATATAATTATAGTGAAGCATTGACAGTTAATGCGGTAGAGTGGCCTAATGATGGTTCATTGCTTATTTATAGCAATATTTCAAGTTCTAATAATGAAGTAGATTTAAATGTTTGTGAGGATAGTTACACATTATCTTTAACAACTACTCCTCCTGATGCCCCAACATTTAGTGCTAATCAATCTCATATAGATAATACAGAAGCATTAGGAAGTATTTCTCTGTTCTCTGCAAGTAATGATATCGGTTCTACTAATTATTATAATGTAAAGTATAAGTTGTATAATTCAAGTGATGTATTTATTAGTGAATCAACTACATGTACTTTTTTGGAATTAATTCCAGGGACTTATAAAATAAAAAAATATATCGAATCTGATGCAACAGCACCAATCCCTACAGTTAATTTCTATATTCAGGGTAATATAGTTATTAATAACACTAGGTCGTCTATTTATATTAATAGTCCAATTCAATTTGTAACCGAAAACCTTTCCTTAGGTAACGAAAATACAGCAACTATAAATTACAATTTACAAACCCAAATAAATACTGAAAGATCTAGATATTTAAAATGTATTTTAAAAGGAAAGGATACAAATACTTTTAGTAGTGAGATTTTTGTAATAGATACTACAAGTTACAACCTAGAATTTCAAAATGTACCTATAGGCTCTTACAATGAAGATGCACTTGAGTATGATTTAGAAGTCATCGAATATGATTCTAGTTTTACCACAGTAATTTTTACAACAACATTAGGTAGTGTACTTTCAACAAAAGAGGCAAGACCCATAGAATTCGTAGATTCTGAATTTATAAAAGTACCATACAATATGGGGGCGTTTTCTAACGAACTTACACATTTTCGTTACCGCTTAAGAAGAGATTCTACTTATAATTCTACTTATGAAGTGTTTTATGTATTCAGAGAGAATAACGGGTGGAGTTTTATGAATAGTGCTTCTCTAAATTTCTTAAATGAAAATGGACACTCTTTAATACAAAACCAATATGGACTCATTGCAGATACAGCCTATTATTTTATTGCTTTTGATGGTAGTTACACAAATAAAGGTGAAGTTTTAGATTCTCTTTTGTCTTTCCCTTCAACTTCAAAATATAATGGTAATGCAATAGTTGAAGGACCTTTCAGCTATTCTACATATAAAAGTTCATTTGAAATTAGTACATTAACGAGTACAAAATCAATAGATGAACATTATCAAATAGCTTGTGAAGGAGATTTGACAAGAGCAAAAGTTTTAATTATCAATGATACTATTCCAAATTATATAACACTAACTAATAGACCTTATTTTTATGTAGGTAGAGAAGACACTCTTCCAATTAATATAAACGATTTTCATCAAATTGATACAGATAGTACGTTTCAAACTTTAGAAAGTGACCTACTTTCGGCAGCCAATTATTCAGTCTATTTATTAGAAGATACAGTACATACACTTAACCTTAACTCTGTAGATGGGACATCATTATTTGGTTATTATAAAGCTGGTGATTTTATTATTAATGAGCCTGATAAACTGAATTTATTAAATTCAATTGACAGTGTTTTTCCTTCAAACTCAGGTAGTATTTACCATATATCTAGACATAATGGTTCTGATGGGAAATTTAAAACTCAGATTATTGGTGGTGTAGCAGATTTTGAAGTAATGTTAAGATTAGCAGATGCAACCAAAGTATTTACAACGAAAGACCAATCCCGTACAGCCTATTTTGATAGTTTAGGTTTAGGTACTTATGCAATTACAAGTATTTTAGATTCGAATAATTGTAGTAACATTCAACAGGGTAATAATAGCATTAATTTGTTAGCACCAGACTCACTACTATTTGATCAATATGAATCATTATATGATTATGGAAATTTAGGGTTATATGAAATTTCTGAATTTGGAGGGAATGATGGTACAATTACTTATAACATAAAAGGAGGTATTGATAACTACAAAACAACATTATATTATAGTGCAAATAATTCTATCTTTTCAAAAAAAGACAGTGCAATGGGTCTTGATGGAGAGCAAGAATATTTATTCGAAGAATTAACGAAAGGCTATTATCAGCTTGTTGTTACAGATAGTTTTTTTAACCAACAATTACCGGAATCCTATTTAATAGATACTGTAAAACTAATTACTACAGATAATCTTTGGACTTCTGGAGATATTGCAATAGACAGTGTAATAGAATTAAGAGAACCGGATAAATTAATTGTTACTATAGATTCATTAAAAAATTATCAAACGGTAAGTTCTCTTCAGGATTATCATTTAAAATGTAATTTTGGAGGTTTAGCAAAAACAGGAAAAGCTTATCTATCAATGGAAGGAGGTATTCCATATCAAGAAGGAAATAATTATTACTATAAAGTTTTATATAATCGATTCTCTGTAGAAGATTCAATTAAGGTTATCGTAACGCAAAATCTTAATGGAAAATGGAATGCAGTAGATAGTATTTCAAATTTAGTAGTGGATAGCCTTGGTGTAACCATTATTGATAATCTAAGAAAAAGTAATAGTAATGATACTCTATTAATTGCACCACCACCGTTAAGTGTAATTTATGAGACTCCTATAAAACCTAATTGTATCGATAGTTTCGATGGTGCTATTCAAATGGATATACAAGGAGGAATACAACTTTCTTCAAACGAGAGTTACCTTCTAAAATTTGGTAATACAAGTATCCTCTTCGATACAATTAGTAATTATATGCAAGGGGAAGGGATGAAAGAGTTTACTGTAAATGATGCGTATGATTGTCCTTGTGAATTAGTAAATGATAGTTCAAGTCAATATAAAACTTCTTTTTATGAAGTAGATTCATTGTATGAAATGAAGAAATTCAATGAATTAATGATTACAAGTATTTCGGATAATAAAGACACAGTAATAGAATTACCTCTATTACATTACTATTTATCTGATTATTTTCCTTTTTCTGCTAATGTAATCTCTGATTCTGTAAGTTGTTTTAGTATCAAAGATGATCTATCCAATGAATATCAATATTATAACGACGGGAGTATATATATCAATAAATTTTATGGTGGATCAGGAGAAAAATATAATTTAAATATAAACAGAAATGGTGTTTTTACAAGGCAACTTCTTGATATAAGTAGTGATAGTCTAGTGCATATTGATTCATTGATAGAAGGTATATATACTATTGAAATTAGTGATAGGTTTTGCAATGTATTTAGACCAATAGATACAATATATGTAGAAAAATATACAGGACCTTTAGATCTTGAAACTTTAGGTAATATAACCCGACTGAGTAATGTAGAAGTGGGAGAGCCAGACCCTCTTGAAATAACAATTACTGCAGAAGAAACACTTTGTTATGGTCTAGAAACTGCGGCAATGGATATGAGTATAGTTGGCGGACATTTACCATATACAATTACTGTTTACATTGAAAATACTGCAAACATAGGTGGCTTCGATACACTAATTGATCAAGTAACAACATCCTCAAACAATTATAGATTAGAGAATTTAAAAGGGAATAAAAACTATAGAGTTCATGTTTCAGATCTTATGTCTTGTGAAGTAGAACCTAGGTATAAAAAATCAATTTATAAATATAAAGAAGAAGAAAAATTTTACGGGGTTTATTTTGTTCCAGAAAGAGATCCAGTACATATCCCATATGATATAGAGATTCAACACGAGGATATTACTTGTACAAGTGTAAATGATGGAGAAATTAATTTTACTTCTTTAGGTAATATGGCTGGGACTCAATTTAGGTGGAAAAAAGCAAAAGGAGGGTATACTCCAATCGTTTCAATTACAGACCCTTCACAAGTAGAACAATTAACATGGAGTAATTTGGGAGATGATGTTTTAATATTACAATATTTAGAGAATGCGGGCTGTGATTGGAAAGATTCTCAAAGAGTTGTTGAAATAAAGATCAAAAAAGATTTAGAAATTGAAGATATTGATATTGTAAAAAATAATTCTTCATTTACATTACTTACATCATTAAATTCTATAGGTAGTCACCTTAAAATAGAATATGATAATGGCAATGGGTATCAGATACTAAGTGATAGTATTGTTACTAATAAAACACCATTTTTCAGTAATTTACAGGAAGGGAAATATCGTGTAACACTTTATTATAAAAATATAGTAGAATGTACTACCGATCAGAAAATAATAGATACCTCAATCGCAAAGGTTTTAGAATACTCTTCAGTTATTAATATTATAGAGCCAAGCTGTGGGGATAATGCAGATGGTGAAGCTACTTTCACATTATTGAATAGGTTAAACACGGAAATAAGTAGTATTGAATGGAAAGACAATACAAATAATGTAATTGGTAATGATTGGCAGATACGTCACCTCAAAGAGGGAAATTACACTTTAAAATTAATTGATATTTTAGGTATTATATCTGAAAAAAGTTTCCAATTAGATGCACCAGATGAATTAAGTATTACTCAAAACTATGTTGAATCTCCAAATTGCGTAAACGGAGATGATGGTGTTATGGCATTAAATGTATTTGGAGGTAGTAATGAATATATTTTTGAATGGACAAATCTATTAACTAATCAATCAATAACAACTTTAGATAATAGACTAGAGGCAGCAGTAGGTACTTATCAAGTAATTGTATCTACTATTGATAATGTGAACTGCAATGTAATTGGAGAATTTAGTGTACCTGAAGCAGATTCTTTATTTGTAGATGATATAGAGATAATAAACCCTTCTCACTATGGAGCTACTAATGGTAGCGTAACAATAGCACCAAAAGGTGGTGAGGGGCCTTATGTAGTTTATTGGCCAGATCAAAATAGTTATGGAAATTCAATCTCAGGTTTAACCATTGGTGATTATCCTCTTACAATTATAGACAGAAATGAGTGTACAAAAGATACTATAATTTCTATTATTGAAGAGCCTGAACCAATAGCAATAGCGATAATAACTGCAATGGATGAATCTTGTTTTGGTGCACAAGATGGTGGTTTGTTAATAGATGTAACAGGCGGTACTTCTCCTTATATAGTTCAGTGGAATAATAATCAGAGAGGAACTAGTTTAACAGGTGTTAGTGCTGGTGAATATATAGTAAATATAACGGATTTAACGGGTCATTCTGTTTTGTTTACTACTACAGTAGAAGGTACAACACCAATTGTAATTAATTTAGATACACTGGTACATCCATCTTGTGTAAAAAGTAATGATGGTTGGATACGTTTAACAGTAGAAGGTGGTAGTGGTAATTATGTTTTTAATACACCTAATATTATTTCCATTCAAGACGATAGTGATAGTTACTTATTGCAAGGTTTTTCTGATGGAAATTATACCATTGAAGTGAATGATGAGAATGGGTGTTCCTCATCGTTATATAATAATAGATTCTTAGATCCAGATCCAGTAGAACTTAAAGAATTCACAGTAATACCACCTCTATGTGCTGGTGATACAAATGGAAGTATTACAATTGATAGTATTTCGGGTGGATCTGGAGAATATATAATTGAATGGTTAGAGAGTGGTAGTAATTCTTTAACGCTTAATACGATTACAGAAGGAAGTTACACTGTAATAATAACAGATAAAAACAAGGGATGTTCTATTGAAAAGAGCTTGTATGTCTCTCAACCAAATGAACTAGAAATAGAGTTATTAGATATACAGCACCCTACTTGCGTAGGAGATGCAGGCGGTACACTATCAATTAATGTAACAGGTGGAGTTAAGCCTTACTCTTATAGTTGGTCAGATGGTCAAATTACAGATAATGTAATCGGTCTTGAACAAGGTTTTTATACTGTAGAAGTAATAGATGCCAACGGTTGTAGTATTAACGCAACTTATGAAGTTATAGATCCTGAACCAATTAGTATTGAAATTACACACTTACAGGATGTCATTGAAATTTGTAATGGAACAACATTTATATTAGATGCAGGAAATGAATGGATAACAACAATATGGACTTCAGATATTGGTTTTTCATCGAGTGAGCAAACAGCTATAATTACAGGAGCAGGAAATTATGAATTAGAAGTGACGACTGAAGCTGGCTGCCAAAAAACTGTTAGTTTTGAAGTTATAGAAAGAGACGACCTACTTAATGCAAATTTTGTAATAGAATCGACACCTGATAATGCTACAGAAAGTTTTGTTATAATAGATTTATCATGGCCACTTCCTGAAGGAGTAGAATGGGAAATTATGCCTGAAGTTACTGTTTTAGATAGTACTAAACATGAACAAGAAATTCGGTTTACTCAAGAAGGCATTCATAAAATAATAATGACGGCATCTTTAGGAAATTGTGTTGCTGTTGTAGAAAGAGAAATAGATGTTGTTATAGGGGATAATGGTAGGCTTACTATTAATGATGAAATTGCTAATGAAAAAAGTATTGAAGAAGAAAAAATAATATTTGATGCCTATCCTAACCCATCAGATGGAAACTTAAATATCTTTGTTGAATTTACAGAAGTGCAAGATGCACAAATGGCATTAAGGCTATTAGGAGATGGAAGATTGGTTTGGAATAAACAATTGAAAAATCAATCAAGTTATGCTTTCCAATATTCTAACTTAAAACTACCAACGGGGATTTATTTATTACAATTAACTACAAGAAATACTGTAGAAGTAATGAAAGTTATGATACTTAAATAATTAACTAACAATGAGACTTAATAAACTATTTATATTAACTATATTATTATCAATAATTGGTTATCAAAGTAATGCACAGGGGTTTGAGGAAATTAATTTCCCTGAACTACCTTTAATAAGGAATAGTGAAATCATATCTTTAGATATTGATAATGACGGCCTTTTAGACTTAATTTTAGCAGGACAGGACGAAAATGATAATTGGGTAATATCTATCAGAAAATTTGATGGTATGAATTGGTTAAATTGGAGTAATGGAATTATACCTGTTCAATCTCCTAGTATTTCTACAGGTGATCTAAATAAAGATGGTTTGGTTGATATTATTATATCTGGCGAAACAGAAATTGGACAAGGAGTAGTACATGCATATTTAAATCTTGGAAATGGTCATTGGAGAGCAACAGTAAGTCTTCTTCCTCAAATTAGCAATTCTACATCGGTGATTGCAGATATTTATCATACAGGTAACGAGGGTGTATTATTAACTGGAGATGTAGGTGATAGTACTTATATTAGTTATTGGGAATTTGATGAGAATGATAATTGGAAGGACAAAAAGATAGGATTACCCTCCTTTAAAGATGGAGTAATAGAAGTTTTTGATGCTAATAATGATGGATACTTAGATGTTTTCCTTGGCGGGACAAATAATTATGGGACTTATTTTTCTCAGCTATATTTAAATTTTGGAGCTAATCAATGGGAGCCTGCAATAACATCGTTTCTATATGGGTCTTCTTTAATTGTAAAAAAAGCAGACTTAAATGCAGATGGAAGAACAGATTTAATTTTCTCATTTTTTGGAAGTGGGGGAATATCGACTGCAAAAGCTTATTTAAATTTGGAAACTGGGTGGCAAGAACAAACTTGGGGTCTACCACAATTGGCAGGGGGAGATATTGTAACCGCCGATTTTAACAATGATAATTTAGTAGATATTGTTATTTCCGGTGTTAATTCTGCAGGAATTAAAGAAATAAAAGTAATGTATAATGCGGGTACTCAATTTACAAACTCAGGAATAGGTCTTACAGAAATTTATAATGGAAGTATTGAGGTTTTAGACTGGAATAATGACCAAAGATTAGACCTTATTGTATCTGGTGAAACATATACAGGTACAAGAACAATTACCTATTTAAATAAACACTTTTCAGTACCCCAAACTGTTATTTCCCCAAATAACCTTACTGTAGAAACCATTATGAACAGTGTAACACTTAGTTGGGATACCGTTCCTGATTCAAAAGGTTACCGTATTGGATTAGGTCGGGATACTAATGATTATTCAATGTTACTTATTCAAGCAGATGTAAATAATAATGTCAATCAAAAAAACACCTACCTACATCAAAATAAATATAAATTAGATTCTTTAGAAGAAGGAATGTATTATTGGACAATATATGCTATTGGAAACAATAATCAGTATTCATCATTATCACCAGAACAAACATTTATTATTTGTGATAAACCTAACCTTGGTGCTGATATATCTGTTTGTGCAGGTATTGATTTTTCTTTATCAGAAGGTCTTGAAAGTGATATAGTGACTTGGTCTTTATTAGACGGCACAATTATAAGTAACGAGAAAGAATTAACTACTTCATTTACCGAAACAACAGCAGTAGAAGTTGCAGTCGAAAAAACTTTAGGTTGTACAGTAAAAGATACTATAACAATCAATATTTTACCATTACCCGAAATAAACTTGTTAGATCAGAATATTTGTTACTTAGAACAAACACAGTTACAAATTCCGGGTGATTGGCAAGAAGTAAATTGGTATGAAGAAGGGAATATAACTCCAATTAAAGAAAATGAATGGTTTTTAGTTGTGGATGTTTTAGAAACAAAGACCTACGTCGCAGAAATTATTAATCACAATGGCTGTATCGGATATGATACAGTAACTATTGAAATGTTACCCTTACCAGAATTTAATTTAGGTGCTGATTTAAGTATATGTGAAGGCAATGAATTTAGAGTAGAGATAGAGACATTACATGATATTGCTACAATAGAATGGTATTCAGAATTTAGTGGCTTACTACCCGAAGAAACATCAACCGAATACAGTGCAACAGTCTTTAATGATGAAAAAATATGGGCGGTCGTTACAAATATAAATGGATGTGTATTCTCTGATACGTTAATTTTTAATAAATTAGCTTTACCAGAATTTAATTTAGGAGGGAATAAAGCAATTTGTTTTAAAGAGGAATTTGAATTTAATATTGGTACTGAAAACGATAAAGTTGAATGGTTCTCCAAAAATTTAGGAGCTTTAAATGAAGGGAATATATATATACACAAAGCAGTTGAAGAAGATTCATTGTGGTGTAAAGTTACAAATCAATTAGGCTGTTCATGGGCAGATACAATTGCTATAAACATATTACAATTACCAGAAATAAACCTTCCATCAAAATATGAAATTTGTTTTAATCAAACAGGAATTTTGACTGTTGATGGAGATTGGAAAGAAGTAAATTGGTATGTATTAAATGGAGATAAACTAATAGAAGAACCAAATCCGACTTTTTCATTTATAGCAACAGAATCTCAAGAAATTGTTGCAGAAGTATATTCTTGGGAGGGTTGTGTAGCCTTTGATACAGTCGCAATAGAGGTTTTTGAATTACCGATTGCTAAAGCTGGTATTGATCATTCAATATGTACCTCTAGTGAGGTTGTTATAGGAGAAAACACCAATAGTAATTTTACTTATAGTTGGTCTCCTGCTTTAGGTTTAAATAGCACTTCTATTGCACAGCCAATGGCAAGTCCACAATCAACAACAACTTATTTTCTTACAGTAACTTCTGAAAAAGGATGTGTAAGTATTCAAGATTCTGTAACTGTTTCTGTAAATGAATTCTACGCTGTTAACGCAGGTAATGATCAAGAAATTTGTATTGGCGAAGGTGTTGAAATTGGAGGCTATCCCGTTATTGACGGTGGAGAACACGATTATAATTTTTCGTGGAAACCAAAAGTTGGCTTAGATAATGCTACATCAGCTCACCCGTTTGCATCGCCAACAACAACCCAAGAATACATTGTAACAGCGTCATTAGGAGATTGTATTTCTTATCAGGACACTGTTATTGTTACTGTAAACCCTTTGCCAGAAATTATTATAAGTAATGATATTGCGATTGGTTATAAAGGAGAAATAACTCTTTCAGCAAGTGGAGGAAAGTATTATTTATGGTATCCAGATTATAATATAGATCAACCGAATATAGCTACACCAACTGTAAACCCTGAGGTCACAACAACTTATACCGTTGAGGTAATGACTGATAAAGGGTGTACTGATACAAAAGAGGTAACAGTATATGTTGGAAATGAAGTTTTTGTTCCTAATCTATTTACACCAAATAATGATGGTAATAACGATACATTTTTAGTGTATGGAAAAGGAATAAATACACTCTCTATTAAAGTGACTGATCAAAAAGGAAAAGTTGTCTATTTCTCAAATACCAAAGAGGATATTATGGAAAAGGGTTGGGATGGTAAAAATGGTACTATTGATTTACCCAATGGGACATATTATTGGAAAATTCAAGGGGAATATGAAGACGGCTCTGAAGTGAGTTTTAAGGGCGGAAATACAGGGACAATCAATCTATTAAGATAAACTAACAAACTGACAACAATGAAAAATATAATAAAATTATGTATTGCGTTCTGTTGCTTTAGTATGTTTAGTACTACTGTAGTTGCACAACTTTCTGGTTATGATGCTTTAAGAGAATATGCTCCAATTAGGGTTTCGCCTGCATGGGGTGGTTTTAATACAGATGCATCTATAGGCTTACTCCATAAATCTATTAATTATGGAGAAGGTGTATACAGGAATAGAAGTATAGTAACTGCAGCCTTACCATGGATTAATAAAGAAACAAACTTAGTACAAGGTGGTGGCGGGCTTTATTTTTTAAATGAATCGCCTTCTGAAACTGTAGGTTTTAAAACGCAAGAAATTGGAGGTTCTTTTGCGTATACTATTCGATTAAAGAAAAACCATGATTTAGCTTTAGGTTTAGGTGTAGCATGGACTTCTATACGATTATCTACGGATGGAGTAACAACAGGAAGTTTATGGCATCCTATATATGGGTATGTTCCAGAAGCAGAAATTAATGAGTCTTTTGGCTATGAAAGAAATAGTTATACTAGTGTATATAGTGGTATAATGTGGTCTAGTTTAGACAGGTACAATAGAGAGCGTCATAGGTTTGGTATAAATTTATACCGCATGAACAAACCTGTTAATTCATCACCTCTATCAGAAGATAACCTAAACCTTGGTTACAGTGTAACGGCATGTTTGACTATGTGGGCACATCCTAGTTTATCAATTACTCCAGATCTTTTTTATGAATTAAATGATAACAGACATTTTGTGCAAGGAACTGTATGGGGAGGATATCATTTCTTTAATGAGAACCCTACAGACCCAATAAGCACAGGATCGTTAGTGGCGGGTCTATCGTATTCTAATAATGGAAGTTTTGGTTTAGGGTTTAAATTTGATCAAAAAAAGTATGAGATAGCCATGTTTAATTATTTTGGAACAGCTATTAACGATGTTTCTTTACCTAATCAATCATCTTTTGAAATAGCTTTAAGGTTAAAAAAAGAATTAGGTTCTCGAAAAAGAAATAAAGTAACATATTATAAGTCTACAGCCACGAACACAAAAAATAAGGAATACCAATATAGATCTTTTAATAATAAGAGAGATGCAGTAGCAACAAATGTTGAAAGTATTGACGAAATACCAAGCACAACGACAAACACTCCTAAATCTGGATCAGAAATGAAGCCAATTAAATATACTTTACAGTATAGGTTTAATGAAACACGCTTAACTAGACAATCACAATTACAGTTAGATTACACAGTGAAATTATTAGAAGATAACCCAGACTTAAGTATTAAAATTATTGGACATAGTGATGATCTTGGTACTGATAAAGTAAAAGCAAAAGTAGCTTGGGAAAGAGCGAAACAGATACGTGATTATTTCTGGACTAAAGGAATTGAAAAACACCGTATTCAGGCAACTTCTAAAGGAGATAAACAACCTTTAGTAGACAATGATACGGAAGAAAATAAAGCTAAAAACAGAAGAGTAGAACTATTAATTTTTGAGAAATAATGAAGAATCATTTATACATTATATATATATTATTTTTTGTGTTTATAGCACATAAAAATAACGCTCAGATAATAGAATTAGATGTTAATAATAATATTATTCAAATTGAGGTAAACGAAACTGGAGTAAATGAATTTTTACCATCTTGGGGAGGGAGACCTTGGAATTATGCATATGCAGTAAATAATATAATTATAAAAGAAAGTGGCTTTAATGGAGATAATAATTTAGAGAAGCAAATTGACTTTAATACAAAAAGTTATAAAAAAATTGATAATACTGTATTAATTCAGAATATAGACATTAAAATTTTCATCAATTATTACAGGTGGACTCTTCAATATCCTGATGTTTGTGAACGTGATAAATTAAAGGAGAATGAGTCTTTATCAGATTGTAAATTAGCATGTTACAACATTGGGCCAGGAGCTGGTAACAGTAGTTGTAGCAGCGATGAGTGGAAGAATCTTAGTCAAACTTTTAATATAAATGAACTATCTTCTATTACAGGTGCTGGGAACTTAATTGGTGTAAGGACAATTGACAACCTTTTAGTTAATTTTGCTGAAGTTAAGCTCATTCAAAATGTTGCTTATTCTACTAATAATCTTACTAATGGTTGTATACCAACTGATGGAGATATGAGTGATAATAGAGGTCCTATTTTTGATCAATATGAAGATTTAATCTTTACATGTAAAGTATATAAAATAGAAGAAGACACACCAAAAGTTATTCCAACAGGCTTAAAAGATAAATCCAAAATTATAGCACCCTCATTATTTAAAGAATTAGAAGAAAAGTATTATTGGGTATTACAAAAAGAGGGAAGTAATGAAGTTATTAATAGTTCAGAAGATTTATATATTGATGATTTAAACCAGTATACATCGGTTTATGTAGCGTCAGAGAATTTCAGATCAAAAGAACTATTTTTCAATACAACTACAACATTAGCGCTATCAGTAAAATAATAATGTTTTTAATAGCAACTATTTAATGAAACTAACACTCAACATAATCTTACTTTTATCTCTTTTATCTAGTCAACGGCTTTTTGCCCAACAAATAGATAAAATTGGGAAAGAGAATCCCGTAAAAGTTACAGGAGGTATTTCTGTTAATCAAACGGCTTATTCTGCATGGGGAATGGAAAGTAGAAGAGACCCTTACCGTTATATATTGTCTGGAAATTTAAATTTTGATGTATATGGAATGGCAATACCTCTTTCTTTTTCATATTCCAATCAAAACTTTAGTTACAATCAACCATTTAATCAATTCTCTCTTGCGCCTACATATAAATGGATGAACTTTCAGGTTGGGTATGGAAGTATTAGTTTATCACCCTATACACTAGGGGGACATACATTTTTTGGAGGTTCTGTATCTGGAAGTCCTTCGGATAGATGGGATTTTACAGTAATGTATGGGAGATTAAAAAAAGCAGTTGCAACAAGTAATGAAGGAGGAGAATCTCCATCATTTAGAAGAATGGGAGTAGGCTTTAAAACAGACTACAGACATAAATCTGGAAGTTTGGGTATTTCATTTTTTCATGCAAAAGACAATCCATCAACCTATCCAACAGATTCTCTACCAGAAGGATTACTTCCAGAAGAAAATTTAGCAACATCTTTTACTATTGGTCAACAAATAATAGAAAATTTAACTATTCAAACTGAAATAGGCATATCCTTCTTGACAACAGATACTCAATCCGAAAAAAGCCCTGATCGACCTCAAGGTTTAGATTGGATTTTTACAAGCCGAACCTCTACTGCTATGTACTGGGCTGTTAACGGAGGTATTAATTATACAATAAAAGGATGGAATATTGGAGGCTCTTACGAAAGAATTGGTCCAGAATATAGAACATTAGGGAGTTATTATGCAAATAGTGATCTTGAAACAGCTACTTTGAATATTGCTGGAGGTCTTTTTCAAAATAAAATTAATCTTGGGGCAAATTTAGGAACACAAAGAGATAATCTAACAGGGGCTAACTCTAGTGATATGTCAAATTTTAATATGGCGTTTAATTTGGCTTGGAATGTAAATGAAAAGATTAATGTAAATTCAAGCTATTCTAACTTTCGTTCTTTTACAGTAATTAGAGATCAATTTGAGGTGATAAATGAAGCAGACCCTAATCAACCTTTAGACACTTTAAATTATACACAACTTACAGATGCAGCAAATATTGGAATTAATTGGAGAATCTCACAATCTAAGAATATTGCACAAAGTATATCACTTAATGTAAATTACCAACAAACTGCAGACCTGCAGACAGATTCTGCAGCGGTTAATGCAGATAGTAAATTTTGGAATGGAGCATTAGGATGGAATTGGTCACATAAACCAATGGATTTAAGATTTGGTATTAGTGCCAATGCTAGCTTAACACAGGCAAACGCAGCAATGCCTAGTACGTTTACAACGGGGCCTACTTTAAGTATAACAAAAGGATTTTTAAAGAAAAAGATAAAAGCTAGATCAAGTTTTTCTATTAATCAAAGTAGAACAGATCAAATAATACAATCTATGGTTTATAGTTGGAGGTTAGGTGCTTCAACTACTCTAAATAAAGTGCATACGTTCAATTTAAGTAGTGTACTTTTAAACCGTTTAGACCAGCAAAAAGCAGATAATTCAATTTCTGAACTAACAGTCTCTTTGGCATATAGTTTTAGATTTAATGGATTAAAAAAGACAAAATCTAAAGAAACTAACTAATGTATCAACTAAGCAAAAAATATTTATTAGTATTAATCGGAGTATTAATAGTTACATCAACTACTTTGTTGGCTACGGAAATACCGATTGAGGACATAAAAAGACTTGAAAATAAAATTACCTCAACAAAACAGTTTAAAAAATTTAGAGCTTTTGATGTTGAAGTACCATCGTTCAAATCAGAAAAAAAACTGACTGAGAAACCTTTAAAAATTAAAACGCAAGCCATGAGAGATATTGATGCTCAAGAAGCAAAAATATTATTGGCGTATGAGACAGTAAATGCTGGTGATTTATTTGTAAATGTTTTTACAGAAGATGAATTAGTTTCGTTACCTGTAGGTATAAAAAAGACAATAAAAGGAAAAGACTTTATTATAATTATTGATAATGTAAGGTTAACTCCAAAAGGAGCTTTTGTAAATGTTGGTCTTGTAGTAAACTTTACAAAATCAAATAAAAAGTTAGTTTTTGGTGCTTTTGATGTCGCTTTTAGTCAAGAAAAAGGCTTTGGAGGATTAGGTAAATTAGCTTTATTGAAAGATTATAGTCTTGCATTAACAAAAAATATTAATTTAGAATTTAAAGGTTTATTATCTGGGGGAGAAAACTATGTAAACTGGAATTGTGATGGTTATGAGAGCATGGCAGCAGAGTTTGACATTGTATTTGATTCAACATTAATTAGACCTGCAAATGCAAGTGGAGATGTAATTAAAGGAAAGAAAGTAGTTTCTTCAGTAAAAACTACAATAGTTTCTTTAGATGAAATGCTTGTAAAAGTGAATTTACCTAGGTTTAGAATGGGCGAAACCAATGATAGAGGTTTTGTCTTTTGTGCTCAAGATGTTATTTATGATCAGTCAGAGGTCTCTAATGGGAATGTTATTTTTCCGGATAATTATCATTCGGCAGATTTTTTAGAAGGAAATCTAAACTTATGGAAAGGTTTCTACATTCGTAGGGCAGAAGTAATTATGCCCAGTGATTTTGATAAAATTAGACAATCTCAAGTGGCTAGAGACTCAGCTGAAGCTAAAAAGGGAATAAAAATTACTGCAGACGAACGTGAAGAAAGAAATGTTTCAGACTCTTTGGCATTAGAAGGTGTTAATCAGAATAGAACAAGGATACAGGTTACGGGTTTAATCATTGATAACAATGGGTTAACAGGTAATTTCCAAGGACACTATTTACTTTCTTTAGATAAAGGAAAAATAGGAGGTGGATGGGCAATTTCTCTCGACAGAGTTGAAGTAGACATCTTAAAAGGACAGTTTATTATGGCAGATCTGAGAGGGGATTTACAAATTCCAACATCAGATTCAGTTGGTGTATTAAGTTATGAGGCTCAAATAGAAAGCGGAGGTGATTTTAGGTTCTATTCTTCAACTGAAGAAACTTTGCCGTTTGCTCCACTAGGGGAGAGAAGTAAACTAATACTTACTCGAACAGAGATTACTATTGAAATTACAGATGGTATTTTTTATGCAGGTGTTGATGTTGACGGAAGTATGGATGTAGGTGCGAAAGAGTCAGATGTTGAATTAGTGGGTATAACTTTTCAGAGTTTATTAATTGAAACACGGCAACCATACCTCTCTGCTGTAGCTTTTAGTGTTAGTTCCGAGGCATTAGAACAAAAGCTCTCGGGGAGAAATTTAACGATTAATGAAATTGGTATTAGTGCTATAGGTGGCTCGGTAGAACTCAAAGTAGATGCTATGGTTCATTTACATGATAAATTAGAAGGCTTTGGAGGAGGCGGAGCTGTAAAAGTAATTGGTTTTAGGGATGAAAACGGGTGGGGTTATAATCGTACAGAGGTTTCTAAGATTAGTATAGAAATAGTAAAGAAAGATACCTATGACATACGTGGGACAATTAGTATTTTAAATGACGATCCTATTTATGGAGATGTATTTATGGGTACTGTAGAGGCAAAATTAGGACCTTTAACAAAATCAGGTGGCTTAGGAGCAGCAGCTACAATAATGTTTGGTAAGAAAGATGGTAATAGTTATTGGTATGTAGATGCTCTTGTTATTCTACCAGATCCAGGTTTACAAGTAGGATCATTCTCATTTTTAGGCTTTGGAGGAGGACTCTATTATGGAATGGAAAGAGCTACCTATGCAAATAACGTTAATAAAGCCAGTTTAGTAAAATCTGCTACAGGAGGAGTTTACTTACCTAATGCAAAAGTAGGTTTAGGTCTAAAAGCAATTATAGTATTTGCAGTACCTGATAAAGGTACTTTACTTGCAGAAACAACTTTTGAAATGAGCTTTTTTAAAGGAGGAGGTATTCAGAAAGCAATTTTTGTGGGGTGTGCAAATATAATGAGTAGTACTATGTCTGGTTTAAGTGATGACTCACTAACGAATTTAGTAGCTAAAGAAGATGCAAGTCCAACTGAAATACAAAATGATCAGGATGTTGAAAATGCATCTTATGAATGTGCTTATATTCAAGCAGAATCATCTCCTATTTTTGCAAGTTTAGTGGTTTCTCTAGACTTTGAAAATAATATTTACCATGGCGAACTTATAGTTAGTGTAGAAGCAGGAGTTATGGAAGGTTTTGGTAAAGCTGTAGTTCATTTTGAAGAAGACACATGGTATGTACATATTGGTACAAGTAAAAACCCTATATCATTAACTATGTTAGGTTCTTTTTCTGCAACTGCATATTTTATGTTTGGAGATAATTTACCTTCTGGTTTTAAGGCACCTCAACAAGTAATAGATATTCTTGGATATGAACCAGGCGCTCCTATTACAGGTGGTAGACAAGAAGAAGCACTAGCAGGAGGAAGAGGAGTTGCTTTTGGAGCATCATTGGATTTAGATACTTCAGAATTAGAATTTTTAATGTTTTACGCTCATTTACAAGCAGGTTTTGGGTTTGATTTAATGTTAAAGAGTTATGGACCGAATACTGTTTGTGCAAATACAGGAAATAGAATAGGTTTAAATGGATGGTATGCTCAAGGACAGATCTATACGTATATCAAAGCAAAAATTGGAGTAAAAGTAGATTTATGGTTTGTGAGTGGAAAGTTCGAAATACTGGATGCAGCATTTGCAGCTTTATTACAGTTTAAGGGGCCTAATCCAATTTATGCATTTGGTGTAGTTGGAGGAAGATTTAATATTTTAGGTGGGGCTGTTAAAGGGCAATGTAGTTTTGAATTTACTTTAGGGGAAGAATGTAAAATTTCGGGCGCTAGTCCATTAGGAGGGGTCGAGATTATAGCCACGATAACACCTGTTGAAGGTAGCAAGGAAGTGGATGTTTTTACTTCTCCTCAAGTAGTATTTAATGTGCCTATTGATCAAGAAATGGAACTAATTGATCCAAATTTAAATCAAAAGAAAAGTTATATAATCCATATTAAGGATATTTCTTTGAGAAGTAAATCAAATGATAAAGAAGAAGTGTGTGAAATGATTTGGAATGATGAACACACAACTTTATTATTACAACCTCAGAATATGTTACAGAATGAAGCTCAATATGAATTTTCAATTTCATTAGATTTTAGAGAAAAGAAAAATGGAGAATGGGTTGTTGTAAATAGTAATGATGTACTCAGGAGATCTGTTAAATTTAAATCAGGAAAACGACCAGATTATATTGATCCGCAACATGTTGTGTATGCATATCCAGTAGAGAGACAAATGAACTTTTATATTGAGGAAACCCCCAGAGGTTACCTTGATATGAGACAGGGCGATTGGGGATATTTGTTTGAAGTATCTGATCCGAATAAATGGGAAGTTAAAGCTCGTTTTACTAGTTTTGACAATTCTATTTCATATGGAAACGTTGAATACAATAATGCCAAAAAGAAAGTGTCTTTTGATATTCCATCAGATATGCAAACCAATAAAGTTTACACTTTGGACTTAGTGCATATACCAAAAGCAACATTTAATATAGATGAAAATGTTATTAACAATAATAACCAAGTCTCTTTAAATAAGGAAAAGGGGAATATATCTTCTGTAGAAGTAACTAAAAGGACAACTACAGAAAAGAATATAGAATCTTCAGAAGATAAGATAGTATATACCTCAACATTTAGAAGTAGTCATTTTAGAACATTTGTAGCAAAAATGAATGGTATTAATGTTGGAACTGGATTAACAGGTATTTTGCCATATAATTTTAGAAGGCAAATGAGTGTGTATATACCAACTTTCCATAATGAGACCTTAGATAAATTAGAAGTTATCGGAGAAGGAGAAACTGCTCCATTAATATCTTTAGAAGCTGATTTTACTGATACTTTCTTCCAAAATGTTATTAATCCATTAATGTATACTTCTTATCCATTACATGGTGCAAAAATTTCTTGGAGAAAAGAAAATGAAGGATTCGGGTGGGTTAAACCAAAATATAGTACCTATTTTGCTAGTAACTCCGAAGGTGCAATAATGTTATCAGATGATGAATTATCTTCTGGAAACCTTGAAGCTCATCATAGATTTAGAATAATCTATAATACAGATTATTATGTTGGAATGGACTTTAGAGATTTTCAAGCAGAATTAGAAGATTTATCTGAACAAGGTAACTTAAATTTAACAGACCCTCAAGATATTGAAATTACAAACTTTATTAGAACAAACGTTGCAGCACCATTTTTGTTTGAAGGAATATATCATGTAATTATGAATTATACACTTCCAGGTAAAACAACACCTAATTCTATACATAAACTAAGACTTAAAAACATTATTCAATAATGAGATTAATTAAGCTATATACAAATACCTTGTGTATTGTTATTTTGATCTTTGGTGTCAACATGATGGCATTAGGGCAACAAATAAATGCAGAGACCACTTCTGAAATAAAGGTTATTGGCAAAATACATAAAGATTTCTTAGAAATACGTTGGGCTCCAACAACTTCAATTTCATGGCAACTATTAAACAAGTATGGTTATAAAATTGAACGAGTAACGACTTTTAGAGATGGGAAACTTTTAAAAAAAGCAGAGAAAAAAGTACTAAAAGAAAAAGTTACTTTATCTAGTCAAGAACAATGGGGGGAAGTATTTAAGAAAGATACCTCCGATGTTTATTTACCTATTGCCGCACAGGCATTATATGGTAAAAGTTTTAACTTAGATGCAAGTGGATCTATGAATAACGGATTAGCACAAATCGTTAATCAGGTAAAAGATAGAGAGGCTCGGTTTACTTATGCACTTTTTAGTGCAGATCAATCAGCTTCAGTAGCAAAACTATCAGGGCTGTCTTTTAAAGATAATACTATAGTTAAGGGAGAAAGGTACCTTTATAGAGTATATAGCTTAGTTCCTGATTCTATTGAAATGATAAAAAAAGGAATAGTACTTCTAAATACTGAAAATTATAAGCCCTTACCAGAACCTTTTAGAGTAAATGCAAAATACACGCAAGGGTTGGTAAATGTTAGTTGGGATTGGATAATGTTAAGTAATGTTTTTAGTAGTTATTGGGTACAAAGATCTGATGATAACGGCAAGTCTTATATAGATTTAACAGAAACACCTTTTATTCAACCTACTAAAGACAAGCCCTCTCCTAATATGTTATACATAGATACATTAGGAAAGCAAGAAGGTACCTACTCTTATAGAATTAAAGGTAAGGATGCTTTTGGAGAGTGGGGCCCTTATTCAAAACCAATCAATGTTGTTGCTTATCCAGAAATGAAATTTATTCCTGAAATTAAAGCAAAAGAAGATAATTTATCTGGAAGTGTTTTAATAGAATGGAAAGTAGATGAAACAAAAACTTTAGGTGTAGAAAAGTTTATCTTAGCAAGAGGAGAAACAGATCAATTATTTGATACTATACAACATAATTTAATTCCTAAAACAGGTGATTTTATAGATTTAGGACCAAATTCTTCTAATTATTACAAGTTAGGTGCGGTAAATCGTGATGGGAAAGTAAATTGGTCTTTACTATCTTTTGTTCAGTTAGACGATAGTATACCACCTTCTATTCCAACAGAATTAATTGGAAAAGTAGATTCCGTTGGAAGAATTGAAATGTCTTGGAACCCAAGTCCTGAATATGATCTATATGGTTATAGAGTATTTAAAGCAAATGAAAAAGAAGGTGCCTACATTCAAGTAACTACAAAAGAAATACAAGAAACTTCTTTTACAGATTCAATAAGTTTAAAGGTTTTAAATAAGAAAGTCTATTATAAAGTTATGGCTTTAGATAAACGTGGTAATCCATCCCAGTTATCTGAACCATTAATAATTTCAAGACCAGATATAATACCTCCTTCAACACCTCTTTTTACTGTTACTAGAAATGATAGTAAAGGGCCTTACATTGAATGGTTTCCAAGTACAAGTGAAGATGCTGAATTTCACCTAATGTATAGAAGAGGTGCTGATGAAACAGAAAGATGGGAATTGATACTAGAAAAAGGTGTTGTGAAGGGCAAACAACTTTTTATAGATTCTACTGTTATTAATCATGATCCCTATTATTATTTAATGATTGCAGTTGATGAGAGTGGGTTAGAATCTGTACCAACAAAGCCTGTGATGTTACATAAATTTGATAAAAAAGAACGAGAAGGTGTTTCTTCTTTAGTAATTAAAAGAGATGAAAAGGGGGTTAGATTGAATTGGAAAGCTCCTATTAGTGGACAATATATTATTGATGTATATAGAGCAAAAGATGATGAACCAATTAGACATTATGCGAGACAGGAAGAGTTATCATCTACTTTTTTAGATAATAAGGTAGCTGATGGTGCTATATATAAATATAGAGTAAAGCTTATTTATGCTGATGGTGCTACTTCTAATTTTAGTCAACCTGTTCAATTAAAATTTTAGAAGCTTATGAAAACGATAATTATACTAATTTCTCTTATTTTTTATGTGAATTTTATTCAAGGGCAAACTATAGATTTACAAGAAGATAAATTTTTCGTAAATATTGAAACTGAAGATTGTACTATACAATTAGATCCTGAAAGCTGCTTTACTGGGGCTTATGATCTAACTATAAACGATGATGGTTTTTGGAAAACACCAGGGGATTATACGTTCAGTTATACAAATAATCATCATATATATATTGCTCTTCCAGATGGAGAATGCACTTTTGATAAGGTTAGTCCTAGATCTTCGACTATTGAATATACAATAATTGGATCAACTAATGGTAGTATTGAAAATAATGAATCATGGGGCTGTACAGTTAATTTAAGTTGGTATTATTGTGATAATGGTACACGAACTTTAGGTGGTATAAATAATCGAAAATTAATAATACCTCAAATCTTTAAAATCATTGGAGAGTCATATTATTGGAAATTGATTACAATGGATCAAGAAAAAATTATTATTGAAAATAAAGCTGAAATTAATCTATCAACATTGCCAAAGTTAAAATCTGCTGAACTATACTCTTTTAAATTTACATCTAAGAAACTAAATTTTAACAATTCGCTTACTAACTTTTTAAGTAAGTAAAACTAACAATAAGAAAGCTAAACAATCTTTTATGAAAAATTCTAACTATATATACACACTATTATTAGTATTGCTAATAAGTAGTAGTACTTTATTTGCACAGAGGTACCCTGTACAAGCAACATTGACATTGACTGCTCCCTATCCGGTTAAATTATCAGAATACACACAACTTGGTAGTAATAAAGTACAAGCAACTATATGGTTAAAAGATTTAGGCCAATCTGATATTCCTGTTAAATTTAAATTGAGAATAGAAAATACACAAAAAAGACTCCTTTTAGAAACAAAACAGAATTATAATCCAGAACCTGTACACCTTGTTGGCGGTCAGACGGAATTACTTGATGCAACCGTTTTAGGTCCTTATTTTGAGTTAAATAATTTATCTGCTGTAAGCGGAAGTACTTCTGCCATTGTATCTAACGGAGGACGTTTGCCTGATGGTTATTATAAATTTACGTTAGAGGTTTTAGACTTTTATACAGGAAGAAAGATTTCTAATACTAGCTTATATCAATGCTTTCTTGTATTAAGTGATCCCCCATTATTAATGCTACCTGCAAATGCTAGAAAAGTAATTGCTTCAGACCCCCAATATGTTAATTTTTCTTGGAACCCCCGACATTTAGTATCTCCTAACCGTCCTCAAAATGTTACCTATAGATTCCAGGTAGTCGAAATCCTAAGAGAAGGACAAACTGCAGGAGATGCTTTTGCAACTACTCCCCCAATTATAGATGAGGAAGGAATCATGGTACCTGCTTATCAGTTAGGCCCTATGGATAGCCCTTTAGAACCTGGTAATTGGTATGCATGGCGTGTGCAAGCGTATGATGAGGATGAATTAGGTTTAATTAAAAATGAAGGGTGGAGTGCTCCTCAGTTATTTCAATTTGGTGATGCTTGTAAAGCCTGTGAACAATTTGCAGTAGCGAATACAACAGAAAATAGAGCTGAATTATTTTGGTTAGGTGATTTTTCTCATGACTCTTATGAAGTAAAATACCGTAGGAAAGCAGATAAAGACGAAGACCCCTTACCATGGAAGGCTCAAGAATTTTTAGCAGTAAATGGAGTAGTTAAAAGACTGACTGATGGAACAATTTATGAATTTAAAGTAAGGGGAATTTGTAATGGAGAACGGTATGGAGAATGGTCTGCAATTCAAGAAGCATCTACAGAGTTAAAACCTAAAAGTACGTATTCTTGCGAAGGAGGTGAAGTAGCTATTAGTTGGGAAAATGAGGAGCCTTATACACTTGCATTAGAAGTAGGAGAAATATTTACAGCCGGAGATTTTGATGTAATAATTGTAGAAGACGACATTATCGATGGTAAACACATGGGCAATGGCATGATAAGAATCCAAGCATTTGAAGCAGTGTATTTTAATGTTGAATGGGAGGATATTGTTCTTAATACAGATTATCAACTAATAGAAGGTGAAGCATTAATAATAGGTTCGGATTCAGATTTGATAGATCCTGAACTTAAAACTTTAATTACTCAAGGTTTAGGTGCACTTGATATGGTTATTGAAGGAGTGAAATTTGTTAAAAAGGTTATTAATAATTTACCTGAAGATATCAAAAATGATTTCAATACAGCAAAAGATTCTGTAGCAATTCAGAAACGAGAACTCTCAAATACCAAAAAGGCCCTAAGACAAGCAGAACGAGCATTAAAAAATATAGAGGAAGAAGGTACAGCTAAAGAAATAGCAGAAGCTCAAGATGTAGTAGACGGTTTATTGAGTAAAAAAGAGATAGATAAAGAGGATTTATTAATAGCAAAATCACGTAAGAAAGAAGCTGTTAAAAAAGCATTGGATTATGTGACCCAAGAATTACAACAAGGGGTGCAATATTTTGTTCAATTTTCTAATGGAATTAATAGTACTTTACAGGCAACTAATGTGGATCAACAAAAACGAGAAGCAGAAAAAACATTTGTTGCTGGCGATAGTCTTATAGCCTTTCTTACACGTTTGGAAGGAGAAAGTAACCCCTCTTCCGATGCACTTAAAATGGCTAAAACAGCTACCGCAAGCCAAGAATCTATAGAACGTACTTTAGAGGATATGCTCTCTCTGATTAACATGTCTGTAGATATTATAAATATTGGATTTCCAACAAATGAAACAGACTATTTGGAATTAGGACTTAAGGTTTACAATGCAGCAAATAATCTTGTCAATTCAGGGCAAGAAAGTGCAGATAATGTAGAAAGTATTTCTTCTATGTTATCAATTTCTACTATTCCAGAGGCAATTACTGCGACAAAAATGTCTGTTTGGGTGTTTAAATTTATGTTCGAAAACATCTATATGCTTGTTGGTAGTAAAACTGGAGAAGTTCAGAATGGTCAAAATTGGGCAGAAACAGACAGGTTGTATTTTTCCTCATCATCAGCAACCGCATATGGCTTTGATGCGGGGGGTAGAACAGTAGATAAAAATGCACATGTAGAGGTATCTTTTGAAACGGAAGAAAATTATATTATTCCATGGGTAGCCGCCGAAGGAACACAAGAGGTAACAGTAGCTATAAGTGGAACAATAGACAATATAATATTTAGTTCAGAAGACAAAACCTTAACCGCTGAAGCTATTGATGGAGTTGTAAAATTACAAAGCAAAAAAGACAACAAATCTACGGAATGGCAAGCGTATCGCATGGTAAATAATAAGGAAGAATATTATGGTAAAATCAATGTTCAACCCTACGAGAAGCAGCAATATACTCTTCGTCTTTACGCCGTAAATGGGCAAGAATTACCAGACAAAGAAACACTTCAAAATTATTTAAATACAATTTACGGCACCGCTTTAATAGAGTGGACAGTAGTGATAGAAGCTACTTCAGATATGGAATATGCCGACCGTTTTTGGGACATCACAACAGAAGATGGTAAAGTAGAAGTGGGAAGTTCTACAACGTTAACAGGTTATACGTACGAACAAAAATACATCATCAATTATTTTAAGGACAACTATGCTAAGCCAAAAGGCAATGAGTTTGTGTTGTTCTATGCCGGAGGTTCTTCAGTAGCAGATGTTTCAGGTTACATGATGTTATCGGGTCGTTACGGTTTCATCTTTAATAATGGTAGTACACCGACTTTCCGTACCATTGCCCACGAACTTGGTCATGGAGCGTTTGGATTAGAACATACGTGGATGGAATATCCTAATGAAGAAGGTTTCGCTCAAGAAACAACCAATAACCTTATGGATTACGGTATAGGTGAGGAACTTTGGAAATGGCAATGGGATTTGGTGCAAAATCCTGCACCTACGGTTGGGTTTGAGAATGAGGATGAGGATGGGCAGAGTGTTAGTGAAGATAAACTTGCTCAAATAGTAAGAATGTTTAATGAAATTTCTTGTGCTAATAGTAGAGGAGAGAATTTATTGAATATCGAATTATCAATTACAGACGGCAATTATACATTTTCTACAGCGTCATTATTGGATGAATTAAACCTTCAAGGATTTGAAGCTATAAGAGGAAATAATATTACCATAAGAGTACCTAATAAAAATAACAGTGGAACTTTAAGGGAGTATGCTTATTTTAATATTCAAAATAGCCAATCTTATGAATATTCATCAAGTAATTATCAATTAGTTAAAATAGGGGATGATCTCAATAATATATTAATTTTATCTGGGAAATATAAAAATTCAGGACTTTTAGAAGGGTTTAATGGTAGTCCCTTAGATGAAAATCAAATAAATTTATTCAAAGAATTATTTAAAAAGATAACAAACCATGAAAAAGGAGAATATAATTTAATAGGTAATTATGCCTCTGAAGGAGATATTGATATTGAACAAGTAAAGAAATTTACAACTTGTGATTTTGAATTACTTAGTCGATCAGTACGTTTAGATTTAATAAAATTACTTTCTACTAACCAATCTGGTTTTTTTGATGATGATACCTATCAGTTATGCTCTGTCAAATCTTTAGCAACAATTGATGATGCAGATAAAGAGTATTTCTATAATGAATTTTCATCACATCCTGAATACATTATTAACCAATATAATAGTTTAGATGGTTTGTCAAGGAGTGCATTTGTTCAAGAAGTTTATACTCTATGGAAATTATTTGAAAATGAAACAGATGAAAAAGCAGTCTTAATTGTTGGTGCCTCATTTAGAGGTAATGTCGTAAACTCCTTAAAATTTGATGATGATAAGACAATCTATGAAGAGCGACAAGGGAAATTAATTCAAACTTATGCAACTTCAGGAGGAGGTTATGGTAGTCGTTATGATAAAGTGAAGTTTACCATTGGAGATATCTTCACTCCAGTTAGTTTTTATATTGCGAAAGAGGAGACCTCTTCAAAAAATGCTGTGATAATTCCTGCTATTGTATTAAAATCTTTCACAGATGATCAGAATTTTGATCATACAGTTGATATGGCTTTTTTAACAGCAGACCTTGTTTCACTTGCTTTTGGTGTTGGAGAATTTAACTTATTATTAAAAGGAGCTCGTAGCTCATCATTTTTAAGTAAACAATTTCTTATCACTAGTTTAAGAGCCTCTTTATCAATAGTGGATTTAACGGCTACAGTAAATGATATTGTTTGTTCTACAGATGAATTTTCTCAGAGTAATTTTTGTAATACATGGAATGAATATGCCCTGTATGTTCAATTAGGAATCTTAAGTGCATCTGCTTTAGATATGTTTGCTGGGCGTTTATTGAAAGATTTAAATGAGCTTCCTCCAAGTACAAGAAAGCAATTAGAAGATGAAGGAGTAGTAAGTAGTTTTGGAGGGTGTTTTGTAGCAGGAACTCCTGTTTATCAAAATGGTGAAATTTACAAGAATATTGAGGAGATAAAAGAGGGAGATTTTGTAGATAGTTTTGATGAAAACAACAATATAGTTCTATCAAAAGTAACCAATACTTTTATAAGACAAAGTTCTAGTCTTCGACATTTTTATAGTCAACAAAAACTTTTATTCAGTTCAACGCCAGAGCATCCAATTTTTACTCCTGCCAATTTTAGAAAAGCAAGAGATCTTATTGAAGGAGATAGTATTTGGTCTCAGAAAGGTTGGCTTGTTATTTCTGAAATTATTGATGAAACGGCTTCTGTAGATGTTTATAATTTTACAGTTGAAAATACCCATACTTATTTTGTAGGTAGTTCAGCGGTCGGTGTTCATAATAGAAGTGTAGCTTTATCTCCCGCATTAGAAAAGAAAGTAGCAGAAATTAAAGCGCTTGATGCAGATTTAGGCCAAGAGCTAGAGACATTAATAAACAATGATCATTATGCTTTAGCTTTTGTAGGCGATATAGGTTTGGTTGATAATTGGTTTATTCTGACAAAAGGAGGAGGATCACCTGTAATAAGAAAAAACATTGATAACCTAAAAGGTTTAAGTTCTTTTGTAGCTTCAAAAGGTAATTTTTCAGATGTAAAGATATGGAATGAATGTGTTGATAAAATCAATAATCACGGATCCAAAGAAAAGTTAATAAAAAAATTAGACGGTAAAACTTCACCTGATGAGATTCTGAGAGTTATAGGAGAGACAAAATCCTACCCTGTTCCTCATACTGTATTTGGAGATGATAGGATAAAACAATTAATGCTCAATGGAGATAAAAAAGCGAAAGGTTACTCAGAATTATTAGATTCCGACTTATCAAATATTCCAAATTATACTAAATATAAAGACCAATTAGATAACTTAGCAGAAGGAACGGACGCGGCAAACATTCGTTCTAAAGTTGTTAAAGAGTTTAATGAACAATTAGGGCAAACGGCCAATAGTATAGATGAATTAACAGGCAGACTTTCTAAAATAGATAACCAAGGCTCAAGAGGAGCGATTTGTGAATCCTATGTAGCCACCAAGAAGAATTTATCAATTACAGGTGTTGTACATCCACAGATAGATTTTCCTGCGTTTAGTAAAAAGCGTATTCCAGATGGTATTTTTCATGTAGATGCTCAAGGTAAATTAGTGATTTATGATGTAAAATCAGGATATGTCAATGGACAAATTGATGTTGAGCAATTGGAGGATTATGCGAAGATGATTAAAATACTTTCTTCTAAAGGTGAAGAAGCTGATCTTTTAAAGCAAATTTTAAAAGAAAAAGGCATAAATATGAGTGGTTTTAGAGGTAAGGTAGAAGTTCAGTATATTGTGATGCCGGGTAAAACTAATCAGGTTGATATTGCTAAAGAAGCTATAGAGAAGAAGAAAAATACATTTTTTGATAATAATAAAACTTTATCTCCAATTAGAGAAAAAGTGATAATAACACAAGATTTATAACATGTTTATTATATCATTTAATACAGAAAATAATAAAAGTAATTTAATTAAGATTTTAAATTTGATAAATTTTTCTCTTGAAAAGAGAGAAGAGACTTTTGTTAAAATTACAGATATGAGTTGTTTAGAACTTATTGAAGAATTTCAAGAATTAGACAAAATATTGATAAATATAGATAATTATAATTACGAAGATTATGGAATTAGTATAACTTTATTGAACAATTATTCTCTTAGCTTAAGAATGCGAGAACAAATAGAATTTGCAGTGATTCCTAATGAAAATAAAAACGATGAAGAGGTGATGTCATACGACACCTTCTTCTTCAACCTCTACAAATCCTTACCCAATGGCTTAGGTTATGTAAGTTGGGTTGATGTAGGGAATTTATATGATTTTGATGAAAAACATGATTTAGATAAATATAAAGTATATTCTGATTTTTCTTATTTGGAATCATATTTCTATCATTGTGTAAGTATACCTTTTAAATATGAAAAACATCACACCAAAGCTCAACTCCTCAATTGCCCATTCATCAAAGTAGAAGAATGGGAGGATGGAAGCATAGAAATGCTGCATTATAATAACCCTTTGGAAATAGAATCCGAAGAAAATATAGAGCAGATTAGAAAGGTAAGAAAGTATTTGAGTGAAAATAATTTGTATAGCGAATAAACAACAAGCCAACCTACAAAAACGAGGTTGGCTTGTTGTTTTTATAAAATTGTAGCTTACTGCTGTATATTTTTTACTTCTTCTATGCTTAGAAAAACTATGTAATTCATCAACCCAATTACATAAACACCTTTAAGTTGATATTTCAAATCAGTCCCTCTTTCTGCTTGGCTTAGATGGTTTTTTTTTATGAAAATGCATAATTAAAAGTTGAATATTAAGGTTTATTTATCACTGATGTGATGTTAAATTATTGACTAATTGGTGTATTTATTGTGATATATTCTATTTGACGCTGTCGCTTAACACATAGAACAGTGATGACAAAGACATACAAAAATTGTCCTTAAAAGAAAAGTCAAACAAGGTCAATTTGATAGAATTTATTATGATACTAAAAACGAAAAATTTATTATTGTAGAGACAAAAGGGGGAAGTTCTCGTATTGGTACTCGTAAGTATCAACAAAAAAATGTAGAACAAGGCACAGATGAATATTTGATGAGTATTATTAATAATATGAGTAAAAATGACAATGCAGGGCAGGAAGAGAAGGATTTGGCAGAAGATTTAAAAGAAGCCTATGAAAGACATAAAATTGATTATTTGCTCATAAAACAAGAATTTAATACAACAACAGGACAACTGAAACCAACGAAAATTAGAAAATTTGTACTGAACTTTGATTTATCAACTGACTAATGGAATACATAGCAAGAAATTTAACTCATAGAGAAAATGAATTTAAAAGAGTTCTTAAGAACTATGATAGAAAAATGAAAAATATTCATGACGGGTATGAAAAAAATATATTTGTTGATGATTTAACTTTGATTGGTCTTAATACTAGGGGGTTCATGAACATATTTTGTAATGCATCAATCGTAAGTGAAAGAAATGAAAATATTGAGATTGATTTATTACAAAATATCCAACGCTTTGCTAAAAGTCACTTCACCATGGCTTATCATCCCTCAGAAAATGTAACTATTTCATTTGAAGAAGGTAAAGAAATTGAAGTAAAAGCCCCAGGAGGTTTAACGCTATTGATGGATTGTGGTTCATGGATGACCTATTTAAGTTTTTTCCTTGTCATCAGAGATCAAGAAGGATTTGATCTCATGATGAAGGCACAGGAAAGAGATTTCAGGCGTTCAAATTTAAGTTTAGATAAATTAGATTTGGCAATGATTAATTTCTATAAGCATTTAAATAGTCCTAGTGAGGAAGTGGTGATAGAAACTATTAAAGCCACAGAGCCATTTGTAGGGAATTATTTAGATGAACAATTTGCCGCCGATTATGTCTTAAATATATACGAACCCATCATTGGTGTTTATGATGCTCTTTTCCGTCAGAATGAACAACTATTTAACGAAAAGCTCTTAAAAGCTATTCAATTACACAAAGAATATTATAACGATCAAAGTGAGGATACAGATCATTCCCCACATGCTTCAGATGGTTTTATAAGCTGGTTTTTACTCGCCCCAATCTGTTTGGCATATGACAGAGGTATGAAAATAGAGGTACAGTCAGACTATTTGCCAGAGTGGTTGATAAAACGAGAGTTTGAATTGTAGAAGTTATAAGAACCCATTAGATATTGAATCGGAAGAAAATATAGAGCAGATCAGAAAGGTAAGGAAGTATTTGAGTGAAAATAATTTGCATAGCGAATAAAAGATAAGCCAACCTACAAAAATAGGTTGGCTTGTTACTTCTATAAAGTTGTAGCTTACTGCTGTATGTTTTTTACTTCTTCAATGTTTAATCCCGAATACTGAGCAACTTTTTCAATACTAAGTCCATCAAGAAGCATGGATTTAGCCGTTTCAATAGCCTGTTCTTTTTTCCCTTCTTCCTTCGCCTGATCCAACGTATTCACATAATCCCTAAAGGTTTTCAACGATTCCTCGTAGCTCACTTTATCCGTTTCGTTCATGGCAGAATATTCTGAAATTTTGAATAATTTTTTAAAAGTCCTTTCCTGTAATAGAGGAGGGATGTTATCCAAATTAGGCATGTTTTTGATGGCATAAATCCATTTATCAAAAAGGGTGCTTTGTTCCGTTAGTGGCTTAGAGAATTTTGGTAATTCGAGGTACACAAAAGAGAGTTTATCATAAAAAGTATTTCCTTTTTCATCTCTCAATTTAATGTTGTGATGGAACTCTTCTGATGAATCAAAAGTGAAATTCATCAATCCAATTACATAAACACCTTTTAGTTGATATTTCCAATCAGTCCCTCTTTCAGCTTGTTCTTGAATAGGGAATGTAGCGTAATACAGTGTTCTATCTTTAAAAAATTCTTGTTTTGCTCTTTGGAGTTCAACAATAAATTTTTCTCCGTTTTCATTTTCACAATATAGATCATAGATAGCTTTTCTATCGACATCTCTACGAGCCAATTGCTCTTGCTGTTTGTATTCTAACGTTTTAATCTGATCTTCTTCGGGCAAAATAGCATTTAAGAAATCAATAAGAATATCCTTATTGGCTTCCTCGCCAAATATTTTTTTGAACCCAAAATCGGTAAACGGATTAATGTATTTAGAATGTGCCATATCTGAATCTTTTTTGTAAAGATGCTAGATTAAAAGTTGAATATCAAGGTTTATTTATTATTGAAGCAGTGGTAAATTATTTCTTTATTGGTGTATTTATTGTGATATATTCTATTTGACGCTGTCGCTTAACACATAGAACAGTGGAGAGAGATATTAATAACTTTCGAGGATTGTCTTTAGAACCAATTGTTGGTAAACTTTTTTGAAAAACACACCCATTAAGTATTTCAGAGGAAAAATCACCTGAAGCTTTTATCTTAAAAATATATGGGGACGGAAAATTAGAGCAAAAAATATCAGGAATAGAATATGTTGATTTATCTGAAGAAGCCGAAAAGGAAGAAGAAAAAAGAATCAAATAATAATTATTTATGAAAGGTAATATTGTATATACAGAATTAAGGGAACAATTAGACTTGAAATTAGGGTCTAAATTAATAAATACTGTTCCCGAAGGTATAAGAGACGAATGGTTAAATTATGCTTATAAAAAAAATCCTGTAAATATCTTGAATATTGGTTTTGGGGATAGAGAAGCGTTTGCCCCATACGATTCTATTTGGGTTCGTCCTCTAGTAACTATTTCTCAAATCGAAACAATTTTAATGAAATCATGCCCAATTTATTTTAATACACATAAATATAATGGATATACTTTAACACAAAATAGAGAAACTTATGTTTGGTCAAGTAATGCCAATCTTCACCCCTTTACCCCAGAGGAAATCGCATCAAATCCTGAAAAATTTGATTACCTCACCCCCGAACAAGGTTTTAAAAAAGGAGACCTTATTCCTTTTGTAAATGAGTTAATACCTAAAATAGAAGAGAAGATTTATCCTTATTTTGAGGAGTTTAAAACGATTGAAGATGTTTATACAAAGATTTTCCCAACAATTGAAACCTCACAATATAATGGCTTACCACTTTATCAAAGAGCATTTGCAGGTTTTCAGTTTGAAAAAGCGTTAATTGTATTAAAAGAAATGCAAGACCTAAATTTTAAAGAATACTATGAGTGGTACAAAAAGACTATACCTCTAGGGATAAAGCAGCAACCAATAATTTGGCAAAAGCACCATGAGATTTTCCCCGAATTCGAAGCCAATTATCTTTTAAAATAAAAGGGAAGCATAATGTGTATATATTAATCGAAAACTACACCACTTATTACTTCAAAAGTGCAGCACTTTCAAACCAAAAATAATGGCTTTTATTCAGTATTTGCAAGTAAATTTTCTTTTGTTTTTTTCATTCTGTAGGATTCTCCATTCATGTTGATATAAATTGATTGGTGATTTAACCTGTCTACCATTGCAGCCGTTAATACTTTATCATGAAAAATTTCAGTCCATCTATCGAAGCCTAAATTTGTAGTAATGATGGTTGATTTATTATCTGTTCTGATAGAAAGTAATGAAAATAACATTTCTGCCGAAGCCTTATCGAAGGAGATATATCCAAATTCATCACAGATGACAAGGTCATATTTTTCGAATCTATTTTCAAAAACTGTTTGACTTCTACTTTCTTTAGCTTCTCTGAGCTGAGTGACTAATCTTGGCACAGAAGTGAAAAGAACAGAGTAGCCTTCCATGCATGCTTTTACGCCTAACCCTATTGCCATATGCGTCTTTCCAGTACCAGGATTACCCGCTAAAATTACATTCTGCTTTTCTTCTAAAAAAGAAAGTTCATTTAACAAGGGTAATTTGGCTTGAGCATCTTGGGGTAAGTCATTTAGCACAAGATCATGGAGGTATTTCATGGAAGGAAAATGAGCTCTTTTGAGTCGTTCCTTATGTCTTCTTTCAATTCGATGATGATACTCTAACTCTAACAGCTCTAATAAAAAATCTTCGTATGTTTTATTTTCAATAATAGCTTGCTTCGCTATTTTCGAAAACTCTTTATTGATAATAGACAACCGTAAATCTTTAGTCAGTAATGCGATACGGTCTTTGTGATGTATTGATTTCATCTTTTTATTTTAGTTTTGTAATGAAGAAGTATTCATTTGAGAATGTGCTAATAATAGCCGTTCACTATACTGTTCTATTTCATCCTCTTTAGAAGTGACAGCAGATGGGGTTTCTGCACTATAAAGCATTTGTAAAAGAGCATAATCGATTTTACTTTGAGGTGCTTTCTGCTGGTAAAACTCTATTTTCTCTTCCAACTCTTTAATGCTAATCTTCTCTGTACGCATCCATTGGAGTACTTGTATGTATTCCTTTTCATTTCCTTTAAAAAACTGATGATAAAGTGTTTTAAAACCTGTTTGTACTTGTTGTAATGCACTTGAGTGAGCCAAAGCCCCTGGTTTTTTAGAGAAGGTATTCAAGTAGTCATAAATATCAATATACCATTGATTTTTAGTGTGATGCCTCATTTTAGTGACAATGATTTGCTCTTTGTCATCTAAAACATGAAATCTTGACGTTTCTATTTTTAAAGTGACGTACTTTCTTTTTAGCTTTTCGGGAATGGAATAATGATTACTATCCAAATAAACACAATGGTATTTATTGATCGCTAACTTCTTTAAAATAGCAGTTTGGTAAGCTGTTACAGGAACTGATCGCATATAGTTTAGTTCTTCTTTTAAGAGAACTTCTGCTACTTCTTTTTGTGCTTTAGGGGGCTTATTATTAAGTAGAATAAGTTGTTGTTCTAAATGGAGATTCGCCTTCTCTAAATCATCAAATTTTGTTGACAGACTAAACGATTTTCTACGGATATACTCAACACTACGTTCTACATTTCCTTTTTCATTACCACTATAAGCATTACAAAAGCGATATTGAAACTGATAATAAGCAGATAGTTTCAAGAGCTCATCTGTGGCAATTTTCTCTTTAGGATTATAGGAATATTTCTTAACAGCAACTCTCATATTATCGTAAACAATTTCTTTCGGAACACCTCCAATATGATAAAGAAACAGATTATGACTTTCTAGAAAGCTCTGCATATCCTGACGGTAGAATAAGTAAGCCCAACGGTAATTGCTATACTTATTCGTAAATACAGCCATCTGTAGCCTTCTTTCCTGCCCACCTAGTTCAAGACGAACTTCACCCCAATCAAACTCAATATTTTCTCCTGCCTGATAAGACTGTTTAAGGTAGATTTTCTGGTGGTTGGATTGCTCTTGTTTACGAACATAATTACAAACAGTAGTATACCCAATGAGGTGCCCTTTTTGCTGTAAATACTCATAAATGTCATGCTTATTCATGAGTTGTTTAGAACGCCCTTTCTGTCTATTCTCTTTGTTTCTATTCAAATAATCTGCAATATCTTCAACTACTTCTACTGTTAATCTTTTCTTGGGACGAGAGGTGATTTCCCGATATTGAGGAGCACTTAATATATTGGTTCCTGATTGTTGAAGAACTTCATGTTCATCAATATATTTTTTGACTGTTCTAAAGTTAAGACCCAGCTCACGAGCTAAGCTTCTTTTTGATTTTCCATTGGTGTAGTAACCTACGATTACTGCAGCTTTTTTATTCATACTAATCACATTTAAGTATCTACAAAAAGTAAATACTATTCAAATTTAATTTCGATTAGTGCTGCACTTTTTAAGTAATAGGGTGTTGCAGTTTTGGGTTAATACTTACATAATGTTTATGACCATCTTCCTAGTCTCCAACTTTTTGGTTAGTGGCTAGGGAGGTGTTTTGCACTTCTTCAATGCTTAATCCCGAATACTGAGCAACTTTTTCAATACTAAGTCCATCAAGAAGCATGGATTTAGCCGTTTCAATAGCCTGTTCTTTTTTCCCTTCTTCCTTGCCCTCTTCCTTTGCCTGATCCAACGTATTAACATAATCCCTAAAGGTTTTCAACGATTCCTCGTAACTCACTTTATCCGTTTCATTCATTGCAGAATATTCAGAAATTTTAAACAATTTTTTAAAGGTTCTTTCTTGTAAAAGAGTAGGGGTTTCATGTTGAATATCAAGGTTTATTGGTCTCAGAAATGGGTTTAAAACCCTGCACTTTCTGTGCAGACCCCCCACTGTTCGTAATGTTAAGCGACAGCGTCATTACGAATTCACCCATTGTGAAAGTTTATAACTTATCACAATATCAAAAACTAAAAACATAGTATGCATTTTATTTCAACATCCTTTTAATTTTGACTGATCCATCTAACTTTGGAATCAATTTTGAAATACAGAAATCGTGAGTTACAAACTCACACAATTTTCTAGTTCCGAGTGACGCCTTCGGCTTAACACCCGGAACAGTGGGGGATCAAAATGCTCAAAATTTATCTATTGATTTATTAGACGCTTACAAAGATAAAAAAATAGATTACCTCCTAGTTAAACAAGAATTTAATACTAATACAGGAGCTTTAAAACCAACAAAAATATCAAAATTTAAATTAGAATTTAACAAACAATGATATGATACATATTAAAAGAAATGAGACACATAGATCAAAAAATCTAGATCTTGTATATAAATATATAAATAGAGAAAAGAAAAAACTTAAAGAGCATTTTGCAGAAAATACCTTTATTGAAGATACAGATAGAATAGGATTATATACTAGAGGTTTTTTAGACAAGGTTTTTGAACTATCAGTCTTAGAAGGCGACAACCACCGAGAAGAACAAATTTATTTTCTTTCTTTAATTAAACGCTTTGCCAAAGCACACTATATCTTAGCATACCATCCAGAAGAAATGGTAGAGATAAGTTTGGAAAAAGGAAAAACACATCAAGTAAAAGCACCCAAGGGACTAAAACTTTTAGTGGACTTTAATTCTTGGTTAAGATATTTAAGTATTTTTATTGTACTTAGAGATAGGGAAGGTTTTGATTTGATGTTGAAAGCCAAAGAAGAATACTTTAGGCTTTCAAATGCTCATTATGATAAATTAGATCACATCCTTATCCAATTTTTTAAAGCAATAGAAAACCCTACTGATACCTTGACACTCAAAGCATTTGAAGCGACAGAACCATTTGTAGGGAATTACCTTGATGAAAAATTTGCAGCAGAATTTGTTTTAAACCAATTTGAACCCCTTTTGTGTGTATACGATGCACTCTTTCGTCAAGATGATGACTTATTTAATAAAGAGTTAGAAAAAGCCTTAAAACTTCATCAAGAGTATTATACAGATGAAAGTGATGATACCGATCATTCAGCTGATGCCTCAAAAGGATGGATCAGTTGGCTTCTTTTAGCTCCCGTTACTATGGCATATGATAGAGGTGTAAAGATCAATGTCAGTTCGGAATATATTCCTGAGTGGTTATATAAAAAGGAATTTGACATCTAAATTCTAATCTTTTAACGAGATTAGCCATAACCCAACAAGCCAACCTACAAAAAATAGGTTGGCTTGTTGCATATACAATTTATGGAATTTCAACACTCTTAACTTAGACATAATAAAAAACAATACGTTTTTTGTAGCAATGTACCCTCTTTTTTTCTAGAAAGTTGCCCAACAAATTAATACCTTATCCTTGTTTTACAAAGAGTTATAAGACTCCTAACTTCATTATTTTTTAAGACCACAATTTTACCATACACGCATTAAAGTTAATAAGATTAAATGTTTACAACATGTAAAAATAAAACATCGTTACCTTAAAAAAGAAACATCGTTACTAAAACATTATGATCTCTAAATTTTTCATCAATCGACCTATCTTCTCTGCTGTTCTGGCAATAATTATTGTCTTGACGGGTAGTATATCGTTATTCAACTTGCCAATAGCTGAATATCCCAACATTACACCTCCAACAGTAAATGTTACGGCATCTTACCCTGGAGCAAGTGCAGATGTAATTGCCGAAACAGTTGGTGCTCCAATAGAGCAATCTGTAAACGGTGTAGAAAACATGCTGTATATGAGTTCTACTTCTAACAATGATGGAACGTATAGTTTAACCATTACTTTTGAGGTAGGAACGGATTTGGATATAGCCACAGTTTTAGTGCAAAATAAAGTAGCACAGGCACTTCCTAAAATTCCAGATATAGTACAAACATTAGGAGTAGTAACAGATAAGTCTTCTTCTGGGGTTTCTGTACAAGCGGCTAACTTAGTAATGATTGCTGCAATACAATCCGATGATGCAGTTGTAGATTCTTTGTTCTTAAGTAACTATGCAAAAGTTTATATTGCAGACGAGATTAAAAGAATTCCTGGAGTAAGTAATGTGAGTATTTACGGAGTGAATGATTATAGTATCAGAATTTGGATGGATCCTTCTAAATTAAAAGAGAGAGGATTGGCATCTTCTGACGTTAAGAATTCAATTTTATCACAAAACGTGCAAGTAGCGGCAGGGCAATTAGGACAAACCCCTTCTAGTTCAACTCAAAAAAACCAATATGCATTGGTAGTAGCTCCTGGGCGATTAACCGATGTAGATCAATTTAAAAATATTATTATTAAAACCGACCAACAAGGGCACACAGTTTATTTAAAAGATGTAGCTTCTGTTGAGTTAGGTACAAAAGATTACAATATGTTTTTCCACTTAAAGGGAAAACAAGCAGCAGGTATAGCAATTTACCAATTGCCTTCGGCTAATGCATTAGATATTCAAAAACAGGTTAACGAACGTATGTCAATCTTGAGTGAAAAGTTTCCTCAAGGAATGTCTTATTCGGTGCCTTTAGATACTACAAAATTTGTGAGAGTATCTATAGACGAAGTGGTAGAAACATTAGCAATAGCCATCTTCTTAGTATTTATAGTAATGTTTATGTTCTTACAAGATTGGAGAGCAACATTAATACCTGCCATTACAATTCCAGTAGCACTTATTGGTACGTTTACAGTAATGTCTGCCATGGGTTTTTCTATTAATATGCTAACGCTATTTGGATTGGTTTTAGCCATTGGTATTGTAGTAGATGATGCCATTGTTGTAGTAGAAAATACAAGTAGGCATTTAGAAGAAGGAAAGGATAGAAAAGAAGCAGCTATTTTAGCAATGCAAGAAGTTACAGGGCCAATTATAGCCACAACTTTAGTATTAATGTCTGTGTTTTTACCAGCGGCTTCTATGGGAGGTATTACCGGAGAATTATACAAACAATTTGCACTAACAATTGCTGTATCAACGTTGTTTTCTGCTTTTAATGCACTTACACTTTCACCTGCATTGTGTGCAATGATATTGCAACCAAAAGGAAAAGATAAAAAAGAGTTTTTCTTGTTTAGATGGTTTAATGCAGGCTATAATAAAGTATTTAATGGGTATGCAACAGTACTTACTTTTGCAGTCCGAAAATATGGACTTTCATTATTAGTTTTTATAGCAATTTCAGCTTTTGGTATTTTTGATTTTGATCAATTGCCTACTTCATTCATACCTCAAGAAGACCAAGGATATGTAATGACTTCTGTTGAACTGCCAAAATCAGCATCTATGAATAGAACAGCTGAAATTAATAGACAGCTTGATGAATTATATAGCGATGTACCGGGTGTTAAAACTTGGATGACCGTAGAAGGTTTTTCTATTATGGACGGTACAACAGCTCCAAACAGAGCAACAATATTTGTAATTTTTGATGATTGGGATGTCCGTCTTAAAAAAGGACAAGATATAGACCATATCATGAACGATTTAGCAGAAAGATATGATTCAGTATTAGGTGCTCAAGTACATTCTTTTGTACCTCCAGCAATTAGTGGTTTAGGTAACTCTGGTGGTTTCCAAATGGTAATTCTAGATAAAGGAAATAACGATTACAATACACTTCAAAAAGTAGTTGATGAGTTTGTAATCGAAGGAAACGAACAAATATCTTTAAGTGGAGTTGGAACAACATTTAATTCAAAAATACCACAACTTAAGGTAGATGTGAAACTAGAAAAAGCACAAATGATGGGTATTTCTTTAAATACTATTTATGATGCTCTTAATGCATTTACGGGTCAGCAATATGTAGACGATTTTTCTAGATGGAATAGAACGTATCAAGTAAATATAGAATCGAGAGCAGATTATAGAACAAAAGTAGACGATTTATGGAATTTGTATGTAAAGTCTACTTCGGGTAAAATGATATCAATTGGTTCTTTAGTAGATGTAAGTTACATGGAAGCACCAGAAATTGTATCAAGATATAATTTATACAATGCGGCATTTATAAACGGAGATGCAGCCATTGGATACAGTTCTGGTGATGCTTTGACAACAATGACTAAAATGTCAACATCAAAATTAGACAAAAGCATGACGGCATCTTGGACAGGTTTAGCATACCAACAAATTAAAGCAAACGGGAGTGTAATATTTGTATTCCTATTAGCAGTAATTTTTGTTTACCTAGTATTAGCCGCTCAATATGAATCTTGGATTGATCCATTTGGGGTAATATTAGCCGTTCCTTTAGCATTATTTGGAGCTGTAATTTCTATCCAAATGAGAGGTCTAACGAACGATATTTATATGCAAATTGGTATTGTATTACTTGTTGCTTTAGCATCTAAAAATGCAATTTTAATTATAGAATTTGCTAGAGATAACATTGCAAAAGGAGAAAAGTTGTACGAAGCAATTGTAGATGCAGCTAAAGTGAGGTTTAGACCCATTCTTATGACATCATTTGCTTTTATTTTGGGTGTATATCCGTTAGTAATTGCAACAGGAGCAGGAGCAAATTCTCGTCATTCATTAGGTACTACAGTGTTTGGTGGTATGATTGCAGCAACTGTTTTAGCCATCATATTTGTACCCTCAAATTACTATTTATTACATAAGTATTTTAGTAAAAAACAAAGAGCTTTAAGAAATAAAAAATAGAGATAATTAGAGATCAATAATATAGATAGCCCATCATAGTTTATGATGGGTTATTTTTTGTTCAATCAAAATAAAAAGAATTTTTTTTAAATGGAAGTGGTGACATTTTAACGGCATAGATATTAGTTAATGTATTCACTAATAAATCTAAAAAATATGGAACTTATGGAAAATCCTTCTGACTCTCTAATTATGGCAAAATTTGGTAGCGAATTTATTAAAACAACAATAATGGTAATAGCTGCTATATGGGTAATTCGTAGCCAAAAGAAACAAGGAAAGCCTATATTTTAAAATAATAGGAGAAACATAATTTAAATTCTATTTTAAAGAACAATAAGCATTACTTCCTCAGAAAGTTAATGCTTTTTTTGTATCCCAAAAAGGAGGTTGTATTTTTAACTAAACAAGCAACAAAGCAAATATTCTGATGAACAAATTATTACTCCTTTTATTACTTTTCTTTATCTCTAAAACAGGTAGAGCACAAGAAATACTTCCTTTATGGAATGGTGGTATTCCAAAGCACATTATATCTTCTGAAAAAGAATTTATAGCCACAGATAGAAAGATTATTTGGATCGAAAAAATTCAAGTACCAACAATAAAAGTATACCATCCTACAAAGCGTTTTAATAATAATAAAGCAGTAGTGTTATTTCCTGGAGGAGGGTACAAAGGTTTAGCGTATGATTTAGAAGGAGAAGATTTTGCAAAATGGCTAAATACTTTAGGTTTTACCGCCATTGTAGTAAAATATAGAGTTCCAGTTTCTGCAGCATTAAAAGACAAAAAAGAGGTTCCTTTAATAGATGCCCAAAGAGCAATAAGACTAGTAAGAGCTAATGCAGAAAAATGGGAAATTGATACAAATAAAGTAGGAGTAATGGGTTTTTCTGCTGGAGGGCATTTGGCAGCCACTTTAGGTACACGCTTTTCTACTACGTATTCTTACAAGAAAGATACAATTGATAATTTAAATGCACGACCCGATTTTATGGTTTTGGCATATCCCGTAATTAGTATGCAAAATGGGGTAACCCACAATGGGTCTAGAACTAATTTATTAGGTAAAAAGCCAACAAAAGAACTTATAGATTTATACTCTAATGAGTTACAAGTGACTGCACAAACACCCCCAACATTTTTAATACATTGTGCCGATGATGGGGCTGTACCAGTACAAAACACCTTACTATTTTACAACGCATTGTTAGAAAATAAAGTAGAAGCAGAAATGCACATTTACCAAAAAGGAGGCCATGGTTTTGGATTAGGTAAAAACGTAGGAGATGTAGGAAATTGGACTGATATTGCAGCAGAGTGGTTGGATAAATTATAAACTAAAACAGGGTCTTGTAACTAAACTACTAGACCCTGTTTAATGATGTCTTTTTTAGAATTAACCTTCTAAACTTTTCCAAAACTTATTTGTCAAATTGTTGATTTCTTTCCAATCACGTCCTGTAAGCGAAGAGATCTTTTTATTATAAAATTTCCCTTGTTCTTTTTTCTTATTATTGAATTCTATTTGTGTTATTTCACCTGCACTTTTTTCATCTTTCAACGCTTTTAAAGCGACTTGTTGTTGCATACGTATTTTATAAAGTTCTTCTTTTTGATCTTCTGTAAGATCTGTCCATTCATTAGAAGCAAAAGCAACATATTGATTACAGTTGTCATGCATCCATTCAGCAGCGCCAGAAATATCTTGTGCAGAAACGCCAAATGCGAATGATAGAAGGAAGAAGCTAAATAATAATGTAAATTTTTTCATTTCTATAAAAATTAAAATTGTTAGAAAGAACACCTAAGTAGTCGAACAAGCCATCACAAATTGTTCTTTAGTTTATCCACTATAAATCTATTTACAGAGACCCTATATTTTGTTTATCCATAGATAAAATAATTAGTCTTTGTTTACATTTCAAATATGAGAGTAAAAATGTAATAATGACAGTTTATGATCTTCATTGGTTAAAATCTTATTCAAACATGTCAAAATAAGACTTATTAGAATTCTTTTCTATTCTATAACTTTTGTTTTTACCACTTTTTAGAAAGTGATTATGCTAATAATATTAATTTTAAAGCATTAAAAAGCCCTACCTCTTAGAAGTAGGGCTTTCCTAAAATTGTCTATCGCTAAATAGAATTATTTATGAAATGAAATGAATTAAACCGTTAATTACATTAGAGGGGTAGCATAAATATTTCTTTTTCTACCTACTTTAACCCTCGTATATTTTTCAATAATTTTCTGTTCTATACCAAGTTCTTCAATCTCTTCAATTCCTTCTTGAATAAGCGTATCGCCCTTAATAAAGACAGAAAATGTAAAATTATGTCCTTCCCAATCTCTAAAATTGCAATATTCTAAAGACTCTTTATACTGATTACCAACTAATGAGTAAGCACCCCCACCAGCTACAAAATGAGCAGTAGTGTCTTTACCATTATTATTGTCATGATTTAAAAATGCAAAATGATGCTGATTAATAATTTTAATCATTCGTTTGTTTTCAAGATCCTGAACTATAGAAGAATCATTACGGATAGTTGTTGCAGATAACAACTCCCATGTTCCTTGAATATTAGGAGGATTATTTAACTCAATACAGGAGTTAAATGCTAGAAAACAGAATATATAAAAGAGTAACTTCCCCATCTTATAAAAGAAAAATGCATCATTATTAATTGTTCATGTAACGAATATCAATGATTAATTAACACGAATTAATAAATTTCGACCAACGTCAAATTTTTAAGTTTATACGGCTTTTCATTTTAAAAAATGAGCTTCAAAAAATGCTTAACAACAAAAAAAGAGAGACAAACGCCTCTCTTTTCAAGTAATAGTATTTATGTAGTGGTTATTGGTATCTCAATTTCTTGTAGAAAGAGATAAAGGAAATTAAATTTTTTTCCTATCGTCGTTCTTTTTCTTGTCAGAATTAGTAGACTTTGATAGACTTTTGGTCTCTGTAAATAATTTTTCAGAACCCCATTTTAAAGTGTTTTCGCTAATTACAAAAGACTTATTCATTTTGGTATATAAAGGTAAAAGGTTATTAAGTATTAAAGTATGCTCAAAATTAATACATGTTTATTAAAACAACTAATGCAACCGGTTTAAATAACTACAAAACACTGTTCGCAAATCATAATATATATTAATGAGCGCATAAATTAACCGTTACTAGAAATGATAGTCTATACAATTCAAAATCAAATAGTTGACGAACGAATTTCACATGTACTATTTGCGTACTATCTCTTTCGTATTTTGATAAAAACTTAAATAATCACAATCTATAATCAACGGCAACTCTTATGCTCCTCCTCCTGATAAATTAAGAGTACAATAGGGGTTTTACTGCTTAATCTCCCTTTATTAATTGAAAATCATATTTTATTCTTCTTTATAACAATGAAAAAATTAGCATTATTATTACTTTGTAGTATTTGTTGTACAAGTTTAATGTACGCCCAAGATAGACCAACAGGTTATCTATCTTTTACAGGAGCTGGTTCTGCTGTATTACAAAGACAAGCTGTAAGTTCTATATTTACAATAGATTACAACCATTATATTGCCGATCATTGGATGATTGGCGGTAGCTTAATAAACGATTGGGAAAAAGAAACAGGGCCAAGATCAGAAATTGGAACAGGGAATTCCTATAAAGCTACTTTAGCAATCTACACCACTTATGTAACAGGTAATTGGGGTTTTGGAGGAGGTTACGCCAGAGATATTGCAAAAGAAGGTCAGTTGACCACAAAAGGTAATAATTATCTAGACGTTTTTGTAATGTACTTTATTAAAGTGGGTAACCATTATATATGCCCAAGGGTAGGCTATGTACACGATTTACACGATCAGGAACAAAGTATTTCTTTTGGAGTGAGTTATAGTATACCTTTCTAAAATCCTTAAAAATAAGAAAGTGTCCATTGGCTTGTAATTGATGTATGAGCGAATGGACACTTTTTAGATGTAGAATTATGCTACAACATATTTCTTAAAAATTTTACTATCGGCTACAAACGTTCCAAATGGAACAAGAGATGCAATAAATGCCCAAAAAGAATTCATTAAACCCCATTTCGTATCGTAATGTACTTTTAAAACTAAGAGTACATAGGCAATAAACAGAAAGCCATGTGCAGAACCAATAATACGGTTAGGTTCTCCAATTTCTGCCATATATTTTAATGGCATACCAATACCAAATAATAATAAGTAAGAAACACCCTCTATAAAACCGATAATCCTTAAATACTTTATACTTTTCATGTTTAGATAATGCTTAATTGTTGGAATTCGAAGACAAATTTAAGGTAAAGTTTACTTTTGAAAAAATTTCTAATATTTTTGTTTGAATTATTAATACAGGATTGATTTTTTGATAGTAGAATATAGATGAAAGATATAGTAACGCAAGCGGGTTCAATTTGTCTGGAATTAACAGATGAACTGTCTGATGATGTGGTGGAGATGTTAGAAAATACCATTTGGGGAACTGAGGGGGCGTACGCTACACACACGAGGAAACAAGGAAAAATCTTGTGGAGACAAAAAAAGCATATTTTCTAAACCTTAGAAGAAACGATAATTTATTAAGTTCAATTACGCTTATTCATAAATCTACTGTTTTTGAAGGTAAACCAACAGAAACATATCATATTAGGTATTTTGCTTTTGTAAGTTCAATGCAAAGTGCAAAGCAGAATCCGAACAAGAAAAAGAAAAAGAATAGTTTTCTAGACCAACAGTTAATCAATTTCTTTAATAATTATCAAATGCCAGAAAGTAAGGCAAATGGTACTCCTCAATGTTTTCATGCGCAAGTAGAAAACGATAATTTGAGGTCGAAAATGTTTACTGAAAAAGTTGGTTTCGAGTCTATAGGTAAGATGACAACACTAACGTACAGTCGTGTTTCTCCTACTAAAAAAGATAATGTGCGTAGAGCAACAAAAGAGGAATATGCTAGTGTAATCCAAAAATCGGAAGATTTCTATAAGGATTATGCTTTCTTTTCTACAGAAAATATGGGCAAAGACAATAACCTATTTGTTGTAGAAGAAGATGGTAAGATTGTAGCAGGCGGACAAGCATTTATTGGAAAATGGAAATTTCATCATTTACCAGGTGCTGAAGGAGTTGTTGCTAAGTATTTATTACCCTATATTCCTTATGCAAATAGACTTTTTAATTTTTACGATCACTCGTTCGTAACTATGGAAGGTTTGTTTTGGGAAAAAGGTGCAGAGCAGAAAATTCAAGATTTAATGTCTACTGTTTTAAAAGACTTAGGCAAGAATGTTTCTTTCCTTTGGATGGACCCAGATTGTACAGATTATAAAACCATTAAAGAGAAAGTAGATTGGGGTGTTTTAGAACACCTTAATAGTGGTTCAAAATCTTCTATTATTATTAGAGTAGATGATACAAGTGAATATGCAAGATATTCCGCTTTAGATAAATATATTTCAGGTTATTATATTTTATAGTATAACTATGGATTTTTCAGTAGAACGCTTTCATCAATTTCAAGCACAATTTGATGGTTTAGATAAAGAAACTAAATTAAAATATGCAGCAGTAATTGTTACTTCCGGAATGAGGGGAGAAGCAAAAACAACTTTAAAGAATACTATTGCTCCATTTTTCTTTCAATTGTCTACCATCGAATACAGCAATGCCTTTACAGAGCTGATTGAAAAGATGAAAGGTGCTGAAATTATTGATGTCTTTATTTTAAATAGAGGACATTATCATTTTACTATCCATGTAGAATATTATTTAATTGCTCTTTATTTCTTAAAAGAATGTAGGGGTGAAAACTTGGTAGAAAAAATAATCTCGACAATTAGAGTAGATCAAAAGTTCTACCCTGATATGTTTGGAACTGCAAAGTTTAAAAAAGAAAGTATTATAAGGGAGTTTGTTTTAGATGACATTAGATTGAATTATCATTTAATGACCATGAATTACTATACTCCAATCGAAGGGGAAAATAACTCCTATTTAGAAGCATTAATTTATGGACTTTTTGCCCTCTTTGGGTTGAAAATTAAAGAAGATACGCTTTCAGAAAATCTTAATCTAGAAGATTTCCTTATTATTCATAATCACCTTTTGTATGCCATAAAAAACGGTTCTATTGATAACAATACGGCCAAAAGTTTTATAAAAGCATCTAGCGCGAGCATAGAAGATGGTGGTGTGACAAACGCTTTAATTCTTGCAAATCAAGGTTACATAGCGTCGTCTTTAGAAGTCTTTGAAAAAGAGAATAATCTAGAGCTCGAATTTTATAAGATTACACCATTATTTATTGGTAAAAAGTACGATGAAGCCTTTACAATTCTTTTAAAAGAAACAGGAATTGATAAAGTTGAAACGCATTTAAAAAAGAAATCATCTAAATTTTGGGAAGAATTGGATATCATGAACGAGATCATTTTTCAGATCTTGTTTATACAGATTATACCCCAACATGTAGAACTTTTAAGAAACAGATATACTTATTTTACTAAGCAAAATAAGTATTACAATAAGTTGTTCATGAATTCGCTTTTAGATGCCCAATTACTAATAAAAGACGGTTCTGATGTTAATTGCGAATCGTCTAAATACGACCTTCGTTTACACATAAGTACCTTTATAGAAGAAGACTTAGAAAGCTTACCCAACTTTGCACAAGCATTACTTATTTGGTTACATGGCACTATTTGGGGCAAAGAATTTAAGATAAATCAAAACATAATAAATACCACTGTAAATAAGGCTTTGTCTTTACACAGAGGTGGTTCTTTATGGTTATCGGCTTTATTTGCTGAGGCTCATGGAGTATATCAAGAGATTAAAGAAGAGGATTTCTCTTTAGGGTATCTCATTGATAATGAAATGACATTGTTTAAAGATGTTATTCAAGAATCTAAAATTGAAGAGTGGGAGCTTGTACTTAATAAGCTAACCTTGCTTGCCGATAATTTTAAATCAATTGATAAAAAACAGAAAAAAGAGCCGTCTAAAGGTAGGCTTTTATGGGTTGTTGCAGACCACCGTTTGTATGTAGAACCTATGGAGCAAACCATTCTAAAAAATGGAAAGTGGAGTAAACCAAAGAAAATTTCTGATACCCGAATGCTTAAAAAAGCTGTAAAGGGAATGTTAGAAATTGATTTTGAAATTCTTGATAAAGCCATTAGAACGTATGGTAGAGGGTATTTTGATTTTGATGTTTTAGAAGTATGGAAACGTCTTCCGGGGCATCCTAACGTTGTATTAGAAAGTGATGATAACGTATCTGTAATAGTAGAAAAAAGACCGTTAGAATTACAAATTTTTGAGAAAGGAGACAATTATAAGTTGGGTTTTGATAAAGAGGTAAACATTGATTTTCCTTTAAAAAGAGAAACACCAACAAGAGTAGTCTATTATGATGTAGATAAGAAAATTAAGGAATGGAGCGAATCTTTTCCGTCTGACATCATTTTACCAAAAAAATCAAAAGACCAATTAAAAAAAGTGGTGGCTGCTTTAGGGCAATCGTTAAATATCCACTCTCACGTAAGTGAAATTCAAGAAGAATTACCTGAAATTAAGGCAGATAAAAAATTGCATGCCTTACTTACTCCAAGAGGTAATAACATCTTATTGGAACTCTACATGAAACCCTTTACATCTACTGCTCCCTATGTAGTACCTGCACAAGGGACAGAGGTTTTAGTAGAAGAGGTAGACCGTATGCGAACGCGTGCTGTTAGAAATTTAAAAGCAGAGGAGAAGGTTTTAGAAAAATTCTACGCACAAAGGCCACAGTTAGACATGACAAACGATGGACATCATGCGTGGGAATTATCGGATAGAGAAGAAACTTTAAATGCCTTATTGGAACTTCAGAATGGTGATGAAAAGCCAATTGTGGAGTGGCCAAAAGGGGTGAAATTTAAACTGTTAGGTCAAGTTGGTGGCGACAAATTAACCATGAATGTACAAACCAAAAAACGTGATTGGTTTGCTATTGGTGGAGAAGTTAAAATTAACGAAGAGGTAGTTGTCTCTTTAGAATCGTTATTAAAGGAATTTAAGAATGATCCGAACAGCAAGTACGTTCAAGTAGAAAAAGACCAATTTATTGCGTTAACAGATAGCTTAAGAAAACAACTTGCCGCTTTAACAAGTGTTGCAGTACAAGATAAATTAGAACTTAGAGTACACAAATTAGCTTCTTATGGAGTACTAAATGATTTAACCAAAGAAGCAGTAGTAAGAAGCGATACTACTTGGACAGACCTACAAACCAAGATCAATAATGCAAGTACAGAAAGTTTTGCAGTGCCAACTACTTTAGATGCAGATCTTAGAGATTATCAGGTAGAAGGTTTTGAATGGTTGTCTCAGTTAGCATCTTGGGGAGGTGGAGCATGTTTAGCAGATGATATGGGTCTGGGGAAAACACTCCAAGGTTTAGCACTTATTTTAAGTAAAGCGAAAGCAGGACCTTCTTTTGTTGTCGCTCCTTCTTCAGTAACGTTTAACTGGGTAAATGAGGTGCGGAAATTTGCACCAACAATGCGTGTTCATTTGCTTTTTCAAGCATCTGATAGAGAAAAAGTTGTAGCCCAGGCAGGGCCTTATGATTTGGTAGTTTGTAGCTATGGTTTATTGCAATCAAACTACAAAATGATTGTAGAAAAAGATTGGAACATTGTTTTATTGGATGAGGCGCAAGCTATTAAGAATAAAACAACCAAGAGGTCTCAAGTAGCCATGCAATTACAAGCCAATACAAGAGTAATTACTACAGGTACACCAATAGAAAATAACCTTTCGGAACTTTGGAATCTCTTTCAATTTATAAACCCAGGGTTATTAGGTAATTGGGAAGCATTTAATAAAAACTTTGTATTACGTATTGATAGTGGCGACCAGCAACATGCTAAATCTGCTAAAAAAGTACTGCGTCAATTAATTGCTCCATTTATTCTTAGAAGAAAGAAAAGTGAAGTACTAGATGAGCTTCCTAGTAAAACAGAATCAGTATTGTCTGTAACTATGACAGATGATGAACAAACACTTTATGAGGCACACAGAAGAGCAGCCTTAGAAGAAATTGAAGACATAATTAAGAAGAAAGAAAAACAAAATACACATATTCAGGTACTTGCTGAACTTACTAAATTAAGACAGCTTTGTTGCCATGCTAGTTTAGTAGACCACGAGTGGCAAGTAATGGGAAGTAAAGTGAAACTGCTTCTAGAAACCGTACACGAACTCAAAGAAGGAGGACACAGAGCTTTAATTTTTAGTCAGTTTGTTGGCTTCTTGAGCATTATTAGAAAAGCACTAGATAATGAAGGGGTTTCTTATCAATATTTAGACGGATCAATTCCTTTAAAGAAAAGAGAATTGGCTATTAATAATTTTCAAAATGGAGAAAGTGATGTTTTCCTAATCTCTTTAAAAGCTGGTGGAACAGGATTAAACCTAACTGCAGCAGATTATGTTATTCATATGGATCCATGGTGGAACCCAGCAGTAGAAGATCAGGCAACGGATAGAGCATACAGAATGGGACAAACAAGACCAGTTACTGTATACCGTTTGATTACAAAAGATACCATAGAAGAAAAAATGATTGCCCTCCATGCAGACAAAAGAGAACTTGCCGATGATCTTTTAAGTGGAACGGGTAAAGCAACGAAATTAAATACAAAAGAACTCTTAAAACTATTACAGACTAATGGTCCGCTTTTAGATGTTTAGTAAGTTCTTATCAATATTATATTTTAGTAACACAAAATAATTGTTCATATATTATTCTGTGCTCTTTTATTAAAATCTCACTAATTAATTCTATAATTATTAGTGAGATTTTTTTCTTTTCTGTAGATTATGCTTTTTAAACAAACAAAAACTACTGCATTTTATGAATGAACATTCAACAAACGAAAAGAAGAATACTCAGAAAGAGGCCTTAGCTACATCTTTATCTAGAAAGCGTTATTGGCAAAATAACTTAAAGTACTTAGGGCTATTGTTAGGAATTTGGTTTTTATGCTCTTTTGGAGCAGGCATTTTATTTAAAGATACACTAAACGAAATAAGAGTTGGTGGTTTTAAATTAGGTTTCTGGTTTGCTCAACAAGGTGCAATTTACATTTTCACGCTTATTATAATTGCCTATATCATTTTAATGAATCGTCTGGATAAAAAATACGACGTTCAAGATGATTAATTTAGATTGAATAGCAACTTATTTACACCAAAAAACTTTTTAACTATTACAAACTTATGAGTGTTCAAACTTGGACCTACATTATAGTAGGCTTTACGTTCTTAATTTATATTGGTATTGCAATTTGGACGAGGGCAGGTTCTACAAAAGAATTTTATGTTGCAGGTGGTGGCGTATCTCCATTAGCCAATGGCATGGCTACAGCAGCAGATTGGATGTCGGCTGCATCTTTTATTTCTATGGCAGGGTTAATATCATTTATGGGGTACGATGGCGGTGTTTACCTTATGGGTTGGACTGGAGGTTATGTACTCTTAGCATTATTACTTGCACCTTATTTGCGGAAGTTTGGTAAGTTTACTGTTCCCGATTTTATTGGTGATAGGTATTATTCTCAGGCAGCAAGAACAGTAGCTATTGTAGCGGCATTAATAGTTTCGTTTACCTATGTTGCTGGGCAAATGCGTGGAGTAGGTGTCGTATTTTCTAGATTCTTAGAAGTAGACATTAATACAGGAGTTATTATAGGTATGGCACTTGTTTTTATATATGCTGTTTTAGGCGGTATGAAAGGAATAACATACACACAAGTAGCACAATATTGCATTTTAATTTTTGCATTTATGGTACCTGCAATTTTCATCTCCATTCAACTAACAGGAAACCCCATTCCACAATTAGGTTTTGGCGATACACTCGTTAATTCTAATGTTTATCTATTAGATAAATTAGACCAGTTATCTACAGATTTAGGTTTTACAGCATATACATTTGGACAAAAATCTACTATTGATGTGTTTTGTATAACAGCTGCCTTAATGTTAGGAACGGCAGGTTTACCTCATGTAATAGTACGTTTCTTTACAGTACCAAGAGTAAAAGATGCAAGAACATCTGCAGGATATGCACTTGCCTTTATTGCTATTCTTTATACTACAGCACCTTCTATTGCTGCATTTGCAAGAGTAAATTTAATAGAAACAGTAAGTAATAAGGAATATAGTAGTATGCCAGAATGGTTTAGTAAGTGGGAAACAACTGGACTAATTGCATTTAATGATAAAAATAATGATGGCAAAATTCAATATGTAAAAGATGCAAGTATCAACGAATTACATATAGATAGAGACATTATTGTTCTAGCCAATCCAGAAATTGCCAACCTACCTAATTGGGTTATTGCACTTGTTGCAGCAGGAGCATTAGCGGCAGCATTATCTACTGCTGCGGGTTTATTATTAGTAATTTCAGCATCAATTTCTCATGATTTATTAAAGAAACAATTAATGCCAAATATCTCAGAAAAAGGAGAACTTATAGCCGCAAGAATATCAGCTGCTTGTGCAGTGGTGGTAGCAGGGTATTTTGGTATTCATCCTCCTGGTTTTGTGGCTGCAGTAGTCGCTTTAGCATTTGGTTTGGCAGCAGCGTCATTTTTTCCTGCAATTATTCTTGGTATTTTTTACAAAAGAATGAACAAGGAAGGAGCTATAAGTGGAATGGTTATCGGTTTATTAGCAATGATTTTTTATATCATGAAATTTAAGTTTCACTTCTTCGGAGAAACTACAGCAGCAGATTGGTGGTTCGGTATTTCTCCAGAAGGTTTCGGTACAATTGCAATGCTTATTAATGTTATTGTAGCAGTGGCAGTAGCGAGTTTTACAGCCCCTCCTCCAAAAGAAGTAACTGATATGGTAGAAGAAATTCGTTACCCTAAAGGAGCATCAAAAGAAATTATAATGCATTAATAATTTATAGATCAAAAGTCTTTATTTCCCTCATGATTACTACCTTTATACAAGTAGTGGTCATGAGGTTTTTTTATACTAACTATTATTGAAATGGGTTTCTTTCTCAAAAATTGTTTAAGAAAACCTCAAGTAAATCAACTTTGTAGGGACGTTTAATTAAACGTCCTATAAAGCAGAGTAATCTCTTTTACTATAGGACGTTGCACTGCAACTTTCCTACATGTTGTATATAGCAGTTATTTAAGTTTTAATTTGATGAGATTCTTATCAATTGTTTAAAAAAACCTCAAGTAAATCAATTTTGTAGGGACGTTTAACTAAACGTCCTATATAGCAGTGTAATCTCTTTTACTATAGGACGTTGCACTGCAACCTCCTTACATTTTGTTAAGATATAGCAGTTATTTAAGTTTTAATTTGATGAGATTCTTATCAATTGTTTAAAAAATCTTCAAGTAAATCAACTTTGTATGGACGTTTAATTAAACGTCCTATAAAGTAGTGTAATCTCTTTTACTATAGGACGTTGCACTGCAACTTCCCTACAAGTTGTTAAGATATAGCAGTTATTTAAGTTTTAATTTGATGTTATTCTCATCAATTGCTTAAGAAAACCTCAATTTAAATCAATTTCGTAGGGACGTTTAGCTAAATGTCCTATAAAGCAGAGTAATCTCTTTTACTATAGGACGTTGCACTGCAACTTCCCTACAAGTTGTTAAGATATAGCAGTTATTTAAGTTTTAATTTGATGAGATTCTCATCAATTGTTTAAGAAAAACCTCAAGTAAATCAATTTTGTAGGGACGTTTAATTAAACGTCCTATAAAGCAGTGTAATCTCTTTTACTATAGGACGTTGCACTGCAACTTCCCTACAAGTTGTTAAGATATAGCAGTTATTTAAGTTTTAATTTGATGTTATTCTCATCAATTGCTTAAGAAAACCTCAATTAAATCAATTTTGTAGGGACGTTTAATTAAACGTCCTATAAAGCAGTGTAATCTCTTTTACTATAGGACGTTATAGTTACATCCCAACCATATACAAGATTAAAGAAAGAGCAATAAAACCTTAGAAGGTAATTCAAGTATAATTTAGTAAATAAGACTAACTTTTAGCTAAGGATATATAATCAATTATTTTTTTATTAATTTCATCTTTTAGAATAAAACAAAAACTTAAACACATTCAATGGCTTCAGGATTTTTCGCATTGCTCGATGATATTGCCGTAATCATGGACGATGTAGCAGTAACAGCAAAAGTTGCAACGCAAAAGGCAAGTGGTATTTTAGGAGATGATCTTGCTGTAACAGCAGAAAAAGCATCTGGTTTTCAATCTTCTAGAGAGATTCCTGTACTATGGGCTATTTGTAAAGGCTCTTTCATAAATAAATTAATAATTTTACCAATGGCATTTCTGCTTAGTGCTTTTTTACCTTGGTCTATTACCCCAATACTCTTATTTGGAGGTGTGTATTTAGCTTTTGAAGGAGTAGAAAAAGTATATCATTATGCTTTTGCAGGCGGACATACAAAGACTGCTGAAGCAAAGATTTCTATGACAGAGGAAGAAGCGTTAGCAAACGAAAAAAAGAAAGTGAAATCTGCAATTGTTGTAGACTTTATATTATCTATAGAAATAGTAATTGTTGCTTTAAGTTCTGTAATGGAAGAAGACCTTACAGTGCAAATATTATCCGTTTCTTTGGCTGCTATTATTGCAACTATCGGGGTGTATGGCTTGGTCGCATTAATTGTTCGAATGGACGATTTTGGCTTAAAACTTATTCAGTCTACAAATGGTAAAAAAGGTATTGTTCAAAAAATTGGTTTGCTATTAGTAAATGCTTTGCCTTGGGTAATTAAAAGCTTAACCGTTATTGGTACTGTGGCAATGTTATTAGTTGCAGGGGGTATTTTTGTACATAATGTACCTGCAATTCATACACTTTTACACGCAATACCAACTATTTTAAGCGAATTACTAACTGGTACTGTTGTAGGGACGGTGGCACTTCTTTGCGTAACATTATTTTCATCTTTGTTTAAGAAAAAATAAAAATTGAGCATGTTGCTTTAATTGTACTCTGCCAGAATTAATTTACTCTAGTGAACTTTAATTTTGGTGGAGTATGGATATAAAAAAAGACTACCCCAAAAGAGTAGTCTTTATTATTTTTAGATTGTAATGGTTTACATACCTCGTTGTTTACCAACGGATAATTGTTTTATCTTGTAGCATCTACATAATCGTAGATGTTTATATTTTTGCTTGAATCTAAACGTAACAACGCTATATATAAAACTGCAGGAACAGCTACTCTAAGAGCAGAAGATCTACGGATTTTGGTTGTCATGCCTTCACTAAGTAATACATTAAAAGGTAATTCTTTAACTCCAGAATTTTTTAACCCAATAGAACGATCACAAAGTGTATCTATAAAAATTTCTTCTAATTGTATTACAGGTGTATTTTCTTTGAAATCAATTTGTAATACATTGAAAATATTTTCTAAAATAGTTGAATAAGGCAACTGATGTTGTCTCAAGAAATCTCCAACAGTTTCATTTGCTAAATATTGAAGCTCCAGAGCAATACGGTCACTATATTTAAAATAATCTCCTTCATATAATTGAGCTTCTAAACAATTACTCAGACGCTCTCTTCTACGGTAATTCCCATTTTGCTCTAATGTAAGAATATCAAATAATGTTGATAATTGTTCATTAGAACTCTGTTCGAGAAACCAAAGATTTTTATCTGAGATCATATTCATAACACTTATAGGTTTGATTATTTTACAAAGTATTTAGGTGTGTATACTTTTTAACTGTTAAAAAGGATACTTTTATTTAAGTTTGTTGCATTTGATTAACGTATGATTACAACTACATAGCTGTTTTCTATAAAATTCATAGTACTTTCGTGCACTATTTTTAGTGCATCTCATCGGAGTGGATTTTACTTCGTACATTCAGATGCTCGAAAGTAGCAGCAAATAAAAAAAACAAATAGAATGAGTTTAGTAGTACCATCTATAGAAGATATAAGAAAGCACTTAAAGTTTGAAACCTTTAATGCAATTCAGAAAGAAGCCATAGAGAAATCTAAAGATGCCAACGAGTTAGTAGTTTTAGCCCCAACTGGGTCTGGTAAAACTATTGCTTTTTTACTTCCTATTATTCAGAGAATAAATCCGAATTTAAAAGAAGTACAATGTGTAATTGTAGCACCATCAAGAGAGCTTTCTTTACAAATAGAGCAGGTTTTTAAAAGTTTAGGTACTCCTTTAAAAGTAAACTGTTGTTATGGTGGTCATTCTATGAAAGTAGAAATGAACAATATGCAAAATCCTCCTCATGTATTAATTGGTACACCGGGTAGATTGGCAGACCATATAGACAAAGAATCTTTTGATTACAGTGCTGTAGAAGCAATTGTACTTGATGAATTTGATAAAGCTTTAGAATTTGGTTTTAAAGATGATATGTCTTTTATAATTGAAGAGCTTAGGTCGGTTAATTTTAAGATGCTTACTTCTGCTACTAAAAACGATGAGCTTCCTGAATTTACAAAAATAGAATCACCGGTAATCATAGATTACTTGGGAGATCAAGTGCCTCCAAAGTTGAACCTGCAAATGGTGTATGCAAAAGGCGTAGATAAGCTTTATTCTTTATTAAAACTTATCTGTCATTTAAAGGCAGAACCTATGCTTATTTTCTGTAATCATAGAGCAGCGGTAGATAGAATTAGTGAAATCCTTAAAGAAAAAGGCATTGCACATGAATCTTTCCATGGTGGTTTAGATCAAGAGGAAAGAGAAAGAGCATTAACCAAATTTAGAAATGGTAGTGCAACTGTATTCATTACTACAGACTTAGCAGCAAGAGGATTAGATATTCCAGATATTAAACATGTAATTCATTATCAACTTCCTCCAAAAGAAGATGCATTTATACACAGAAATGGTAGAACTGCACGAATGGAGAAAGACGGTGATGCTTACTTGGTTTTATCAGAAGAAGATAAATTACCAGAGTATATAAAGAAAAAGCCTCAGAATTTACATGTTCCTTCAAATGAAGAAATTCCACCTTTACCTAAATGGATAACTTTATATATTAGTGGGGGTAAAAAGAACAAGATAAATAAAATTGATATTGTTGGTCTACTAATGAAAAAAGGTGGTTTATCAAAAGATGAATTAGGACTAATAGAAGTCAAAGATTTTATTTCTTTTGTAGCCGTTGATAGAAAAAAGGCAAAAGAAGTATGCGAATTGGTAAACAAGGAGCGTGTTAAAAAAATAAGACTAAGAGTAGCCATTGCAAGATAAGTGATAGTGCATTAGTACAATTAAACCCTACAGGAATAGTTTTTTCTGTAGGGTTTATTGTTTATAAGTGGAATGAAGTACTAGGTATCAAGGAAGTAAAGAAATTTGAATAATTAATAGGTGTATGTAATGTTATTATAATATTTTAATACAAATGTGAAGAAAATTTAAAAAAGCAGTTTGTTTGGAGTATTATTTGTTTATATTTATTTAACGAATATGAACTTTTCCTATTATTTAGGAGTAACTATTGTAATAAATAAATATCAAAAAATACTAGCTCTTCTTTGATCTATTTTGTTTCCCATATCAATCAATTAAGGCAAACTATTGTACTTTTATTTCATTATACAATCCTATAATCCCTTTGATTTTTAGGGAATGCATAGCCAAATAACTTAATAGGCAACGTACCTATTAAATCAAATCCAAAAATATAATGTTCTTGTATATTTATTAGAGTGTCAAACTCTTCTCTTTTTAATTGATTAAAAGGAGTAGGACTATCATACGTAATAATTTTTATGGGTTGATCAATAGCATCAGCCATAAACAGGCAGAAGACCTGAGCAATGGCACCACCTATACCAAAACCAATAACTTCTACAGTACAGATAGCGTCTTTATTAGATTTAATAACATTTTGAAGCTCTTTAGAACAGGCAAAGTAACTTTTTAAGTAGCCTGTATGTACTCCATTTCTTTTTTTATATTTTAGACGCACACTTAACCAATCTAAAAGATTTTCTGTTGGATGAAACTCAACAAAAAGAGTCTTTTTGAGAATTCTATATTTTATTTCAAAACCTTTCATATTTAATGAATGGAATTGCTTTGCCGAAGCTGTTGTTAACGGATCCATTTATTACAGTTGATTTAGGTGCTAAAAAGTTTCTTTTTCGATTACTTACAAAAGTAGTACTTGTGTATGTTATGTAGGTGAACAAAAAATCAATTGATGTTTAAATATTTACTATAATTATTCATATACTTTGGCAAATGCATAACATTAGATTTACTTTGTATTTTTATAGCGTTTATATACTGCCTTTAAATAGATAAAATGAAAGATAAAATTAAAGTTATTGCTTTTGATGCAGACGATACATTATGGATTAATGAACCGTATTTTAGAGTATTCGAGGAAGATTATTTTAATTTAATGAGCCATTATATGCCAAAAGAAGAGCTAAAAGCAAAACTTTTTGATTTGGTCATAAAAAATATCCCAATGTATGGTTACGGAACAAGAGGATTGTCTTTATCTATGTTAGAAGGTGCAGTTTTGTTTTCTGACGGGAAGTTAAAAGCTCATGAAGTTTTAGAGATACTGAACTTTGGAAAAAGAATGTTGGGTAACCCAGTAGAACTTATTGATGGTGTTGAGCAGACATTGTCTTATTTATCAAATAAATACAGATTGGTGGTTGCAACCAAAGGAGACCTTTTAGAACAGGAAAAGAAGTTAGAGAAATCGAATCTGCTAAAATACTTTCATCATACTGAAATTGTTTCAGAAAAAACAGAGAAAGAATACAGTAAATTACTCCAACATCTTGATATCGAAGCAGACGAGTTTTTAATGGTAGGGAACTCCTTAAAATCTGATATAGTGCCTGTATTAAACATCGGTGCACATGCATTTCATGTCCCATTCCATAGTACATGGGCACACGAAATGGTAGATGGTAAAGTAGAAGGAGAGAAGTTTAAGGAATTAAAAAAAATAACTGAAGTTATAGAAATTCTGTAGTTTTAAAAGACCACAGACTATGGATAAAAAAAACATAATGAAGGGATTTTTTATTTCGGTAATCAAAAAAATATTATTTATTGTTGTGGCTCTTTTTGAGAGTGCCATGACAATATTCTTTTTAGCCAGCATGATGGTCAGTAGTATATTTTACTACGTTGTACGCATAGTTACATGGCCCTATAGGTTCTTGAGAAACGGATACCTACGATTTTTTGGATCAAAAGAAAAAAAATCTTTATATACCAAAGAGCCTAAAAAGAAATAGGCTTAATATCTAAATAAGTAGATTTAGAAACACCTCCAGGATTTAAGCCCGGTTCACCTTCTGGAATGTTTATATTCAGTTGCTTAAAATAATTTATCCATATAGGGAAGAACGCCTGTGTATCAGGGTCTTTATATGTCATAGGATATAATTTAAAAACCTCTTTCCCATTGTTTGCTTCCTTATATGTTTCATAAACTAATTCAGAACAATAGTATTTGTCGTTATTAATATCAAAAACATCATCATATTGTTTCCCTAAATATTGAAAAGCATTTTTAGCAGCTTTAGGGGCAAGGTTAGCATATTGTTTTTTAACTCTACCTACAAGCGTACCTCCTGCAGCAATTTTTTTACTAAAAAACTGAGTAAAAGAGGTTTTTACAACTCCTTTCCCAACAGCTTCAATAATAAACAAGGAATCATTTTCTTCTACAACCAATGCACAGTGTGAAAAGTCTTTTCCTTGATAGCCAGATGTTACTTTATCTACGGCATCGCAAAAAGGACCACAGTCAACATCTTGGAAAATGATATCACCGGGTTGTAAATCATCTATTTTGAACGAAGAAGTAGTACAACCATATAGTAATACTATAGATAGACTAAAAAGTAGGTTTTTCATAATTGAATTTAAGACAATCTGTAAACCACGAAGGTACTCTTTTCAATTAAAAAATAATGATTTTACTTCATCAAATTTTTGATTAAAAATGTCAATTAGCTTAAAAAAATAAGAACGACCCATTAAAAATTAAACAAAAAAAAGACGCAAACCTATAGATTGGCATGCGTCTTAATTGTAGAATTATAAGAAAACTATTTAGCCCATTTCATATAAGGATATACGCCTGGAGTTTGGTCTATTGTTTTACCTGCGTTTACACCTTGAGCCTCATTTAACGTGTTAACTCCATTTTTATTTTGAATGTGATAAGCACCCTTACGGTTCTTAGCCATCACAACGTTATCATTATTAGATTTTATTGTTTTATCTGCTTTAACTACTGTAGTAGTTTTATAACCTTTTCTAATTTTATTTTTTTTCTGAATAGGATTATCAGCTAAAGTGCTTAAAGAAACTGCTCCTATTAATAATGCTGTGCTTAGTAGTGTTTTAGTATTCATATTGTAGAGATTTTATTAGATAAGTATTAATTACACTTATATATACTCCCTTTCTACGGGGTTTGTTTCGCAGGTTTACTTAATGAAAGTCAACAAAATAAGAGAAAATGAACTTTTTATTAACAGTTGATTTACCTCTCTAAAATAGGGTGATAGTCGTCATCTTTTTAAGTGTTTTTACCCAATTTTGTAAAGTAATTTTTGATGATTTAAAATAATAGAAGTAAAAAATAATGGTAAATATTATTTGAATTGAAAAATTATCCTTTTATTGTTGTGTACGAGAATGAACATAGATAATAATCTACACTAACCAAAACACAATGAGTAAGCCCTTAGGTAAAATTCTAGTCATAGATGACAATGAAGATATTTTATTAGCAGCAAAAATGCTATTAAAAAAGAATGCCGATTTAGTACAAGTTGAAAGCAACCCTGGTAAAATTCCGTTCCTATTAAAGAACGACTCTTACGATGTAATTTTATTAGATATGAACTTTACCAAAGATACTACATCTGGTAAAGAGGGTTTCCATTGGTTAGAACAAATATTAGAAATAGATCCTAGTGCAGTTGTTGTAATGATAACAGCTTACGGAGATGTAGAAACAGCAGTAAATGCTGTAAAGCAAGGAGCAACAGATTTTGTATTGAAACCTTGGAACAACGAAAAACTAATTGCCACTTTAACTTCTGCTGTTCGATTAAAAAAATCTTACGAAGAAGTAAAGGTTTTAAAAGAAGAAAAAACCGAACTGGCTACAGCATTGAATAAAGCTGCAGGTACAGATGGTATTGTAATAGGAGATAGTCCTGCTATGAAAAAGGTTTTTTCTCTAATTAGTAAAGTAGCAAAAACGGATGCTAATATCTTAGTTCTTGGTGAAAATGGTACGGGTAAAGAAGTAATAGCACGTGCAATACACGAACAGTCACTTAGAAACGATAAAGTTTTTATTGGTGTTGATATGGGATCGATCTCAGAAACACTTTTCCAATCCGAATTATTTGGGCATAAAAAAGGAGCATTTACAGATGCTAGAGAAGATAGAGCCGGTAGGTTTGAAATTGCAAATAAAGGAACATTATTCTTAGATGAGATTGGTAATTTACCGATGACTTTACAATCTAAGCTTTTAACTGTATTGCAAAAAAGAGAGGTAATTAGAGTAGGCGATAACAAACAAATTAACGTAGATATCAGGTTAATTTGTGCTACTAATATGCCTGTTTACGAAATGGTTGAAAGTAAAGAATTTAGACAAGATTTACTTTACCGTATTAATACCGTAGAAATTCACCTTCCACCATTAAGAGATCGTTTAGAGGATATTCCTTTATTGGTGACACACTTTTTAAATACGTACACTAAAAAGTATAGAAAAGATAAAATGAAAGTTTCTTCTGCAACAATGAAGAAACTCCAAAAATATTATTGGCCGGGTAACGTAAGAGAGCTCCAACATGCTTTGGAACGTGCGGTTATTATGGCTGAAGAAGATACTTTACAACCAACTGATTTTACTTTCTTGGTAGAAAAAAACAAAGATGAAGACAATTTCGATTTGTCAGAATTTGATTTAGATACTGTAGAAAAGATGATGATCCAGAAAGCAGTAAGTAAGTATTCTGGAAACATTTCTAAAGCAGCTAAATCTCTTGGTTTAACAAGAGCGTCATTGTACAGAAGATTAGAAAAACATGGTCTATAAACAATTCAGACTGCAAATAACATTAAGGGTATTCCTGTTGTTAATTTCTTCTTTTGTATTAAGTATCTTTTTACAATTAGAATATTGGGCAACGTCAATTTTTGTATTTGCAGGCATTTGCTATCAAGTCTTCTTATTACTTCAAAAATTAAATAGTGTTACGTTCGAAGTCAAGAAGTTTTTAGATGCTATAAACTACGATGATTTTACACAGACATTTACAGTTTCTAGGTCTGGTGATATTCAAGATGAGTTAAATAAATCTTTACAGAAATCGCTTACAAGATTTAAAGAATTAAGAGCAGATAGGGAAACCGATTTAATGTTCTATAAAAGTATAGCTCAGCATATTGATGCCGGTCTAATTGCTTTTAATCCAGATGGGAAAGTCATATTTTCTAATTTGATAACAAAGCGGATTTTTTCGGGGATTAAATCGGCAAATATTGAAGATTTTAAAAAGGTATCGCCAAAGTTATACGAGATATTTACAGATGATTCTGATGAAGAAATACATCACGTAAGTGTTCCAGGTCGTTATGATATTCAACGTTTAGTAGTACAAAAAATCACCATCTATGTAAAAGGAGAAGTGGTTAGGGTATTTAGTATGGATAGAGTACAAGAAGAGGTAGAACAAGCTCAAATAGAAGCATGGGAAGCACTCATTAAAGTACTTACTCATGAGATGATGAATGCTATGGCACCTATTGCTTCTTTGAGCAATACCGTAAATAACGAGCTAGATGAATTAAAAACGGAGTACCAAACCAATGGTACTGTACCTTCGGCAGAAGACTTAAGCGATATTCAGTTGGCCATGAATACTATTGAGCAGAGAGCTAATTCTATGTCTGCACTAGCAGAAGATTTTAGAGTTATGGCACACTTAAGAGATAGTGAACCTCAGCATATTGATAGTATTGCTTTGTGCAAAGAGTATATTGAGGGAATACAGCAAGAGTGCGACGAAAAGAACATTAAAATTGTATTTGAAGCAACACAAGATATTTTAATGATTACCGCAGATCCTATACAAATACGAACAGTAATAGATTGTTTGTGCAGAAATAGTATTGAAGAGTTATCAGAAACACAAAATGCGACAATAACAATCCGTTGTAATCAAGATGACCATAACGGTAGACCAATTATTCAGGTTATTGATAATGGCTCTGGTATTGATTTCGCTGCATTGGATAGAATTTTTGTGCCATTCTTTACAACAAAGAAAGACCATACAGGTATTGGTTTAAGTTTATCGCAACAAATAATGAGACGAAATAATGGTCGTCTTACTATTAAAAAAGAAAGTGATAAAGGAGCGGAGTTTGCTCTTCGTTTTTAAGATATTCTTGAAGATAAAAAGTAAGAAGCACAAGAGCATTCATTTGTTCTTGTTCTTTTTTTATGTTTATATATTCCTATTTTTGATCAAAAAGCTGAATTGTGTACGTAAATAAAGAAGAGTTCCCTGTCGGTCCATGCCCAGGGATAACAATTTCTACTTCATTATAATTATCACTCACCTTTTGTACAGTAGAAGACCAAAAATTTGTATCAGCATCAGCTAAGTTACCTTTACCTGCGTTCATTTTTTTAACAAGACATCCACCAAATAGAACTTTATCAGTTGGCTGGTACACTACAATATTATCTTCTGTGTGCCCTTTACCAAAATAAGAAGCAATAACTTCATGATCATCTAAAGTAAATGTCTTTGTATCTTTAAAGCCGTTTTGAGGTATAGGAAAACCTTTTTCTTTTGCTAAGTTAATGGTTTTAAAAGTAGCATAAGATGGAATATTACGTTTATGAAACTCAGGTAAACCACCTAAACAATCTACATGGAAGTGTGTAGGAATAACCCCTTTAATTTGTGCTTTTAATGAGTCTTGCACATAGTTTATTAAAGTAACTGTACTTGCACTATCTGTCGGAGAATCTATAATTATTGCTTCTCCATCATCAATAACAATCATACCATTACAAGCAACATCACCAAAATCTTGAGTATGTAAATAAGAAACATGAACAAGTGTATGTTCTGTTAGTGGTGTTACTTTAAGGATATCAGTAGTATACAATGTATGTTGTACAGATTTATCTTCTTTTGTTTTACAGCAAGAAAAGGTAACTATCAAACTGATGAAAGAGAATACAATGTTTTTGAATGTCATGCTTGTGGTGGTATTAATGAGAATTAAAGTTAAAAAGAAGAAAGCAATTGCTAGCTATACAGTAGACAGTAATAGTTCAATAATTATAAATTCTACAGAATTAGAAAGATGAAAAGAACTTATACTAGTTTTTAGATATAAAAAGCAAGATATTTAAAAAGGAAGCCTATTTTTATATTTTGGTTATCGATTAAAATGTGTTCAATAAGCAATACTTGTCGATAATCTGATACTTTGAAAAATATTACACCTTTATATACATACATTATGAAAGCAGCTTGGTATACTGAGCAAGGAAAATCTGAAGAGGTTTTCTTTATTGGAGAACGCGATGAGCCTCAACCATTAGAAGGAGAAATTCAAATTAAGGTGGAATATGCAGGTGTAAACCCTGGTGAGATATCTAAAAGGATTGCTCGTTTTGGTGGAGAGATGCCTTATCCATTGGTTATACCTCATAGCGATGGAAGTGGTATTGTAACTAAGATTGGTGTTGGTGTAGATAAACACTGGTTAGGTAAGAAAGTGATGTGCTTTGGTGCTCAATCTTATAGACCTTTTGGTACAGCGGCAACATATACTTGCGTACCAGCTACTCATGTATTCGAGTTAGATGATTCTATTGATATGCAGCAGGCAGCCCAAATGGGTATACCTGCAATTACTGGGCATTATGCCGTTTATAAAGCAGGTGATCCTAGAGGAAAAACAATTCTTGTTAGCGGTGGTGCTGGTGCTGTTGGGCAATGTGCAATTCAGTTTGCAAAACGCGGAGGAGCTAAAGTAATTGCTACAGTACGAAAACAAGAAGATAGAAAAATAGCACTTTATGCAGGTGCTGATGAAGCCATTTGTACGGATAAAGAGGGGTTAAAAAAACTAGCTACTTATAAAAGAACAATTGATCATATTGTTGAAGTTGCTTTTTCTAGCAATTTAGAACTAGACAATCAATTACTAAAAGTAGGAGGGAGTATTTCAACTTTTGCAACAACAGACGGTACACCAAAAATTCCGTTTTGGCAATTAGTTTTTGATAATATCAGTATCCATTTTTTAGGAAGTGATGATTTCCCATTAGAAGCAAAACAGAAAGCAATGCGAGAAGCTGCAAACGCTTTAGAAGCAGGTTGGAAGGGTTTATCAATTTATAAAATATATCCTTTAGAGCAAATTGCAGAAGCACATAATGATGTGGAATTTAAGCGTACCAAAGAACGTATATTGCTAAAGATTTCTTAAATAAAAAAGCATCGTCAAAATAATCATTTTATCTGACGATGCTTTTTATATAATGTTCAACTTTTTACAGCTCATCAACAAAAGCCTTTACCTCAAAAATATCGTACTCACCAATAAATTGAAGGATGCCTATTGCAGCAGACCTTGAGAGATGGTCAACAAGGTTAATATAAATATCACAAGTTTCACCATCAACGGTAGTATGCGTATTTTCAAAAAACTCTAAAGGAAATTTTGAGTGTGTAACATTAAAAATGTGTTTTTCGAATAGAAACTGTAAAATACATTCTGTACCAACAAAAGCCATATCGCTTTCATCTAATGCTGAATGTCCTAACAATACATCAATTTGTTGTTGTAAGGCATCTGCTTCTTCATCCTCAATACCCCATAATCTAAAAACCTCCCAACAAGTATTTAAATCAAAACTTATTAGAATTGTTTTGTGTGTATCAGTAACTCTTATCATAATTAATATTTTATTGATAGTATGAACTACAGATTTGTTCTTTAAATCTGTAAGCTTTATCTATCTACTATTTTTCTTGATTTTTTGTTTCACTATTTATGCAAACAATATACTTTTTTTAAGCAATCATTTCATAATGTTAATATTGTTTAAACATTTTAAGATGGTTGTTGTTATCTAGTCATATCAAATGATTGTAACGAAAATTATAAAAATGAAAAATTATTTAGTGATAGGAGGATCATCTGGAATAGGGTTGGCATTAACCAAGCAATTATGTGAGGAAGGAAATACAGTGTATGCAACTTACAATACAACTTCCCCTTCTTTTGACCATGAAAATGTTCACTATCACTCATTAAATGTTTTGGATAACACATTAGATTTATCATTTTTACCAGATATTATTAACGGTGTAGCGTATTGTCCGGGAAGTATAAATTTATTGCCTTTCAGCAGAATAGAAGTAGATAGCTATACTAAAGACTTTGAATTACAGGTTGGAGGAGCAATAAAAGTTATACAGCAAACGATTAATAAAATGAAGAAATCAGGGAATGCATCTATTGTAATGTATTCAACCGTTGCTGTACAGTTAGGTTTTAAATTTCATGCTCAAGTTGCGGCATCAAAAGGTGCTATAGAAGGATTAACGAAAGCACTTGCCGCCGAGTTTGCCCCAAAAGTAAGAGTTAATGCTATAGCACCTTCTTTAACAGATACACCTTTGGCAGGGAAGTTATTAAGCGATGATGCAAAAAAGCAAGCGAATGCAGCTACCCACCCTTTAAAGAAAATAGGAGAATCTGAAGATGTAGCAGCTCTATCGGCATTCCTTTTATCAGATAAATCAAGTTGGATGACAGGTCAAATTCTTCATGTTGATGGAGGTATGTCTACCATCAAAGTATAACCTATAAATTGATTAATTATGTTCGGATTATTTAAAAAATCATCTCCAAAAGAAAAATTAGAAAAGAGATATAAAAAATTATTAGAAGAGTCGCACAAACTATCTACTGTAAATAGAATGGAAAGTGACTTGAAGATGTTTGAAGCATCTGAGGTATTAAAAGAAATTGAAAAATTAGAAAATTAACGATATATGGCATTTTATCAATTTAAAAGAGAGCAATTAATTAATGCGAGTGTAGATGAAGTATGGGATTTTATTTCATCACCAAGAAATTTAAAGGAGATCACACCTGACTATATGGGTTTTGATGTAACCTCTACAGATATTCCTGAAAAAATGTATGAAGGAATGATTATCACGTACAAGGTTAGTCCTCTTTTAGGTTTTAAAATGGATTGGATGACTGAAATTACAAAAGTAAGAGATAAAGAATATTTTGTTGATGAACAACGTGTTGGTCCTTACAATATTTGGCATCATCAGCATATATTAAAAGAGGTGAAAGACGGTGTTTTAATGAAAGACATTGTTACCTATGCACCACCATTTGGACCATTAGGTGCAATTGCAAACACATTGATGATACGCTCAAAATTAGAAGAAATTTTTGCTTACCGTAAAAAAGTAGTCGAAAAAAAATGGGGAACATTACCCAAAGTAAGATCTGTTGAAGGACTTGCTGGATAGAAAATCGTACTTTCCTGTTAAAACCTATTTTATTCGACAGATCATAAAATTACTTCAATTGAATAAGTAACAAAGGTTTGTCTACCTAATTTGCCAAACAAAATTCAACACAAAAAAAGCCTCAATCTATATAAGATTGAAGGCTTTTTGAATTGTAGAAGCTAGATAGTAAATTTTATCTTAAGCAATCTTCATTTTATTGTAAACTCAATATCCTCTCATTCCTCAGTCAATATCCTTTTAGATTTAGTAGAAAAAGAACTTGTTTTAACTACTAAAAGTATATTTAAATTTTGATCATTAATTTTTAGGAGTAGTAACAGCATAATTTGCTGTTGATCCAGTTTGAGGTACAGTTGTATACCAGATACCATTACAAACATGGTAAGTAACTCCATTTACAATTTCTGTTGTTGTGCCCTCTGGAAGTGCATTTACAACAGCCCCTTGAGGAGCAGTTATTACAGCAAATCCACCACTTGGGTTAGCTTGATAATAATTACCGGCAAAGTAATAATACGTTTTTCCACTAACAATTAAAGTAACATTTCCAGCAGGTAAAGTTTTTAATGTTGATCCTATCGGAGCAGCTACAACTTTATAATTTCCACTAGGTTGTTTTTCATAATAAACACCTTTATCGCAGTAATAATCTTGTTTCTGATTGTTCTCGTCTATTGCATGAACAATTATTGCAGTGGTTGCAATAGTGGCTACAGTTGCACCAACTGGGTGCCAATATGGGCCATACATTGGCGCACCATAATAGGCATGTGGAGCAACAACTACTGGTCCTCTATGTACGTAAGTTGGTCCAGTATGCACTACTGTTGGCCCTCTATGAATATAAGTTGGTCCTTTGTTTACATAAGTAGGACCGTGGTGTATTACGGTAGCACTATGTGAAGGATAGACTCTTCTAACTTGAGCAAAACTAATATTTGTAAGGAAGAAAATTCCAAGTAAAATTATTGATAATGATGATCTGAGGATATTCATGTTTTTATATTTAAAGTTCTTAGTATAAAGAACGCTTAACATAGTATTACGTTGGAAGCCTTTACAGTCATTTACCTAAATTGCAGGTGTTTTTGAATTAAAAATCTATATTTGATACTTTCTAGTCATAATTTGAAAGTATGCTACAACTAAAGACCTCAAAACTACTGCTCCCTATTGTTATATTACACTTACAATGCCTTTTACTTTATACAATAGTAAATTGGTTTCTAACCATGTACGTAAGTAATGAAGTGATAGATATTTACTGGTCAGATTCGATTTTACCGTTTATTATTTTTCCTTTTGTTTTTATCTATTTTAGTAATAATCATTTTAATGGTTATGTACTTAAAAATGGTAAGATGGGGAGGTTAGTTGTCAGCTTTTCATTAGGTTTACTTACTGCAATAGTAAGCTTATTTATTCAAGGAACGATACGAGAACACTCTGGTGCTTTAAAAGAAATTAAAACGGTAGACGAACTTTCTTATAAAAATGGAGATCGTAAGTACCATATCAAAGACTATTTTATTGATAATAAACATGTGACATATACAGCTTACCTTACTTATAAAAAGAACAAGAATACTGTTCTTAATGTCATATTTACATCACCAATAAAAAGTCATTCTTCTTCTGTAAATACAAAAATTTTATACGGATTTTTGGCAACCCCTTATTCAATTGCAATAAAAGATAAAGGGACAAAAGAAAACTATAAAGCATTGATAGAGTACTATGAACAAGTAAAAATCAACTATATGGATTTAGACTTTACTAAAATTCAATATTTTAAGAAAGTTCCAAATTCTAAAAAATTAGTAATATATAATAAGTGTGCAGCAAAGAATAAGTACTATTACAATAAAGAGGTAAGTGTGATATTAGAGGCGAGTTTAGAACCGTATGGTACAATTGATATCAATAGTTTTTTTTATATTCTCATTGCTGAAATAGTCTATTTCTTAATTCTTGCCTCAACAATATACAGTGGGATAAATCGAAAAGTTAAAAAAAAGAGATATAGCAAATCAACCTACTAATATACATTTAGATGTACACTAATAGGTTGCTTTTGTATATCAATAGATAATTAATTTTTTATTTTTTTGAATGCATTCCTTCTTTTATATTTTTCAATTTACTTGCAACTATAAATTCAGAGATACCTGCATTAAATAAAGCTAGACTAAACCAGAAAGTAGCAGTTAAACTAGCAAATGTCATGTTAGTGATAATTATGAAACCTAATAAAAGGCCTACAATACCAGAGAACATTAATAGACCCCAACTATTAGAAACATCTTTATATTCTATAGATTTACCAATTGTTTCTAAGCCTTTTATTAATACATAGAACCCTAAATAAAGAGGTAAAGTAGTAAGTGACATTGCTGGGTTAGTAATTAAAATAACACCAAGTATTGTGGTAAACATACCACCTGCAAAACTCCAACCCCAATTTTCTTGAGACTTTCTAGCATCTAATGCAGTAAACATTTGACTAATACCTACGGCTAAAAATGTAAGACTAAAAAGATAAGATAAAGAAACGAAAGTTTCTAATGGATGAGCAACTGTCCATGTACCTAAACCAATTAGTAATAAACCCGAAATTAAAGGAAAGTACCAATGTTTAATGTTGTATTTTAAAGCACTAGATAAATGATTCATAATTATATGTTTTGTGTAAAGTGAAGTGTAAATATTTCCTCTTTAGAGAGATACATATAATAACGGTGTTACTACTATTTTTACTTACAACATATAACTAATAACTATCAAAATTTAATAATAGATATTTTCTTCTACTATTGACTATCGGAGAAATATTCCTTTAATAACTATGCTCGTCTAATTTTACTTTTCCCCAAAACACTTTATAAACAATAAAAGTATAGGTAAGAACTAATGGTGTTCCGATGGCAGCAATAGTAAGCATAATTCCTAATGCTTTTTGAGATGCCGCAGCATTGTATATTGTAATTGTGTTTTCTGGATTGTTTGTAGCAATCAATAAGGATGGGTAGAGTTGTACAGCTACCAATATTAATAATAAGCTAAAAGTGATTGACGAGAATATAAATGCAGATAAATACTTTTGCTTTTTGGCTAAACGTGGAATATTTGCAATACTTAATACGGCCAAAACAGGTAGTATAAATAATACTGGATATTCTTTAAAACGTTCCGCTAAGTGTGGGAAAAATATAAGCGTGTACAAACTCATAATTGTGTACATTATTATAAAAGCAATCATACACTTCTCTAACATCAATACAACATGATCAAAGAGTTTGCCCTCTGTTTTTAAAGAGAGATATATAGCACCGTGCATCATCATTAAAGTAAGTGTTGTGAACCCAACTATTATTGCATAGGGATTCAGGAACATCGTTAAATGAGGGTTAATTGCTTCAAAATGCTCATCCAAAGGAAAACCCTGTAATACGTTTCCTAATACAACACCTAATAAAAAGGCGATCATGCCACTTGAAAGTGTATATGTGAAATCCCATAAATTTCGCCACCATTTCATTTCCTCTTTAGACCTAAATTCAATAGATATTGCTCTTAGAATTATAAAGAAAATAAACAACATAAAAGGGATATACATTGCAGAAAACAAGGTAGCATAAAAGATAGGAAAGCCAGCAAACAAAGTACCGCCTCCAATTACTAACCATACCTCGTTTCCATCCCAAACCGGGCCGACTGCATTAAGTGCAATACGTCTGTTTTTATCACTGCGTATAAATAAGTGCATTGCACCTGCACCTAAATCAAAACCATCTAAAATTCCGTAACCTGAAAATAAAGCTCCCACTACTAAAAACCATAGCGTAGGATAGTCTAAGCCTAAAATTGTTTCCATGAGTAGTGTTAATCTTTAGTGAAAAAGTTATTTATATTTTGTTGATGTGGTCTATGATCTATCAAATGAGCATCTTCTGGACCATGTTTAATTTTCTTATTTAAAAGGTAGATAAACAAGACCAAGAGGAGAGAGTAGATTAATGAAAACATTATTAATGAGAAAAGTACTTGATCTGCAGATACAGCCTTAGAGAGTGCATCAGAAGTACGTAATAAACCATAAACAACCCAGGGTTGTCTCCCCATTTCTGCAGCAAACCAACCAAACTGATTTGCCAATTGAGGTAATATTACTGCAAATACAAATATCCACAATAACCATTTGTGGTTAAAAAGTTGCTTTCTCCACAGTAAAAAACTACCGAGTAGCGAAAGCCCAATAAGTAGCATTCCAATACCTACCATTAAATGGTAAAACTGGAAAATAGCATTTACTTGACTGGGTTGATCTTCTACTGCAAATTTATCTAATCCTGTTACTTTATCATCAAATGTTTGGTAGAGGAGTAATGAAAGACCTCCAGGAATTTTTACACCATAGACTTCTTTATTTTCTTGATCTACCCATCCAAATAAATACAAATCGGCAGGGTCTTCAGTATAGTAATGTCCTTCAAAAGCAGCCAATTTTGCAGGTTGATTTTTTGCAACACCATCCGCAGATAGATGACCTAAAAAAAGTTGCACTAAAGAAAAGACAGTCGCTGCAATTAAGCCCAATTTAATTCCTGTTTTAGAAATTTCTTGGTGTCTATCTCTTACTAAATAATAGGCATGAACACTTATGTATAAAAATGCACCAGCAAGAAAAGCACCCACCCAAACATGTAAAATACGCTCTACACTAGACGGGTTAAAAACCATTTCCCAAAAATCTGTAATCTCTGCTTTAGCCATCATGCCTTCTCCAACAATATGATAACCTGCAGGGGTTTGCTGCCAACTATTTGCTACAACAATCCAGATTGCAGAAAACATAGAACCTAAGAATACACCAAGAGTAGAAATAAAATGAACTTTAGGACTAACCTTGTTCCACCCAAATAATAATATACCTAAAAAACTACTTTCTAATGCAAAAGCAAATATCCCCTCTGCTGCAAGTGCAGAGCCAAAGATATCGCCAACATAGCGGGAGTAAGTTGCCCAATTGGTACCAAATTCAAATTCCATTACAATACCTGTAGCCACGCCTATACCAAAGGTTAATGCAAATATTTTTGTCCAGAAGCGTGTAAGGACTTCATATTTTTTTTTGTGTGTTTTTAAAAACATTCCTTCGGAAATAACGAGCATTAAACCGATACCAATACTTAAAGGAGGATAGATATAATGGAATGAAATTGTAAAAGCAAATTGTATTCGAGAGAGGATTTCTACGTCCATAATTAATGATAGGTTTTTTGAGTTTAAGTAGTATAAAGCTAATAACTTTTTGATGAAATTGAATGTTTAATGTATTAAACTTTTTTTGTTTTTTTGACAAGATTTATACGATTGAATTTATCAAGGTTTTGGTTGTATTTATGGGTTGTAATAAGGCAAATGAACTAAATTTACTATTGGGTAATTACTTACGACAACTAAGAATAGATGTTGACACTTTTTTTTTGTCAACATACCATAATGGATGCAACTTTATATCTCTTTTTTGAAGTAATTTATATTATTATTATGACGATCAACTATTTTAGATTAACTACCTGATGTTTAATAACAAAATTAATTTTCTGTTCTCACTATCTCTTGTCTGTATTTATGCATGTAAAACGATAGAAAAGAAGAGTGAAGTTCCTAATTCAGGCTTTTATCTTGCCATACATGAGGAAGCAATCTCTCCTAATCTTGAAAAAATTACAGGAATAATACCTTCCCAAAACAAGGATTATTTGTGGGTTCAAGAAAATAAAGGAAATAACCCGTTCATTTATTTATATAACTCAAAAACTGGTCTGCAAGAAAAGAAAGTATTTATTAGAGGAACATCAATTGCGTGGGAAGATTTAGCAAAAAGTTTCAATAAGGATAAACAAATGTCTATCCATGTGGCTGATATTGGCGACCCTAATCTATCACGAAAAGATATACAAGTGTATTCTTTTAAAGAAGATGATATTGAAGATGATTTTGTAGCTCCAGAAGTGAAATATTTTACTTACCCTAATGGTCCCAGAGATGCAAGTGCAATGATTGTAAATCAGGAAACAGAGGAGTTTTATATTTTCACTTTAAATAAAGAATATACAGAGGTATATGCAATAAGTATTCACCAAAAAGCAGGGAAGTTAAGGAAAATTGGTGTTCTGCCTTTTGGAAACGTAACCAACGTAGATATTTCCTTCAATAACAAACGATTACTAATTGTAAAAGGGGGAGATTTAAACATGTGGAATATTGCTAATAATAGGGCACTTATTCCAAGTCTTTTAAATAATACACCTGATTACATTCATGTAAAAGAAAAATCGGAGTATTTAGGGACTTGTTTTAAAGATGAGAAAAAGTTTTATGTTCTTGATAGAAAAGAGCCTAATCAGAAACCTGTAATTACTACGTACCATGGAGAGGGAATTACAACTTTGTAATCTCTATTTCATTATTAATAAGATATTTAAACACCTTTTATAGCGACTTGCTTTTATGCAGATCGTTATAAAAGGTGTTGTTTATTTTATTGAAATACTTTAATTATAATATCTCAGTAAATTGATTTCTTCTAATTACAGGATCAAGATTTTGAAGTATTTTTGCCTCTAATTTATCGTCTAAATTATTGTGTTTTAAATATTGATGTACCTTCTTAATTACGCTTTTTTCAGTTCTTTTACCAATGCTATTTTTTAGATAACCAAAAGGGAAAAATATATCTCCTGTTTTCTGTATTTCTGGTAAAAGGTTTAAGGTTGCCTCAAGATATTTAATTGATGTAGAAGCTTGTAACGGGTGATTTAGATAACCAAGTCCATTTTCTACCCAAGGTTCATTTCCTCTATTTTTCACATTTTTGATGTCTTCAAAATAGGCATCTCTTTCTATATAATCAGGACTTGTAGAAGGTGTAATGTATGTAAGGTAACTTCTATAATAATCTGAAGATAGATTTTCTGCCACTGTTCTTTCCATATCTCTAGAAGTGGCCAATTTTTCCATTCTAAGTTTCATAAACAAAGCAATTCTATTGGCATCACTTATAGTTGGTGTAGTTTTCTTTTGAGTGATATATGGCTCTAAAAATGGAAACTCTTCTTTTGTGTGATACAGTGAAATAAGTACTTTTAAATAAAAAGTTTTTAGTGTATTTGATTCACTTTCTTTTAAAAGCCTTTTAAAAATGCTAAACTCTTTTTTAGTAATATTTATACGCTCACTTTTTGATAAATAATACCAGTAAATCTCTTTAAACTGACCAAATAGCATCTTTTTTAGTAGCGAATTATCTTCAACTTTTAAACGCTCTAAAACAAATGGGAGATAGGTTTCAATATCAATATTTTTATGAATAAAGTTTTCCCATAGATTACTGTAAACAGACATTGCTTCTGTATCAGAATAAGAAGCTGTATTTTCAATTAAGTGTTTTTGTAAACCTGCATCGAACTCAAAATAACCATAACTCTTTGCGGATTGGTCTAATGGAAATTTATTGTTGTTTAATGGGGCAACAGTATTAGCAGAATTTATATTAACTGTATTGTTGTCAATAGTAATTATCTGAGACCAACCTACATCTTCTGTTTTAATCAATAAGTTACCCTCATCAATACTTAATTTATATTTAGGCATTCCTGCTTTTTTTACCCATTGATCTGCCCAAGGCTTAATATCTTTATCAGTCGTTTCAACTATCACATTAATAAGATCGTCAAAAGTAGCATTACTAAAAGCATATTTCTTTAAGTAATTCTGTAAAGATGTTTGTAGAGCATCTGCACCAATAATTTCTTCTAGTTGTGCCATTACCACTGGGGCTTTAGAATAAATTATTGCACCATATAGCGTTCCTGCTAAGTTTAAATTATCAAGTTTTTGCTGAATAGGGTGAGTACCAGCAGATCTATCAACAGGATAAGCTCTGTATTGGTGAGAAACATAAAATTGTACATTATGGTTAATTTCTGGGTACGATGGCTCTACCGCTTTGGCAGCTATAAAATTAGCAAATACTTCTTTTAACCAAACATCATCAAACCATTTCATGGTTACAAGGTCACCAAACCACATGTGTGCCACTTCATGAGAAATTAGCTGTGCTCTTCTTAGTTTTTCTGTATCTCCTGCGTTTTCATCAAGTATTAAAGAAGACGATCTGTATTGAATTGCCCCAATATGTTCCATGCCTCCATATTGAAATGGTGGAAGAAGTGCAAAGTCAAGTTTATGAAAAGGCAATGGAATTGTAGTATAGTTTTCAATCCAATCAATTGCATTTACATGAAGCTTAAAAATGTCATCTTTATTTTTATCAATTTTTTCTTTGTCAACTAAATGTAACATGGTAAACTTATGCTTACCATCATCATATTCTTCCTTTTTAAACTTACCTGCTACAAAAGAAAAAAGATAAGTAGAAATTGGAGCTGTTTCGCCAAATACCAACAGTTTTCGTCCTTCGGTAGTTTCTTTCTGTGTTGCATATTCTCCAGCTATAGCTTCCCATTTTTCTGGCATATCTAAGCTTAGAATATATTTTGCTTTAAGATCGGGTTGGTCAAAACAAGGAAAAAGAGTTCTTGCCCTATCAGGAACAAGTAACGTATACATATAATCCTTATTTCTATTTAGCGACTGTTTACCTGCCTTAAATTGAAAGGAAATTTTATTCTCTCCTTCAATTAGAAATTCACTTGGTATAATAATGTGTTCTTGTATATAATCGTATGTAGATGCTTCATTATTTACAATAAGGTTTTCAATGTGCGTATCGTTGGCTTTAAAATCAAGTATTAAGGGCGTAGAACTATCTTTAAGCGTTACTTTTATAAGCGATGTGGCAAAAATATCTTCTTCTTTTTCTTCTGGTAGTTCAAAATGAAGTTCATAATGAATATCAGAATAAGTTGAAAACCGATATTCAGCCAATTCTTTAGATACACCTAATGTGATTTCTACAGGATTAGATTTACAAGAAAAAAACATTAGTAATACAATTAAATAAGTAAATTGATTGAATCTCATAGGTATGGTATAGGTATTAAAAAAAATCTATCTAAATATATTAATATCTAGGTAAACATCCTTATTACTTTTCAATTATCTGTCTGTAATAAATGAAAACAACAGCCCATGAAACACAAACTGTTGTCCTATTTCTAACTATTTTAACTTATTTCTTATAAACTTCTCTAATTCAACTAAAAGAAAGAGAATTGTAGAAATTCCTATTATTAATCCCCACGCTTTACTATCTATTGGTGTTGTACCAAAAAGTGTATTCATAAAAGGCGCATAGGTGAGTAAAAGCTGAAGACTTATCATGATCATAACACCACCAATGAGCCACTTATTTGAAAAGAAGCCAAGTTTAAATGGAGAATGATGTAATGACCTAGAGTTGAATAAATAAAACAACTCGCCAAAAACTATCAGGTTTACACAAATTGTTCTCGATACATTAATTCCCATTCCGTGCGTTGTTTCATAATAGAAAACCAAGTAAATGGCAGCCACTAGATAAGTGCTTACCCACAGTATTCTAGCGAACATAGCAGCGGTCAGTAATGGTTTTTTAGGATCTCTTGGCGGCCTTTTCATTAATCCGATTTCAGATTTTTCTACGGCTAATGTTGCTCCTAAAAAGATAGCAGTAGACATGTTAATCCATAAAATTTGAAGTGGAGTAATTGGTAAAGTTAAACCTAGAAGGGAAGCGACAAGAATTACCATACCTTCTGTTAAGTTCGTAGGAATGGTCCATGTTATAAATTTAAGAAGATTGTCGAACACATTTCTACCTTCTTCTGTAGCACTTTTTATTGTTGCAAAATTATCATCAGTAAGAATCATGTCCGCTGTTTCTTTGGCTACCTCTGTTCCAACAATACCCATTGCAATACCAATATTCGCTTGTCTTAAAGCAGGTGCATCATTTACGCCATCACCTGTCATTGCAACAATATGTCCTTCATCTTGTAATGCTTGGACAAGGTTTAATTTCTGATGAGGACTCACTCTAGCAAATACAGATTTCTTTTTAGCAATTTCTCTTAATTGATGTATGTTGAGAAGGTCTAGTTCTTTTCCCGTAATTCCAGTTTCTTTAGGGTTATGCTTTCTTAAACCAAGTTTATCTGCAATTGCTGTAGCAGTTACAATATGATCTCCAGTTATCATTTTGACATCAATTCCAGCCTGATGACAGATATTTACCGCATGTACCGCTTCGGCTCTAGGGGGGTCGATCATGGCTTGTAAACCTAAAAATGTAAGCTGTTCAGTAGTGTCTGCATGTGTAATTGATGTTCTATTCTTAGCTATCTCTTTTTTAGCAAAAGCAAGTACTCTTAATCCATCAGATGCATATCTTTCTACAGCTTTTATAATTTGTTCATAATAGATGGTAGTGGTGTTTCCATTGTTATCTAATACATTTACACATGCTGAAACAATCTTCTCTACAGCACCTTTAAGATACATAATATTCGTAGCGTTGCCCTTATGTAACGTAGCCATGTATTGATGTTCCGACTCGAACGGGATCTCGTCTAAACGAGGAAAAAAAGTATTCATTTCATCAATTATAAATCCTCCTTTTGTAGCAGAAGTAATTAAAGCACCTTCAGTTGGATCGCCTTCGATACACCAATATCCCTCTTTTTTAAATAAAGAAGCGTTATTACAGAGTAGCCCAGCTTTTAGTGTTTCGGTTAAGGCTACAGAATAATCGTTGGTGATATACTGTCCTTTACAAGAAAATCTCCCATTGGGTACATAACCTGTACCTTCTACATCTATATCTTCATTGTTTGTATAGATTTTCTGAACGGTCATTTCATTTTGGGTAAGTGTACCCGTTTTATCAGAACAGATAACAGTAGTGCTCCCTAAGGTTTCTACAGCGGGTAATTTTCTGATGATCGCTTTCTTTTGTGCCATTCTACTTACACCAATGGCTAAAGTGATGGTAACAACGGCTGGTAAACCTTCTGGTATTGCACCAACAGCCAAAGCAACTCCTTCTAATAATACATTTTCTAACGGTTGTCCTCTAAGTAGCCCTGCAGTAATTGTAAGTGCCGCTAGACTTAAAATTATCCAAAGTAAAATTTTACTAAAATGTGCAATTTTCTTAGTTAGTGGTGTAGCCAATATATCTGCTGAAGCTATTAAGTGATTTATCTGACCAATCTCAGTTTTATCACCAATGTTGGTTACTACGCCAAGGCCATACCCATAAGTTACAAGGGTAGAAGCAAAGGCAGAATTCTTTCTATCATTTATAATGGTTTCTTCTTCTAAAGCAATATTTTTTTTATCTGTTGAAAGAGATTCTCCAGTTAAAGCAGACTCGTCAATTTTTAATTCTTTTGAAGTGATAATACGCAAATCTGCAGGCACTCTATCTCCAGAATGTAACACAACAATATCTCCTATAACAATGTCTTTAACCTTAATACTTGTTTTCTTTCCCTCTCTAATAACTGTAGTGTTTGCTGTAAGTTCTTTTGCTAATGCTTGAATAGCTTTTAATGCTTTCACTTCTTGAATAAAGCCAATTATTGCATTTATTAAAACAACACTAATAATTACACTCATTTCTACCCACTCTTCTAAGAATCCTACGCCGAGTGCAGCAAACAAAAGTATATAAACTAGTGGTTGATGAAACTGTTTAAGAAAAATTAGAAATCGAGATTCTCCTTTTTTAGGAGTTAGTTTATTTTCGCCAAATTTTAGTCTTCTTTTAAGTACTTCTTGCCTTGATAACCCATTTTTTGAGTCGGCATTTAGCAGATTTACTACTTCACCAGAAGTTAGTAAATGCCATTGTCTTACCTGTTCCATTGTTTTGATATTTGGGTATATACATCATTTATTATTTTAAACTTATAAAAAGCCCCTTCACTAAAAATATAGGAAGGGGCACATCAACTAAACGTTTCGCATCATTTCAATTTCTCTTTCGGAAACAAGGGAAAGAATACTACTTGCGATTTCATTGTCTGATAGATCGTCCCTCTTAATGGTTAAATCATAATTTATAGGGACACTCTGCGAAACGTATTTTAAAAAGTTTTTACGACGTTTGTTTTTACGTCGAACGATTTCCCGAGCATAATTTTCTCGCAAATCGTTTTTCTTAGCAAATTGGGTTACTCTAAATTTTTCTGATGCTGTTACTTTTATTCGTAATGCATTTTGCAATCCATCGGTAAAAAATGAAGCACCTCTTCCTAAAAAGACAACATTACCTCTTTCTAGAAAACTTAAAATGACGGTTTTTAACGCGGTTAATAATTGCTCATCTAATGTATTATTGCCTATATCCAGACTGTACATAATTTGATCTATTATGCTTTTGTTCTGTATAGGAATGAAATTATTTAACTCTTTTGCAGATACTTTTAGCTCTTTAGAAAGGTTATTTAAGATAGTACTATCTACCAGCCTCCAAGGTCTTTTTAGCATTTTAAACCCAACCTTTTTTGCATTAAGCTCATCTACTAATAATTGAGCTGCCGGTCTAACATTTGTACCAAATTCTCTCGACATTGTTACAATCATGCCATTAGCAACAGGTGCTTTTTTCTGCCGTAATTCTGTTTCGATTAAGTAATTATAGATGAATGATTCCATGAGTATACTAGTTTTAGTGTGCTTGAATATCTTTGTAGTGTCAATTTAACACTTAAAGTGTAGTGATATGGTAATCAAAGTCATTAATAAATGATGATATATTCACTTATTAATGACTTCAAGCAAAGGACTAAAACTAATAGTTTAATTTACATATTTTTGTTTTTCAGCTGATTAACCTCACTATAGGTTTTACATTGAATCTCTTTATTCTTGCAGAGATCAAAAAGGAGGGAAGTGAGTGTTTCATCATCCATAATATCTCTATTAAGTACAAAATCGTAACTCTGATGTTTTCCTTTAGAAATATAACTTAGAAAGTCATTTCTTCTTTTGGCTTTTCTGCGAACAACCTCTTTGGCATAATGGTAATTCACTTTGTTTTTTTCAGCGTACCTATGTATTCTATTTTCATCACTTGATTTTATTTTGAAGTTGATAACATTGTCCAACTGATTTGTAAAATAAGCAGCTCCTCTACCCAGAAAGACAACATTTCCTCTTTCAAAATAAGAATAAATTACGGTCTGAATAGCCTTGTGTAAGTTATCGTCTAATTGACTTCTATTAAAGTCTAAACCATGTAATATCTGATCGAAAATACTTTTGTGTTCAATAGGTACAAATTGATTTAAGGCGTCGTACCCAATTTTAAGTTCTTTAGAAATGTTACTTAAAATAACACTATCAATTAGTGCCCATTTCTTTTTACAGATAGAAAAACCAACACGTTCTTTATTTAGTTTTTCTACAAGTTCCGTAGCACAATTTTTTATGTTTGTACCAAAGTCCCTTGATAATGTAAAAATTAGACCTTTAGATTGAGGTGTTTTTATTTCTTCTAAGTTCGAGGCTGCTAAATAATTATAGATATAGTTTTCCATAGCATTTAAGTTAGTTGTGGTGTATAGTAATTTACTTAATTTACACAACAAATAAAAGATTTTTACTTTATAAGTAATTGATAGTCAGATTTTAAATAATTTTTTGTTTGTTTTTATATCAATATTATAAAGTATAGTAAATGTGAATAATTTATAACTACTTTTTACTATTAATCACTTAATACGTATTTATAAATCATTTTCTACTAGTTTAGTAGACTAAAGAATAGTACTAAAGTCATTTAATGGTCTTAGTATTTATTTTAACTTCACTTAAAGAATAGACTTTAAAACCATTGGTATATTTACCTATAAGGTTTTAGTAAAATAAAAAACACATTATGATATTACTTCTTGCAATTATAGCTTTTGTAAGTTTACTGGGCATACTTTATTCCATGTCAAACCAAAAAGTCAAATTCCATTATAGAAATTTGACAGCAATTGGTATAGGAATTATTTTTGGGTGGGGTTTATATGAGTTTATTCCGCAAGAGGTCTATGTAGATTTAAAATTTTACATGAAGACCATCTCTAATATATATATTAGGTTCTTAAAATTAATGATTGTTCCCATTGTCTTTATTTCTATTGCACATACGCTAGTAAATATTAGTAACGATAGTAATATTGGAAAAAGAATAGGGCAGATAATTACTTATTTTGTGGTCTCTATAACCGGAGCAGCAACACTTGCCTTTGGAATGGCAAATCTTTTTAACTTCGAGAACCTTATTGATGTTTCTAAAGTTTCTGCAGAAACAATTTCTAAAGGATATGCCAACAGAATTGATACTTTAGGTGATGCCTCTTTAGGGAAAGTAATTTATGGATTTACGCAAAATATACCGACATCAATATTTCAGGCTTTTAGTGAGAACAATATTATAGGTACACTGTTAGTAGCATTATTAATAGGAATGGCTGTACGTAGAATGTCTGCTAAAAAGCCAAAAGAAATGGGCTTAGTTATTAGAGGTTTAGATTCTGCTAAACTTATTATCAATAGCATGACAATGACAATTATTAAATTAACTCCTTATGGTGTGTTTACTTTAATGACAATTGCCGTTGCAGAAAAAGGCCCTTCATTATTTGGAGATTTAGCCATTTTTATTGTGGTATCATATGCTACTATGTTATTAATTTTTATAATGCACATGGCAGGGTTATCAACAAAAGGAATGAACCCAATAAAGCATGTAAGGAATTTATTACCTGCAATAATTACAGGGTTTTCTACACAATCTAGTGGAGCAACTTTACCTGTTACAATTAACTGCTTAGAAGATAATAATGGTGTAGATACAGAAACGGCAAATATTGCAGCATCTTTAGGTACTACAATGGGAATGAATGCTTGTGGTGCTATGTGGCCAGTTTTTATGATTGTCTTGTCTGTTGGGGTAAACAATGCTTTAGGCTTAGCACCAATAGACTTACTATCTCCAGGGACATTATTTACAATGTTTATTTCTGTAATTATATCTTCTTTTGGTATTGCAGGTTTACCAGGTACAGCATCTTTTGCGGCCATTACAGCCATGACAATTATGGGTATTGCTCCAGAAGTTATGGGTATGGTACTAACGTTTGTATTATCGGTAGATTCTTTAATTGATATGGGTAGAACAGCAACAAACATTTTTGGAGTTTCTTCTGCCGCAACTTTTATTTCTAAAAAAGATGGACTTTTGGATATGGAGAAATTTAAAGACTAATTGACTTTACGTCATTATTAAGATATAGTAAATGGCCTTAAAAGAACATATTTCTTTCAAGGCCATTTCTTTTTAGAATGCTATTTTATAATATAAGTTTGGCATAATAAAAAATACTTTATCTTCTTCTACCTGTTGATCTTTTAAGTTGTACTTGTAGCCACTTGTTTGTTCTGTAAGTAATGCATTTTGCATATCAAGACCCCAAGTTCGTGTACTTTTCTTTTTATGGATTTTGTAAGTGATACCAAAGTTTAACCACACTTCATCTTGTCCTTTTACAGAGTACAATTCATTTTCTTTATACACTACTTTTTGTTGTTCATTAGATGCCTTTTCATCATATGGAGTTAAAGGTACTCCACCTAAATAAGTGGCATTAAAGTTAATTCCAAGAAGGTTTTTCTTTTTAACCAAGAACTCTTTACCAAAAGTAACGGTAGCCATATAATTTCTATTAAAAAGAGTATTTCTTGTTACTCCCTGAGCATCTTGGTATTCAGAAGTATACATAGAACCAGTAACCATATAATAGATGCCATTTACCATTGAGCGTTCTAATGTTACATCAACACCTTTATTTGCACCCGTACCTTTATTAGAAATTGTACCATTTGCTCCCCACATTGTTGTATAATTTGCAAAAGAATAAGGAGTTCCATCAATAACAGGCACATCAAACAAATCTTGATAATACACCTCTGTAGTTAAACGAGTATTCTTACTTAAATTAACTTTAACACTACCTACATAATGATCCGATTTAGATAATTTTAAATCATTTGGTTGGCCTGTAACAGGGTTTGTGAAAGAATAAACTTTCAATTCTTCTCTTTTACTATGTCTACCATAAGCAGCAGATAAAATAACACCATTAATTGGGGTATATTCAAGACCTAAGCGAGGTTCGACTGTTACTTCATCACTATATTGAAATTTAGTACTTGCAATACCTGCATTTACACTAAAATTTGATGCAACTTGGTATTTAAACTGCGTAAAGAAATTAATATTGTAACCACTTTCTTTGCCATAGAATACAGGTTGTACAGTTCCCATTAAAGTATCTGCTTTATTAGCAAAAGCATCTACATACAACAGATCAGTTCTTATCCCCGTTTTATTAATTAATTTTGGCGTGATAGCACTCGTTAATGTACTTGCTAACGACATTTTATATTCTATACTTTGTTGACTTTGATGAGGGTGAAGAGTACCAGTATTTAATGTATCAGCATCTTCTTCAAAATAGCGTGTTTTGTTTTTGTATTTATTTGATGTGAAACCAACAGTAGAGGTTAGATCACTTGCATTACCAACTCTAATAGAATGATTAACACCGATTGCACCCATTCCAAAATTAATTTCTTTATCTAAATAGTCTTTATCGTACTTTCTATATTTTACTGTTGCATCGTACTCTTCAAATTCATCTGAATGAACTTTTACTTTGTATTTTTTATACGGAGTATCTATGGCACTTATTCCACCCATTCCCCAAATATTTACATTACCGTATTTTTGAGAAGGGAAAGACAGATTAAAAGACAAATCTTGAAAATGAGGAGCAGTACCACCAGATAATTGACCAATGTATCCTAAAAATCCATGTCTGTAATTAATTAAATAGGACGACCCTTTTTCTTTATTGATAGGCCCTTCAGAAGATATATCACCCCCAATCAATCCCAATTGTACGGAATGTTTATAGGTTTCATTATTGCCTTTTCTAAAATTAATATCAAAAACACCAGAAGTTGCATTAGAATATTCTGATGGGAAAGCACCCGTAAAGAAATCCGTGCTTCTTAATAAATTTGTACTGTAGATAGAAATTAAACCAGCACCTGCAAGATTTCCGCCACCAAAATGTGCAGCACCAGAAACATCAATACCGTTTACACGCCATAAAACAGAACTTGGTGAGTTACCACGTATAACAACACCATTATCTTGAGGAGAAGAGAAAGTAACTCCTGCAAAGTTATAGGCTACCCTAGACGGATCACTTAAACCACCAGCAAACCTACTAGATTGTTCTACTGAAAATGAACGAGCACTTACAGTAGACATTACATTATTGGCATCTTTATCATTAGAGGCCGTAATCGTTACACCTTCTAGAGCAACAATATCTTCTTCCATTTCAAAATTAATTTCCATACCCTTGTTCCCTGTAATAAGAACTTCAGTTTTACGGATACTTTTAAAACCTATCGAATTAATAATTAGTGTATATCTACCAACATTTATAGCCTCTAATTCAAAATTACCATCAATGTCTGTACTCGTTCCAATAATTGGATTACTACCTTCTATCTGAATTGTAGCTCCAATAATAGGTTGTTTAGAAATTGTGTTGATGATAGTTCCTTTTAATGATTGAGTTTGTGCAAACAGGGCTGAAGTTAATAGGAAAAATAAGACAGTTAAAATTAGATTCTTTTTCATTTTTCAGAGAAATTAAATTCATGTTATATTTTGACTTTACATGTAGATGACCCTCAGGTTTTATTTTACCCCTATTCTTTTTTTAATTTTTTTTTAAAAACCTGAAAATGGTGTAAAAGTTAACGAGTAGTATTTTCTTCTCTTTAGTGTTGATGATATATTATTCACTATCAAACTTTTGGATTATGAAGTAAAACAAAAGTACTTATCAATTAAAAATTTGATAATCAATAATATAAGGGGTAAGTTTTGATTGAATTTAAAAGTGTTATAATGTAAATAATGATTTAAACCTTAATTAACTCTTTTTGTTAGCTTATTCCTTTACCTAATTAACCCAGTTCTAGTATGTACTACACAGGCGATTTATTTACTCACTTTTTTAATTATTTGTATCATAAAATGATTTATAACTTTCATAAAATGACATCTAAGTAACATTGTTTCTTATGCATCGTTATAGAATCATATAAAAACAAAAGAAACGTTGTTACGATCTCAATTTAGACATTTAACACAAAATTCAATATTATGGATAGTAAATCTACTAAAGTCGGCTTAGGCGGCTTAGTCGCCATTGTTTTTGGCTCAATGATAGGAGGAGGTATATTTAATATACCCCAGAATATGGCAGCTGAAGCATCATTAGGAGCAGTTATTATATCATGGATTATTTCTGGTGTTGGTGTAGGTATGCTAGTCTACACATTTAAAACTTTATCAGAAGAACGCCCAGATATTAGCTCCGGAATTTATGGATATGCCAAAGCAGGTTTTGGTCGTTTTGTTGGGTTTAACTCAGCATGGGGATATTGGATAAGTGCTGCGTTAGGTAATGTTGCCTTTGCAGTTATGCTAAATGATGCATTTGGAGTTTTCTTTCCAGTTTTATTAAACCATGGTTGGCAAACAATTGTATTAGGATCAGTTTTAATATGGTTAATGAATTTTATTTCATTGTTTGGTACAGAAAAAACATCATTTTTAAATACTATTTCAACAATTGCTAAATTTATAGGGCTTGTTATCGTAATAGGTATTTTAATAATCACTTTTAAGTTTGATGTTTTAACAACAGATTTCTGGGGAAATGCTTATCACTTAGAAGGGTTAGGAGAACAGATTAAATCAACAATGTTGGTTACTTTATGGTGCTTTATTGGTATTGAAGGTGCAGTTGTTATTTCATCAAGAGCAAAGAAAACATCTGATGTTGGTAAAGCAACAATGATTGGTTTTATTGCAGCATTAGTAATGTATGTTTTGATTTCTGTATTGGCATTTGGTATTGCACAACAGCCAGAATTAGCTAAATTATCAGACCCATCTGCAGGTGCTTTATTAGGTATAGCAGTAGGATCTTGGGGTGCAACTTTTGTAAATATTGCTGTTATTATCTCAGTATTAGGTGCATGGATAGCATGGACTATATTAGTAGCAGAAGTACCACACGATGCAGCAAAAGACGGTGTATTACCTTCTTTCTTTAAAAAAGAAAATAAAAACGGAGCACCATCAACTGCCTTGTTTATTTCTTCTAGCATTATGCAAGTGGCAATGATCTTTGTAGCCTTTGCAAGTGATGTATATATGGCAGCAATTGATATTGCAGGAGTAATGATTTTACCAGCTTATCTTCTTTCATCAATGTATTTATTGAAAGGTGCAAGTTTAAAACAGATCTTAAATAATAAAAAGAATAGAAAAATTGCAGCATTCATAGGTTTACTCTCAACGCTATATTGCTTATGGTTAATCTATGCAGCTGGTATTACTTATATGATGACTTCGTTTATCTTCTATGCAATCGGAATTCCTTTCTACAGATTAGCACATAAAGAGGAAATCAAAGCCGGTAAACAAATTTATACTAGAAATGAACGTCTGTTGGAAATATTCATCATAATTATGGCATTAGTTGCTGTAGGTATGATTGCAACAGGTCAGGTTTCTTTCTAATAAATTTATAAAGATAAGAGACTGGATCATGGAAAGAGAGACTACATTATCACATAATCAATCTAGAATATTATTTATTCTTTCTTTAACGGTTGGTGTATTGGTAGGTCTGTTAGGTGGAATATATAACTTAATAACAGACAATGCAGTGTCAATTTTATCTTCTCTTCAGCAAAACACTTCAATTTATCTGGTCATAGTTTTTATGGCAATGTGTACTTTTTTATCTTTTTACTTGGTTAAAAAGTTTGCACCAGAAGCAGGAGGAAGTGGAGTTCAAGAAGTAGAAGGGAGCATGATTGGTGTTAGAAAAATAAAATGGAAACAGGTAATTCCTGTCAAGTTTATAGGCGGTATCGCCGCACAATTCGGAGGTATGGTAGTAGGTCGTGAAGGCCCTACCATACATCTGGGAGGTGCAATAGGAGAAGGGCTCTCTAAAATATGGAAATATAAAGTAAGCGATTTAGATGTTAAGAATCACTTACTAGCATGTGGAGCCGGAGCTGGTTTAGCTGTTGCTTTTAATGCCCCACTCGCAGGTATATTACTTGTAATTGAAGAAATGAGACCCTCTTTTAAATTTAACTTTAGATCATATACAGGCATTATGTTAGCTTGTTATGTAAGTACTTGGGTAGCTCAATTTATTGTTGGAAATAAAGTAGAAATTCCCGTCGTTAATGTGCAGCTTTTATCAGAAATACACTTTTATCATTTTATTGGTTTTGGTTTTTTCTTAAGCATTGCGGCAGTCATCTTCTTAAAGTCCATAAAGGCTGGGTATAAAGTTTTCGATTACTTTAAAAGTAAATCCGCTTACTTAACGTTTGCCCTAATTGCTGTTTTATTTGCTGTTGTTTATCAGATAAATCCAGATTTAAATGGTTCTGGTATGTCGCTTTTAAAAACACATTTAGAAAGTGATAATAATTTAAATTGGGTTATCTCTACTGCCTCTTTAAGATTTGTTGGAGGGATAATATCATTCTGTAGTGGAGTAGTTGGAGGAATCTTTTCTCCGATGTTGTATTTAGGTTCTTCTTTAGGTGAAATCTATGCAATGTTGCTACCAAAATTAGCTCCTTATACTACAGAGTTTGCAATTTTAGGTATGGCTGGCTTCTTTACAGCTGTGGTTGGAGCGCCAGTTACAGGAGTTGTTTTAATTGCTGAGTTAACAGGGCAATACGAATTAATATTACCATTAGGTATTGTGTGTTTAGTAGCCAACTTTATTACACATAACCTCGGTGCAAAACCATTGTACGAAAGCTTATTAAAGCGAGATGTCAGATTGTTTGGCAACGAAAAATTAAAAGATACTACAGAAACTCAATAAAGTTTCTACAAAAATATAATTGAGTAATTGATCTCAATAGTTCTCTAAAATAAAAATTAATAATATCATGAATTTACAAGAATGGCCTTTATTAGTTGTATCAGAAAAACAAATTGATACATTTGAAAGCAATCGATTAAAAGAATTAATTACTCAATTAAATACTGATAATATTAAAACAATCTTATCAAAAAACTTAAAACACGTAATTGACTTATGCACTAGTCAACGTGAAATATCTGGTGTTTTAGTAGATTGGAATTTAAATTTATCATCAGAAGAAAAAACAGAAGTAATCTTAGAATTACGTAAAAGATTTCCAAGATTACAAATTTTTATTTTAGCAGAAAAAGCTGCTCCAGAAGAATTACCAACATCTGTTTTAGAGGCATCTAATGGTTTTTATTGGTTAGACGATGATACCATTACGTTTATGGCGGGTCGTTTAACACACATGATCAAAGAATATGTTGAAGGTAATTATGGTCCATTCTTTAAAGGACTTGTAAATTATGTAGATGAGTACAAATATGCATGGCATACACCAGGCCATATGGGTGGTGAAGGATTTAAGAAAAGTCCTGCAGGTACTGCACTTTACAACTTCTTTGGTGAAAATACTTTAAGATCTGACCTGTCTATTTCTGTACCAGATCTAGGTTCTTTATTAGATCATAGCGGTCCTATTGGCGACTCAGAAAAATTTGCCTCAGAAACATTCAATTCTGATAAATCTTATTACGTTTTAAACGGTACTTCTACAGTAAATCAAATTATTTGGAGAAGTCAAGTTGCTCAAAACGACTTAGCTTTAGTAGATAGAAATTGTCATAAATCTTTGAATTATGCAATGGTAATTACTAATGCTAAACCAATGTACATGATGCCAAGAAGAAATGCTCTAGGTATTATCGGACCAGTTAAAATGTCTGAAATGACAGCCACTACTGCTTTACATAAAAAATCTGCCTCTAAATTAATTGGAGAAGATGAGATGGGTAAAGAGATTGTAATGTCTGCATTAACGAACTCAACATACGATGGTCTTGCTTACAATGTAAGAAAAGTGAAAAAAGAATTAGGTGACCATGTTAAATACATGCACTTTGATGAAGCTTGGTATGCTTATGCTCGTTTCCATCCAATTTATGATGGTTTCTATGGCATGACGCCAGATGAGAATAAAGAACATCCTCCAGTATTCACATCACATTCAACACACAAGTTATTGAATGCATTCTCTCAGGGTTCTATGTTGCACATTAAAGATGGATCTGACGAAAAAATTGATCCGGACGAATTTAATGAAGCGTACATGATGCACGGTTCAACATCACCGAACTACCCAATGATTGCTTCTTTAGATGTATCTACTAAAATGATGCATGATAATGGTGAGCAAATGAGTCATGATAACATCTTAGACGCAATAAGCTTAAGACAAAGAGTTGCACAAATGAATGATGAATTTTCTGCAAAAGAAGATTGGTTCTTTGATATGTGGCAGCCAACAACATATAAAGGTGAGAAATTTAGTAAAGTAGCTGCAGAAACGTTAGCATCAAATCAAGATGCTTGGGTATTAAACCCAGATGATGCATGGCATGGGTTTAATGGTTTAGAAGAAGATTTTGTACTTCTTGATCCTATTAAATTAACTTTTACTACACCAGGTGTAAACGCTGTCGGTTCTTATACAGAACAAGGTATACCAGCTGGAATTGTATCAGATTACTTAATAAATAAAGGGATTGTAACAGAAAAAACAGATTCTTACTCTTTCTTAATGTTACACTCATTTGGAACAACAAAAGGTAAACAAGGTGAATTGTTATCTGCTTTATTGAACTTCAAAAAAGATTATGATAACAACACATCATTAAGATTAATTTTCCCTAATCTTTTAAAAATTGATGCGGATTTTTATGGTAAAATGGGCTTGAAAGATCTTTGTGATAGCATGCATACTTTCTTTAAAGAGAACGATTTCTTGAACCAAATGCAACAAGCATTCGAGATTCTTCCTCAGCAAGAAATGAAACCTTCTGAAGCATACGAACAAGTTGTACGTAAAAATGTAGAGTATGTGTACTTAGAAAACATGATGAAAAAAGTACCAGCAGTAATGCTTGTTCCTTATCCTCCTGGTATCCCTGTAATGATGGGTGGAGAGAGAATGGACGAGTCTACAAAAGCAATTCATAATTACCTTTCTATCTTAGAAAAATATGAAAATGCATTCCCTGGTTATGAAAAGGATATCCATGGTGTTGAAAGAGATGTAATAAATGGTGTAATCAAATACAAAACACTTTGTGTTAAAGAAGCACCTGAATTAGAAGCATAATTATTGGATAAATCATAGACAACGAAGAGGAGTTGTTTTGCAATTCCTCTTCAATATAGATCTCATCATGAAAAAGAATATTATTTTATTATTTGCGTTAGTTTTACTTGTTATTGCTAATGTTAATGCTCAAGATCAATCATTATCTACTAAAGATTCAACAAATATTAAGGAATCAAATTATTGGCAATTCTTTAAGAAAAACCTTTCGTTAACGGTAGATGCTAGAATGGATTTTACACACTTAGGATATCAGGATGATATGAACGGTGTTTACAATTCGGATCAACGTTTTCAATTTTCTGATTTTCGTATAGGAATGAGCGGAATGTTGAATAAGAATTTTGGTTTTAATTTCTTATATAGCCCAAATGCTTCTGATATTGGTGAAGATAATATTTCGGATGATATTCTTTACGCTAACTTCACGTATTTATCAGATAATGGTCACTGGTTTTTCCAAGCTGGTAAAGGTTTCTTAAATGTAGGTACAGCAGAACAATATTATGATCCCAATGATGTGTATACATACAGTATAATTGGAAATAATTTAGGGGTTTATAAAACAGGAGTAACGGTACAATACAATACCACAAGCGGACAGTCGTTTGGTGCTCAGGTTGTAAATGGAAATGCTGATTCTTTGGGCAACCAAATGAATATGGAATATAACCTTTATTGGTACGGATTTATTGTTAAAGATAAAATTAATACGTTTGCCAGTGCAACAACTATAGACGATAAATCTAACTTGTCAACAGGTACACCGTATGTAGTAAATCTTGGTTTACAATGGACGTTAGGCGATTTTATTATTGATACAGATTATGCTATTGCTGAAAATATGCCCAATTTTTATGACAATGCATTATACCAATCTGCGCCAATTAAAGTGATGTATAATGGCAAAAAGTTTAGACCATATATAAAATATATTTATAACAACGTTAATTTTAATGATCCAAATTATCAGATCACATTGGACGATGGAACAGTTCAAGACGTTGAAAATGCAAATGTGCATACTTTAGAAGTTGCACTACAATACTACCCAATTGAAGGGAAAAATATAAGACTTCATTTAGTAGGCTCTTATACTACCGATGCAAATATTATGTACGGTACTCCAGAAAATAATTATCCAGATTCGCGTCAACATTACAATGCACAGTTCCAAGTAATGGCGGGTATACGTGTTGGTTTTGACGCACTAAAAGGGTGGTAATTATTTAACTATTCTAAAATTACTTATGTTAACGAAAACTCTAAACTTATCAAGTTAAAGTAACGTTATTTAACATATATCGATAAAGCTAGCTAAGCTAATTTATCTTTATCTCAAGAATTAAAAATTACATATAAAAATATAAGATTATGCAAAAGGTTACAAAAAATTACCGTGTAGGGAAATGGCTTTCATCAGATCAAAAATTTCTTGAAAGTTGGTTAGAAAAATTAATTCATCATGTTGATAATAATCCTAAAAAACTTTTACCTCCAGTGCAGGATTTAAAAGACCTTATTGAGGGAGATAATTATTATAAGAATTTATTTACGAATATGTTTAGCGAGGTGCCTAAAAAAGCACCTTACAAAAACGATCCTACAAATAAACCTCAAATTAGAGATTACGATCATATGTTGTCATTAATGAATGAAATAATGACGCAACCTCCATATTTTAATAAGACAGGTTTAGTTGGTTTCCCAATAAATGCAATACTAGACTGGCCAATGGGTACAGTATCTGGATATGTAGCCTTTTTAGATAAAAAAGTTAACGAAAAATTAAAAGCAATTCTTCAATATTGGAGTGCATTCTTATCAAGTCAAGAATCTGCTAAAGTATTAAACACCAGCGAGTCTGGTTGGTTAAACGACTACGCTTTAGAGCAAATGTGTGATGCTGCTTATGGCTCAAACTTCTTAGATTTATTCGAAACTAAATCAGATAAAAAAGAAGAAAGTTATGGTTTTACCTCATGGGATAACTTCTTCACAAGACAGTTTAAAGAAGGCGTAAGACCTGTTGCAGGAGAAGATAATGATAATATTATTGCAAATGCATGTGAGTCTGCTCCATACAGATTAGTCACTAATGTTGCAGAAAAAGAAGAATTCTGGATTAAAGGACAACCTTATTCTTTAACAGATATGTTAGCTGGAGACGACCTTACTTCTCAATTTGTTGGAGGTACGGTTTACCAAGCATTCTTAAATGCATTAAGTTACCACAGATGGCATAGCCCAGTTAGCGGTACTATTAAGAAAATTGTATTTGTTGATGGTTCTTATTATTCTGAAAGCTATTATGAAGGTTTTTCTAACCAACAAGGCCCAGATGATTCAGCACCTAACAACTCACAAGCATTCTTAACAGAAGTAGCAACAAGAGCAATTGTTTTTATTGAAGCTGATAATCCTGCAATTGGACTAATGGCGTTTATGTCGATTGGTATGGCAGAAGTATCATCAAATGATGTCACCGTAAAAGAAGGGCAGCATGTATCTAAAGGAGAGCAATTAGGTATGTTCCACTTTGGTGGGTCTACTCACTGTTTATTCTTTAGACCAGAAGTAGATTTAGCATTTGATTTACATGGTCAAAATGCAAGCCTTGAATCACATAACATTCCTTTAAGATCAAAAATTGCTGAAATATATACTAAAACACCAGAAACAAAAGAAGTAACGGTTCAGGCGAGCCAAAAATTTCAAAAAACAGGTGTGAAAGTGACATCAAAATCATTAGCAAAAATTGAATACGTAAAAGGTTTATGGACAGCTGACCCTACGCAAGAAGCAGGTCTTTATGGAGCAGCAGGTAATCCTAATTCTGCTATTGACCTTGCGCCTAAAGGGTATACTTTAGAAGGTGAAAAAGTAGGTGCTTTAATTGGTAAAGTAGGAGAGAAAACGTTCTTTATTGGTAATTATGCAACTATACCTCAAGGTGTAGAAGGAGAGTTAGAATTGTGTATAAATGATGCTTCTAATGACTTTGACAATAACTTAGGTGATGTAACAGTTAAGGTTAGTGTTGGTTAAGTTGGAAGTATAAGTAAAATATAGTTTTTATAATTGTGTAAAATCACTCTTTAAGGAATGTATAATTTCTTTATTGAGTGATTTTTTTATTTTCTGCATTAGTCGAATTGATTACATATTCCTCAAATTTTATACTAAACCCTTTTGGAAGAAATGATTGATGATCATAGAATTGTAAATTACCGAAAGGGATGTATATCTGTTCTGGAAGTTGATTAATTGGAATATGGATTTGCAATGAAATTTTTTGACTAATATGAAACCTTTATTAAAACAGCATATTTTTTATTTAAATCTGATTCGATTTGACCTTTTAAATGATGATGAACTAAATGGTGTAATCATTAAAAAACTTTTATCTTATCAGGATGAAGAATTTTTTAGACGTAAATTAATAGCTTTAGCAGGGTCTCATGCAGAAGTATTGGTTGCTAATGAACTTTTAAAAAAAATAGTAATAATGAGGGTGGAATAGCAACTTTTTTTGTGACAATTTTATGCCGCTACTTTATTATTAAATTTTATTTGATATTCTTTTTCTTTTGGGGTTAAATAATCTAACGATGAATGTAATCTCTTATGGTTATACCAATAAATATATTCATTGACCGTGTTATTTAATTGAGACAGGTTTTCGAATTTGAATCTATATAGACATTCATATTTTATCGACTTAAAGAAGCTTTCGGCCACAAATATATTGTACCCGAAAACTACGTTTTCTCCTCTTAATCTCAAATCTTTTCTACTCATACTTTGTTTTGCAGAAGGGAGCCTTAAAAATAGAGAGCTAATAATATTACTTGCATACTGAACTCCTCTATCAGAATGTAGTATAAAATCATCTTTTATTTCTCTTCTATTTCGTGCATGTATCCAGGCTTTTAAAACAGTATTTTCAGTTGTCATGTCTTCGCTTACTGACCAACCTACAACTTGCCGATCTGCTAAGTCTATCATAGTTGTTAAATAAGCCCAACTGTCATTTACTCTTATGTATGTGATGTCTGATACCCATCGTATCCCTAATTCATCAACTGTAAAAGATCTTTTAAGATGATTATCCGCTACTTTATAAGAGTGTGAAGAATCTGTAGTAACGACAAATTTTCTCTTTAAAATGCTTCTTAAGCTCATTTCTGTCATTAATCGGCCAACATAAGAGCGTGAGACATAGATAGCCTCTTTTGCTAATTGTTTTTGTATTCTATAACTTCCATAAACTTGTTTACTACCTGCATATATGCATTGAATTCGTTCTTTTAAAGTCATGGTTTTCTGAGCACTCGGAGAGATGGACTGCCCTTTCTTTTTCCATTGATAATAAGCATTACGGCTAATAGATAGATACTGACACATTTTCTCAATTGAATATTGCCTTATATGTTCTTCTATGAAGAGATATTTATTCAATCGTTTTTGGAGAAAATGCTCACTGCCTTTTTTAAAATATCACGTTCTAATTGAACTTCTTTTAATGCCTTTCTAAGAAGCTTGATTTCAGCTTCTTCAGCAGTTAATTGTTTTTTACCATGTAAGCCTTCTGGACTCTTAGCTTTACGTCTCCATACATTAATTGTAGATTTATCAATTTGATAATCTTTTGCTAACTGAGAAACTGTTTGCCCTGATGCTATCAGAGATAAAATCATCTCTTTAAATTCTTGATCGTATTTTGACATAATATACAAAGATATAAAAGTGGGGGATTTATTTTTGTCAACTTAAAAGTAGACACTCCAAACAGATTTAAATTACAGACAATTAGTTGTGAATAAGTATCCAAGTGAAAGTATGCCTTTAGATGGTAGTTTATGGGGAATTGCAAAAATTTCGAATGGATTAATTGATAAGTTAGGGGATAAAGGTAATACTTTTGATGGAGTGGATTTTGTTGTAACTATGAGTGGAAAATTAAAAATAGGAAAAAAACATCATTTTCTAGGAAAAGGCGAGTCTGTACAAGCTGCAGGTACTTTAAAGATTGTCAAAGGAAAGGTGAAAAAAATTGAAAATGACTCAGGTCATTATCTTCCATCTATTGAAGAAACATTATTATTCCCTGCTATTTTTGAGGATTTAGGACTTAAAATTAAAGGAGCAGCACTCAAAATTAAATATATTAAGAATGGTAAATTTGAAACTATAACAAAATTTGTTCAATGATTAATTTAACTGATAAGAATATAGCTAAAGAGTTACATAAAAAAGAAATGTTTAATCGTGATACTAAAGAAGATTTCGATTTGAGTCTTTTAAATAAAATATTTAATATCAAACATTTCTTGATTTATAATTTCCAAAATTATGATTATCAATACAATATAGGTCTATTGCTTACATTTCCTGATTTGTTTATTCATCTAAATACAAAGGATTGGATTTATATAATAGAAAAAAACTCTCAAAGGGAACGAAGAAACATAACCGATTATCGCTTGCTTAATGAATATGGTAATTTTTCGGACCTTATTTTTTTAAGTAGGTATTTATGTATTGACTCTATAGATCTTGTTTTTCGAGAAGCTATAAATATTACAGTAAAGGATCGTCTTTATATTAAAGCGTTTTTTTCAAAGTTTGAATACTTATTGTCAATCTCTGAGAGCGAGTTAGAATCGGATTTAATGGATTTTTATTGTATTTCTTTAAATGAATTATTAAAATATAGAGATCTTTTATTAGAAAACGGTTTCAACAAGAAAAAAAGTCAATATTGAAAGAGTGTTAAATCTTCTACTATTCTGGATGTTAAGCAATAGCATCATCTTGAACTATCCTTTTGAAAAAGTTTGAAACTTTTGTAATTCGATATACAATTCATAAACCCTTACAACATTTATATAAGTGTAGTGAGGGTTTATTTTCACCCCATCACACACCCCACTTCCTTACCATCAAAAGCCACGCCTACAAGCATTATTTCTGTTTTTCCAAGTTCTTTTAGCGTTTGCAAATAGTTAGAAGAATGAATTTGTTGCATAGCTTCTTGAGCAATTTCCTCTAAAGATTGTTTCCTATTTCAACTACAACCTATTTTGTAAGTAAGAAAATAGATCAGCGTAAAAAGGCACAGTTAACAAAATTTATCACAGAAATAGGAGAAGTATCAGAAGATGGTTTTACAAAAGCAGATCGTTTCTTTTCCATTTGTAGAAAGTTAGGGTTGACGGATGCAGACAAAGAAGTAGTAGAAAGGTTTTTAAAAGCGGCAGGAGTTGGTGAAGATAAGATACCTTCAATCATGCGTCATTTCTGTTTCCCAGCAGGCACTCAAATTTTTGCCAATGGAAAGCCTTTTAAACCTATTGAAAAAATCGTTATTGGAGATTATGTAGACACGAAAAATGATCAAGGGAAACGGGTTTTAGCAAAAGTAGTCAGTACAAAAGTAAGTTTTACAGATTCTTTAGTGATCCTTTATCATGGTAATAAAAAACTACTTACATCTACACCCAACCACCGAATTTACACCCCAGCAGGCTTTAAAAAAGCAAGAGATTTTATTGAAGGCGATGAGATAGAAGATGTTCATGGAGAGCTTCTATCTATTGATAGTATTCATTCTTATGCAAGCGATGAACTGGTTTATAACTTCGAGGTAGAAGGGTTTCATAGTTATTATGCAGATGGGGTTTATGTGCATAATGAGTATGGGTTACCACAAAATATTGCTAAGAAACTTGATGACTTAAAGTTAGATGATAAGCTGAAAGAGGCTTTTCAGACTGATTTTTTGGGGAATAAGGCTTTTAGGGATGCGGTTACTGTTGATAGTAAGATTGTTGATGCTTGGACTGTTGCAAAAAAAGTAGAAATTGATGATTTTTATGTTCTAGATATCCAAACGCTCAAGGATGTTGTCAGCTATTTGAAAACATCTGAAATAAGTGTTGATGACCTTATTTCAAGGATTCCTGAAAATGTTGATTTTAAGGTCAACTGGTTCAAGAATGTAGGGAAATTTGGAAAGGTTATCGGTAAAAAAGGTGACTATGTTGTGGAAGAGGCTGGGGAGGTTTTTTATAGGGCAATTCCTAAGGATCATTATGATGAACTATTAAAAGGGAAAAAGTTATTAAAACCTAATGAATGGAAGGCTAAAGGGTTAACTCCAATTGGAGGAGAAGGATCAACATCACCCAAATTAGGTTTTTCAGAAGATTATAAAGGAGTTTTAGTAAAGTACTATCTAAAAAAAGGGACTATTGATAAATTTGTTACAGAAGGAGTATCAAATAGTAATGCGTCAGTAATTGAGGAACAGTTTGGAAAAATGATTACATCTTATGAATATAAAAAATTAACAGGGAAAAAATGGTCAATAGAAAAAGTCCAATTTAAAATTGAAAGCAATAAAAAAAATCCTATTCCTCAAATCAATATACAATTAGGAAAAGGAAAAGGATTAGAAATTTTTAATGAAAATTTACTAGTAATTGAAAAATTATATGAACACTTAAAAAAATGATTTTAGAAAAAAAAAAACTAATATTAGATTTTATTTGCGGTAAAATAACACAAGAAATTTTTGAGAAATCTTTTCCAGAAATTAATAGTCAGATCTATTGGGAAGATGAATTCAATAATGCTGTTAAATATCAAGATACTGAATCTATTGAATATATTTTTTATTTGTTACAGTATATTCCAGATAATTTTTTTTATCAAATGTGTAAACAATTAATATTATTACGTTGGCATAATGAACATGAAAATATAGCACTATCATTCCAGTTTTTTTACAAAGATCCAGATTGTATAGACACAGTTGTACAAGCAATGCATTTGAATTGTGAACATTGGGATGAAGAAGATGATAGAGACCCATTTGTGAGAAAATGTGCTTATATTCTTGGTGACTTAAAAACACCATATGCAATAGCAAAATTAAAAGAACTCTCATTGTCAGATGATGAAATAATCAAAGGATATTGTACTTATCAGTTAAAACGCATTGGTGAAATAACTTAATAAATCCCTTCATGAGGAAGTGATTCTATTGCTTCCTCCATCTTTCCGTTTAATATTAATTGATGTATTGCTTTACAATAATCTGTAATGTCAGAAATTTCTGTCATCCATTCATTTACATAAAGCGAAACAGCTTCTCCAGACAAGCCAACTTGAATGGCTCTATACTCTAATTTTTTCAGATTTATATCACGTTCAGGGTCCCATTGAATACGAACGGGAGAATTTTGTACACTTTCTTTCCAAGCTTCATGCGATTTATGAATAGAAGTGTCATAGTGTGATAAGCAAGCATTTTTTAGAGCCCATTCCCAACCTTCACGTTTAATTTTTATTGCCAAAACATGTTCTTGTCCTTTTTTTTGAGCCCAACCACATCGATACATCATCCATAGAAATGAAGGTTTAATCCAAGTCATTCTTTCCATTTTAAATGGAGGGACAAATTTTTGATTTTTAACTGCTGGAATTGCTATTTCTGGAGAGTATGCTTGATAAACTGTTATAGTCTCTTTATCAAAAATCCCTCTAATTTCTTTGTTATTCATTTTAAGATAAATTATTCCATCACACACCCCACTTCCTTACCATCAAAAGCCACGCCCACTAGCATTATTTCCGTTTTTCCAAGTTCTTTCAGCGTTGCCAAATAGTTAGAAGAATGAATTTGTTGCATAGCCTCTTGAGCAATTTCCTCTAAAGATTGTTTCCTATTTCGACTACAACCTATTTTGTAAGTAAGAAAATAGATCAGCGTAAAAAGGCACAATTGACAAAATTTGTCACAGAAATAGGAGAAGTATCAGAAGATGGTTTTACAAAAGCAGATCGTTTCTTTTCTATTTGTAGAAAGTTAGGTTTGACGGATGCAGACAAAGAAGTAGTAGAAAGGTTTTTAAAACCGGTAGGAGTCGGTGAAGATAAGATACCTTCAATCATGCGTCATTTCTGTTTCCCAGCAGGCACTCAAATTTTTGCCAATGGAAAGCCTTTTAAACCTATTGAAAAAATCGTTATTGGAGATTATGTAGACACAAAAAATGATCAAGGGAAACGGGTTTTAGCAAAAGTAGTCAGTACAAAAGTAAGTTTTACAGATTCTTTAGTGATCCTTTATCATGGTAATAAAAAACTACTTACATCTACACCCAACCACCGAATTTACACCCCAGCAGGCTTTAAAAAAGCAAGAGATTTTATTGAAGGCGATGAGATAGAAGATGTTCATGGAGAGCTTCTATCTATTGATAGTATTCATTCTTATGCAAGCGATGAACTGGTTTATAACTTCGAGGTAGAAGGGTTTCATAGTTATTATGCAGATGGGGTTTATGTGCATAATGAGTATGGGTTACCACAAAATATTGCTAAGAAACTTGATGACTTAAAGTTAGATGATAAGCTGAAAGAGGCTTTTTAGACTGATTTTTTGGGGAATAAGGCTTTTAGGGATGCGGTTACTGTTGATAGTAAGATTGTTGATGCTTGGACTGTTGCAAAAAAAGTAGAAATTGATGATTTTTATGTTCTAGATATCCAAACGCTCAAGGATGTTGTCAGCTATTTGAAAACATCTGAAATAAGTGTTGATGACCTTATTTCAAGGATTCCTGAAAATGTTGATTTTAAGGTCAACTGGTTCAAGAATGTAGGGAAATTTGGAAAGGTTATCGGTAAAAAAGGTGACTATGTTGTGGAAGAAGCTGGAGAAGTTTTTTATAGGGCTATACCTGAAGATCATTTTGGCGAACTAATGAAAAGGAAAAAATTATTGAAGCGAGATGAATGGAAAGTAAAAGGTTTTACCATGATTGGTGGCGAAGGCTCGACATCACCCAAAATAGCATTTTCGACCGACTATGATGGAGTACTAGTCAAATACTATGTAAAAAAAGGGACGATTGATAAATTGGGGTGAAATAACAAGATGATGATTTAATGACAAGAATCTTTGGAGAGATGCCTTTAACCGAAAAGTATGTTGTTGATTCTGGTAAAAAATGGACTTTTGATAGGGTTCAGTTTAAAATAGAAAGTAATCCTAAAAACCCTGAAGAACAAATTAACATTCAATTAGGCAAAGGTAAGGGGCTCGATATTTTTAATTAAAATCTAATTACCATTGAAAAATTAAGTATGAAAAAATGATTTTAGATAAAAAGGATTTGATATTGGATTTTGTGACAAAAGAAATCACAAAAGAAGAGTTTGAGGAACAATATCCTCAAGTTCTTAACAAAGAATATTTAGATAAACAATTTAAGGCTGCGTTAAAAAACAAAGATGCTTTAACTATAGATTATTTATTTAAAATAAGAGTGTATATTTCTAATGATTTTTTTTATTTAATCTGTAAACAATTAATCACAGAAGATTGGCATAGACAGCATGAAAATATAGCTTTGATGTTTCAGTTTAACTATAAAAACCCAGATTGCATTGATATTGTTGTACAGTCAATGTATTTGCAATGTGAACATTGGGATGAAGATGCTCATAGAGACCCATTCATAAGAAAATGTGCTTATATTCTTGGTGACTTAAAAACACCATATGCAATAGCAAAATTAAAAGAACTCTCATTGTCAGATGATGAAATGATCAAAGGATATTGTACTTATCAGTTAAAACGCATTGGTGAAATAACTTAATAAATCCCTTCATGAGGAAGTGATTCTATTGCTTCCTCCATCTTTCCGTTTAATATTAATTGATGTATTGCTTTACAATAATCTGTAATGTCAGAAATTTCTGTCATCCATTCATTTACATAAAGCGAAACAGCTTCTCCAGACAAGCCAACTTGAATGGCTCTATACTCTAATTTTTTCAGATTTATATCACGTTCAGGGTCCCATTGAATACGAACGGGAGAATTTTGTACACTTTCTTTCCAAGCTTCATGCGATTTATGAATAGAAGTGTCATAGTGTGATAAGCAAGCATTTTTTAGAGCCCATTCCCAACCTTCACGTTTAATTTTTATTGCCAAAACATGTTCTTGTCCTTTTTTTTGAGCCCAACCACATCGATACATCATCCATAGAAATGAAGGTTTAATCCAAGTCATTCTTTCCATTTTAAATGGAGGGACAAATTTTTGATTTTTAACTGCTGGAATTGCTATTTCTGGAGAGTATGCTTGATAAACTGTTATAGTCTCTTTATCAAAAATCCCTCTAATTTCTTTGTTATTCATTTTAAGATAAATTATTCCATCACACACCCAACTTCCTTACCATCAAAAGCCACACCCACAAGCATTATTTCCGTTTTTCCAAGTTCTTTCAATGTCGTCAAATACTTAGAAGAATGAATTTGTTGCATAGCCTCTTGAGCAATTTCCTCTAAAGATTGTTTTTGATAAGGCTTCTTTGCTTTAAACTCAAGAATCCACCCACGAGCATCATTATTATCCTTAGGATAGATCATTAAGTCAGCTCTGCCAAGACCCGTTTCGGGGTTCGACTTCACGATAAATTTATTAGAAAGATGTGCCATTAATCCTAATACAAAAGCATGATAAACCCTTTCAGGGAAGCTTTTCATATTAAAGTCATTATAGCTAAAAGCGTTCATTAAATATTGCGAAAGGTAATATTCAAAAGCAGGGGTATCTTGCTCCAAAAGAGCCGTTAGAATTTCACTGCTGTTTACATTTTTGGCTTTGTTGAGCAGGCGTTCCAACATCTGCGTATAAACCATTTTCACCTCATTGTTTGGAATTTTCAATCCATATTCAAAGAAGCCACTATCTTGTTGATTTTTAGAAACAGTAGTGAGGTAACCATTAAAAAGAAGAAGACCTAACACCGTTTTTTCGTGTCCTGCTTCCAAATCTTTAAAGATAGTCGTTTCCTCAATTTCACAAGTCACCACTTGCTCATCAATAAAACCAGTTAGTTTCTTTTCGAGGTCTGCATTTGCGTTGGTGAGCAACTCTTCAATCAATTCATTGGCAGAGGTGTTAACCCAATAAGGTTTTAACCCTTGAGAAGGTTTGTCCGCGAAATTTAAAATGGACCAAGGGTTGTACATACCTGTTTGCAAACCGATAGTATATCCATTGTACCATTTTTTAACATCATTAAAAGCAGTCTGAATATTGGCATCCTCTAAAAGTTTTTTAACTTCACTTTCTGTCAGACCAAATTTATCCGCCACACTATGATCTAAAACAGTAAATACATCAAGATTATTCAAACCCGAAAAGATACTTTCTTTAGCCACTCTCAAAATACCTGTGATGACCCCTTTGTATAAAGAATCATTATCTTTGTATCCCCCCGAAAGAAAATCACGCATAAAATCGATCATCTCTTTTTGATAGCCCTCACTCCAAGATTTAATAATGCAAGAGTCGTATTCATCAATAAGTATTACAACTTTTTGGTTGTAGATTTTTTCTAAAGCTTGAGAAGTAGTTGCTAGAAATTCGCCAAGGTCAACAATGGATGCTGTCTTACTCGCTACATTTTGAAAATATTCTATTTCATTATTTTCTGAAATAGAAGAATCTAAAAGTATTGGAAGATTATTTTTGAGACATTTAGAACATATACTTCTTATTTTATCAATTGAAGCCTCAAACGTCCTTTCCTTCACATCCTTAAAAGTAAGGAAGATCACAGGATGTTTTCCTTGGTGCTTCCAAGTATCAGATTTCCTAATTTTTAATTCCTCAAATAATTCATCATTTTTTTGTGTGACACCAAAAAAGGCATGAAGCATTGACATATTGATTGTTTTCCCAAAACGCCTAGGTCTAGGGATAAGAATAGATGAAGCGTTACTATTTATTATTTCTTCAATGAATAAAGACTTGTCAACAAAGTAGTAATCATCTTTTCTAACTCTCTTAAAATCTGATATGCCAATTGGGAATTTTCTCATAGTGTAAATTTAGGGATAAAATATGAAAAGGGTATAAAACTGAATTTTTAATTAAAAATGTTATTTCTCTTTTGATTTTATATGGTATAAGCTTAAAAAGATAGTAATAGTAGAAGGTGTTCAAGTGGATTTAGAATATGCTAGAGATTTAATTTCTCAAAATTATTATAAAGTAGATCAAGTGGTTTATGATTGGGTAACTTATTGGTATGAAAGAGCACGTAATTTTGTAAGGTTAAAGGAAAGTGACAGAAAGTTTTAAGGAAATTATTCAAACAAAAGAAACTTGGAAAAAAGACTACCTCGTTTTCCAAGAACTCGACCTTACTTTCCTTTCCAAATAAATAAAAAAGGAGATAAACTACCGTAACTTTTCTGCTTTTTATTTAAATTATTCCTCTAATTTTTTGATAATATTTAAAATAAAAATAACTTGAATGCAGAACTAAAACTATTACATATGCCTAATAAATTTCTACTGACTTGTTTACTTACATTATTAAGTTTCAATACCTTTTCACAAGCACATTATACTCTATATGATAAAGTAACGGTCTTTAGTTTAACCACAGAAGCAAATAAAGATAGTATCAAATTTTTAGTAGTTGATACTGAGATTACACAAAAAAAGCCTGTTTTTTTATTCTGCCAAGGTTCTTTACCGTTACCTATGTTTATGGGGTTAAAAGGTATGGAAACACCATTTTTCTTTGGAGGAGGAATTTCTAATTTCAATATAAATTCTATTACTCAAAAATATCATTTGGTTGTTATTTCAATGCCTCATACACCCATTGTTGTGGATAGTACACATTTAAGTCCTTATGGAAATTATTATATACCAGATCCTAAGCAACCTCAGCAACTTTTAAAAGCATTTACTGATGCAGATTATATAGATAATTACGTAGATAGAAGTTTGGAAGTATTAGACTTTTTGAAAAAGCAACCTTGGGTAGATTCCTCTCAATGCGTTGTTTTTGGTCATTCTCAAGGTAGTAAAGTAGCTACTAAATTAGCTCTAAAAAATAAAGATATTTCTCATATTGGTTTAAGTGGAGCAAATCCTTTTGGTAGGGTAGATCAGTATATAAGAACAACAAAACAAGATGCTCGAAATAATAAGATATCTTGGGAGGAAGCCGAAAAGCGAATCAATTTAAATTATAATAATTATGAAGATTCATTTAATCCTGATTCGGTTAAAGTACATAGTTATCTAAGGAGTTATAATTCATTTTCAGAACCTCTATTTGACGATTGGTTAGCTTTAGATATTCCAATTTTTCTAACCTATGGTACAGAAGATAATGCATCTGAGCTTTGTGATATCATTCCTTTATTTTTTATAGAACAAGGAAAAAAGAACCTTACCGTTCGTCGTTGGATTAATTGTGATCATAATTATTTTCCTTTAGACGAAAATAAACAACCTAATTATAAAAAAGGACATTGGAAAGATGTTATCATAGAATTTCTAGCACAAGTAGAAGAGAAAGAAGTCAATTAATTTACTCTATTCTTTATAAAATTAGTAGAACGAAATTCATGTGAAAAACCCTTTTAATTTCCTATTTGGGTAGTTAAGAGGGTTTTACATAAAAGCATATTTTATTATTTTTTTGTTGAAATCTATAATTATTAAACATTAAAAACTCGTTTATATAATTATCTCATCAAAAAATCTATAAATGAATCGCACCCTAAATATATTAATTGCTTCTCTAAGCTATATAGCATTTACATCTTGTTCTTTAACAAATGATGCTCCCTCAGATATTTCTGATTATGATAATGTGATTACAATAAAGAATAATGAATTTTTAGAAAGTTTTGATAATTCTACTACGTTCATGTTTCAAAATGGTGTTATACATCTCAATTCTGATGATAGTATATCAACTTACGGAAACAGTAACACAGATGTATGGATTATGGAAAAAGCAATGGAAGAGATGAGAGCTGTAGGTTATGTTTATAATAAAACTAAGGGAATTAACGCTGCAGATTTGAGTGTATTGATGTATATAAATAACCAAAAAATTAATGCAGTAACCGCATGGCCTGCATCATCTTTATGGGATAAAGTATGGGGGAATTACGGATATTACCCATATTATAGCTATTCTATGGTCAGTAATTTTGTCTACGAGCAAGGAGCGATAATCATAGAGTTAGTAGACAATAGAATAGATTTAAAAATAAATAATAGAATTGAGCACCCTGTAATTTGGCAGGGGTTTTTAGCTGGTGCTAATGATGCAGACACAGTTATTAATCAACATAGAATAGAAGATGGTATACATTTAATGTTTACAATATCACCTTATATTTCTGTAAAATAATAAGTACATAATTCCTGTTATTATGAATAAATTACAAATTTTAATACTCACATTAGGTAGTATTTTGGGATGTAGTCAAATAACTTTTTCTCAAGATTTTATTGGGTTATCCTACAGCATTGGTATTCCGACAGCTGCGGTAAATAATGCAATTACAGACGCCTCCTTTACAGGGACGGATATAGAATATAGACATTTTTTTACAGATAACATCTCAGGAGGTATTAATATAGGAATGCGTAATTTTTCTCAAGGATTTGGTAATCAAGTATACACATCGGATCTAATATCTTTGGCTGGAGAAACATTTAAGGATGCGACAACATTGTCGACCGTTTTCACATCACATTATTACTTTCCAAAGTTTAAATTTATACAGCCATATGCTGGTTTAGGGATAGGAGGTGCAGGAGTATTTTATAATGCACAAGTAGGTGGGGTAGCAACATCCGATACGTATTGGGGTTTTACTTTTGTTCCAGAAATAGGTATCCTTATTCCATTAGGAAACAGTGAAACATCTATATTGTCGAGTGCTAAATATAATTATCAGACTGGTTCTAAAGGACATGATAATGTTGGTTATTGGGCATTTAATATTGGTATTGCTTTAGATTTTTAGCTGTAAATTAGATAATGCATGTATTATCTGTTAATTTATTAAACTTAAAAAAACAGAAAAGCGTATAAAAGTAAAGCTGTTACATATAAAGAGCAGTTATAAACAAAAAGATAAAATGAAAATCACGGAACGTAACATAATGTCCATCTCATTAGGAGCAAATGCTTTACTAGCATTATGTGGAATGTACTTTGGTTACACTGCGCATTCTTCTGCTATTTTGATTGACGGAATGTATTCAACATTACTTACGGTAATGTCTTTCTTATCGTTAGGTGTTATTCATTTATTAAAAAAGCCTGTATCTAAATCTCATCCTTTTGGGTATGCTTCTTACGAACCTCTAATAAATTTATTTCGAGGATTGTTAATTTTAATGGTTATAATTTTTGGTACTTTCGAGAGTGTACATTCAATAGCAGAAGGCGGAAATATTCCTGATTTTACAGCTTCAATGTATTATTTTGTATTCTGCATGACGGGGTGTATTATTGCTTATTTTATTGTTTTAATGGGGAGTAAAAAAATTAAATCACCCATTCTAAAAGTAGAGACCACCAACTGGTTAATGGATACCCTTTTAACGGCAGGTATGGGGGTTTCATTCTTGGTAGCTTCTTTATTAAAAGAAAAATATCCAACTCTGATTGCCTATGTAGACCCAGTTATTACAATAATATTAATGCTTTCTATTTTAAAAATGCCTTATAAGACCATCAAACAGTCTGTAAAAGAACTAGTTTTAATGGAAGCAAACGAAGATATAACAGATAAAGTACATACTGTTTTTGAACGATTTGATAGTACGGATGAAGTAAAAGATCATCATAAATCCATTACAGAAACTGGCAGAGAAGTTTATATATTACTAGTTGTTCTTTTAAATAAAGAGACTAAGGTTAGTAAAGAAAATCAACTGTTTGATACAATAGAAAAACACGATCATTTTAGAGCAGAATTATACAAAGAATTAAAAGATGTAGCAGATAGTGTTAAACTAGATGTTGCCTTTACATACAATAAAAAGTGGATGTAATGGTAGATCAATAAAAGTCGTCATTATATAGAAATTACCACGATTTTGTGTAGTCATCCAGACTATTAATAGAATCAAAAATACTAGATAGTTAGTTTACAATCCAAACTTAAACCGGTCTACCTATTTAAATAGGAGATCGGTTTTGTTGTAGTATACACAATCAAATTGCATTAAGGTTAATAAACTGTTGAGAGAGTAAATTCTCCTTCTTTTTTTGCCATAAACGTATATAATCTATTTCAAATTGAGAAGGTAATTCATTTTCCCTAGGCAATCCATAATTCAGTTTGGTTTGCATATCAATCCATAATTCTAAAGGGTTATTTAATACCCAAGCACCATTTAGGTCTTCTTTTTTTAGATGATATATTAATTTTCCATCAAAGTACAGTTTAATGTAATTTTCATTCCATTCACAACCATAAATATGATAATCATTTGATACCATTTTTGGGAGATCATAAGTGTAATTAAAGTAGGTATCTAGCTTCTCTATGTTCATTTTTTCTCCATTATTTACAGCAACATTGTAGAAAGGTTTTGATAGTGTAGTCTTCGGTAATGGAATTTGCTGAAAAATATCTAAACCAGATTGTTTCCCTACTCCCCAAATAGAACTACATAGGCTAGAAGCAGCAGTTTTTGCCCGAACTTCTAAGTAACCGTTTAAAAACGTATGTTTACTAACAATTGCACCTGTAGTGACATTTTCGTAATTTCTACCCTCCATAGTTACGTTACTAAAAGAATAGTTAGGCTCCCATAAAGCTTTGATAATAAGTTTTCCATCTTTCAAAAAAACATTATGTGCAGCGTATTCAGAAGGTGCATTACCTTTCCATTTATAAAAAGTATTATTTTTACCTTGTACAAACCATTTAGTCGAATCTATTTCAGTTCCATTAAAATTATCACTAATTTCTTCATTAATAACCCAATCGTTTGCAGGATCAAAATTAAATAAAGGCAATGGTTGGTTCTTCTCTTTTACATTTACATCTACAGTATCGTTTGATGTTATCTGATTGCATGAAAAAATATAAAGAAGGAATATAAATATATGAAATTTGTTTACTTGCATGTTCTCATTTTTTATAATTAAATGATGACCACAAATTAGTAACTGTACTACGTTTTTACTGTCTAATAATTATCTATTACAATTTTTTCTAGTTGTTTAGTTGGGTAATTTTGATGAAGTTTTAGTAATTTAATTTTTATAAATTGGTGTAATTAGCAGTTATAACCGCTTAATTTATTTTTTTAATGAGAATATTGGAACAGAAATAGGAATTACTTTTTGATGATTTTCAACTTTAGACAACACTCAATTCAACAACTATATCTACTAACTTACTTTTTACTATTAATGCTATGTGGAGTTTCCACAGTAAATGCTCAAAGGAGTGGTTTTGAAGTAGATATTTCTAAACAATTAACAATAGAAAATGGACTATCTCATTTTGGGGTAACTTCTATTGCTCAAGATAATAATGGCTTATTATGGGTAGGTACTTTTAAAGGCTTAAATATTTATGATGGTTATGAATTTAAAACGTTTTATCACTCCACAGATTCCGGCTTAGTTAGTAATAGAATACACTCTTTGTATAAAGATGAAAATAATAATATTTTAATAGGAACTGAAAAAGGTGTTTCTGTTTACCTCTATCAAAAACAAGAATTTAGAACTTTATATACTAATAAAGGAACTATTGGAGAAGAGTTAGGACCATACATTAATAAAATAATTGAAACTAAGAAATATATTATCTGCAATACACTTAAAAAAGGTGTTATTGTAATTGATAAAAATGGGTACTCTTTCAAGAAAATAATTATTCCCAATTTTATAAATATAGGAAGTTTTAAATCTTTTAATATTGATAAAATTGATGACGATAACATTCTATTAGCAACCAATTCTGGGATAATTATAGCTAACTTAAGTGCAGGAAAATGTAAAAGAATTTTAGAAGATAACTTTCCTTACTGTCTAGATATAGCCTTTGATGGAAATTCTACAATTTATGCCCTAAACTATAGGTTTTTAGGTATAATAAATATCAAAAATGGAAATTATACCATTAAAGCAAGAACTTTTGAAGGGGAAGATTATTCACAAATTCAACTTGGGAATGATGGAGAATTATGGTTAATGAAAAACAATAATGATTTAGCTGTAGTAGGAGATCCTACTTATATTAAAAACATTGATAAGCAGATTGTTAAGTTCTCTTTTACCTCTGATTTTACTCGTTTGAGTAGTATTTTATTAACAGATGAAGGAGGGTGGATTGGTACATTTAATCAAGGTCTTTTTAAGTTTAGAAGTGAAGAAAGACCGTTTAAATATTCGAACTTAAAAAATACAGATCAAGGAGAGAATAAGTCGAGTCAAGTAGTAAGTATGATCACCTTAGATCATGAAGAAATATTAATTACATTGAATGCAAATAATGCAAAAGTTTTTAATATCAATAATAATACAATACAAGAGGTTAAGCAACCTGGTGTTTATAACCAAGTAATAACAAGAGTTTTAAAAGATAACTATGGTACTATTTGGGGAGGTAGTTTAAGGGTTGGTGTTTTTCAGAAAAAGAATTTAGATGTTACTTGGAAACAATTAATGAGTCCTGAATATCCTGTTTTAGATGGTGAATCTGTACGTGGTTTTACACAAGATAGATACAATGATATTTGGGTAGCAGGCTTAAGAAAGTTGTATCGTTATTCTATGAATTCAGATGGCTCTATCAAAAAAATAGAGGTAATAAATAATCTTGGTAGCGTACCATATAATTATAATTTAGCAACAAAAGTAATTTATGCAGATCCAATAAAAGATTGTATTTGGTTAGGTACCCAATCAGACGGTTTATTTAGAATAGATTATGTTAAAGATAAGCCTTTATCTGAAGTTACTTTTCAGCATTTTATTCCTATTAAAAATGATTCATCTTCTTTGCCTGTGTATGCCATTAATTGTATGCAACGTGTACTAAATGGAGACCTCTGGTTAGGTACTTTAGAGGGTGGGATTACAAAGGTGATTGAAGAAAATGATACTATAAAATTCAGAACATTTACAGAAAAAGAAGGGTTAGATGATAATGATGTAATGACGTTCCAATACGACAATAAAGGACGTTTATGGATTGCAACAAATCAAGGAATAAATCAGTTTGACCCCGTAACAGAAACCTTTAGAAATTATACTGCCGAAGATGGTTTAGTACCTGCTTCATTTGAAGTGAGCTCTACAAAATTATTAAATGGTATGATGGTTTTTGGGGGCAACAATGGGATATGTTATTTTAACCCAGATTTAGTACCCAATGAGAGTAATATCCCACCACTTTTATTTGGTGATTTGAAGGTGCATAATCAAATTGTAAAAGTAAAAAACAAGGGGGATAAAGCAGCTATTTTATTTAAACCTTTAAATGACTCTCATGAAATTACGTTGGAATACAATCAAAGAAGTATTGCCCTAGAGCTAATATCTTTACATTATTCCAATACTGAAGCCCATCATATTCGTTACAGGTTATTGCCAAAAGATACCTCATGGCTAGAAGCAACATCAAATAATAAAGTTGTAAACTTTAGCTTACTGCCTCCAGGCGAATATATATTTGAGGCACAAGTATCGAATTCTAAGAATGAATGGTCTCCCACAAAAAGAATAAAAATTAATGTAAAATATGCTTGGTGGAATTCTAATGGAGCAAAAGGCTTGTATTTCTTGCTTATTTTCTTTGTGATTGCAATGGTAATGCTGACGTTATTACGAATGAAAACGCTTGAATATAATTTACAGATAGAGCAATTTGACAAGAACCGTTTAGAAGAATTAGATGCTGCAAGATTAAAATTATTTATGAATATCTCGCATGAATTTAGAACACCTCTTACCTTAATTAGTGGTCCTATTTCTGTTCTTAAAGGGATGTTTGAAACTAATCAAGATGCCTTTCAGCATATAGATTTAATTCAAAGGCAATCAAAGAAAATGTTCCAGCTTGTAGAACAAGTACATGATGTTAGAAAGGCAGATGAAAATATTCTAAAATTGAAATATACCACTTTCGACTTTACAGATCTTGTTACAGATGTTAAGCAAGATTTTGATAAACTTGCTGAAGACTCTGGTAAAAAACTGATTTTAGAAGGAGATGCCAATCAATTATATGTACTTGCAGATGAGCATAAACTAGAAGTTGTTGTCAATAATTTACTAAATAATGCATTTAAATTTACAAGAGAAGGCGATCAGATTACAATTAATTATAAAGACAAAAATGGAGGATTATTTTTTAGTGTTTCAGACACAGGAATAGGAATTCCAGAAGAAGATTTGGATCATCTATTTAAACGTTTTTATCAATCTAATAAAGGGGAGAAATACTCTGTAGGCACTGGTATTGGGTTGGAATTAACAAAAATGTTGGTAGAAATGCATCATGGTGAAATTACGGTGAGTAGTACCCTTGGAGAAGGAACAAAATTTGAGGTTTTTTTACCAATAGAAACACGTAAAGAAAATGTTTTAAGCGAGAAACGTATTGATGAAATTCATTCCTTAGAATCTCACGATGAAAGACAAAGGGTAGAAGATCAAGTAATTGATTTATCAGAAATCATTAAAGAAAACGAACATAGTGATGTAACGATCTATTATGTTGAAGATAATACTGACCTTAGAAAATTTATATCTAAAATACTCAATCAATATTTTGCTGTTGTAACATTTTCTAACGGTAAAGAATGTATTGATGCATTAGAAAATGAATGGCCAGATTTAATTTTGAGCGATATTATTATGCCCGAAATGAATGGAATTGAACTATGTAGATATATAAAAGGAGATGAAAAAACCAATCATATTCCGGTTGTTTTACTTACTTCTAGATCATCTACAGAAGAAAAAATTGAAGGTTTAGAGGTTGGGGCAGATATGTATATTACCAAACCGTTTGAGGTGAAACACCTTATTGCAAGTTTTAAAAATATTTTAAATAATAGGAAAACACTGCAAAATAAATTCCAAGCAGATGCTCCAATGCCATTAAAGAAAAAGCAAAAAACAGAAGAAGATAAAATTTTTGTAAATAAGTTTTACAAGCTCTTAGAAGAGAACCTTACAAATGAAAATATTGACTTAGAAGAGTTTGCTAAGGAACTATACCTGAGCAGAAGTCAGTTTTTTAGAAAAGTGAAAGCAATTTCAGATACAACACCTCAGGATTTAATTAGATCATATAAATTAAAAAAAGCTGCAGAATTGCTCTGCGAAGGAGAATACTCAGTTGCTGATGTAGTGGTTATGGTTGGTTTTAAAAGTAGAACACACTTTAGTAAATCGTTTAAAGAAGTGTATGGAATTACTCCAAGTAAATATGCAATTGCAAAGAAAGAACAGTAGCTTCACAGCAACTGTATCAACTTCAATCTGCCTACCAATTAATGCTACATTTGGAACAGGTATGAGGGTACTTGTTGGATATAATCCTCGTATCAAAATATTTTATTAATGTACATAATGTTCTACCATTAATATTACTTTTTATATAAATCGAATATATATTACCATGATTTATAGAAATATTTAGCTATAGAACCGATGTCTACTAATGATAAGATTTCGTTCTTTACTTTTACATACCATTATATAAAACATAAATTAAAAATTTGCTGGTATGAAGTTTCTATTACTGTTTCTGATAGCTATAATTTGGGGTAGTCAATTTGTTTTAAACGATGACGCCCTACAAGTAATTACACCTTTTGAATTGGCATTTTATAGAGTTTTGTTTGGTTGCATAACCCTCACATTACTTTTAAAGTTACCGATGGTAAAAGAGCCAAAAATTAAATGGACAAAACAACTCATATATTTATTAATGGCACTAACATTATGTGAGAGTGTTGTTCCATTTATTCTTAATGGCTACGGACAACAGGAGGTTTCTAGTGCTGTAACATCTGTACTTATGGCAAGTATACCATTAATGACAATACTATTAGAGAGAATAATTAATAAAAGAAAAATAAAAGCAATAGAACTTATCGGGTTATTAGTAGGCTTTATTGGTTTGGTAATTTTAGTATATCAAGATTTAATTACAACAGAAAATGTAAATGTTTTATCAATTGTCTTTATTCTTATTGGTGCCTTTAGTTTTTCTTTAGCATTAATATTAATGTCAAAAATACCAAGAGATATTTCTTCCTTACGTTTTACAAGAGCTATATTATTGAGTTCATCAATTGTAATTTTACCTTTAACACTATCAGAAAATCATTTCTCTGCAATAGACACAGATTTATGGTTAAAACTTATCTTATTGGGTAGTTTTGCATCGGGTATTGTTTACTATATGTACCTTTCGTTAGTAAGAAGTTCTGGTTCTACATTTACAAGTCTAACAAATTATTTAGTACCTGCAATTGGAATAACATTAGGGGTAATTATTCAAGGTGATAATTTTTCTATGGGTCATTTTGTTGGTTTTGTTGTAATAATTATTGGGTTAGTATTGGTGAATGTACCAAATTTAAAAAAAGAGAAAAGCGAATAAAAGACATCAATTAATACATGCTCCAGTTGTAGTAAAATACAATTAGAGTATGTATATCATCATATGATTAATTCTATTGTGTATTTTCTATAGTAGAATTACTTTTCCTCATTAAAAATAGTAAACCAATTATTGGCCCAATTGCAAGAGTAACAAATAGGCTAGGTGTATTAAATAATAACCTGAGTTGGTCTACTAATTGAATACTGAAAATGGTAAGTAAAAAGCCAATTGAGTTAACTATAGTAAGTGCAGTACCTTTTAATGCTGAAGGAGCATTTTGTGCTACCAAAGTAGAAAAAAGTGGTGAGTCTGCAATAACAACCATTCCCCAGAAAAGGAGGAATGTAATAAAGAGGACCTCTGAGTTTATCAAGAATAGTAAAGGAGATAGAAGGCAACAAATACAAGAGCATAGTAATGCTAATGTGGCTACTTTTTTTACACTGATTTTATTTGCAAGGTATCCTCCAATTATACAACCTATACTACCACTACCTATAATTATAAACGATACTAGCGGAATAGTATAACTCGCTTCTTGATGTATATTTTTATAGGTTTGAAGCATATAAGGAACAAAAGCCCAAAAAGTATACAATTCCCACATGTGCCCAAAATATCCAAAGGCTGCAGTTCTAAATTGTGGCTTCTTAAATACATTTGGTATCGCTTTTAAATCTACATTAGCACTAGGTTTTCTATAAGGTCCATCAGGTACTAAAAAGAACATGAGTAACCCACCAATAACAGCTAAAACAGAAGTGCTAATTAATACAAACTCCCAAGGTAGTGCTCCCTTTATATCTTTAAGTAAATGTGGAAAAGCAGTACCAATTACTAATGCACCTACTAAAAAACTTAACGATTTCCCTAATCCTTTTTCATAATAATCTGCAGCTATTTTCATTCCTACGGGATAAATACCTGCTAGAAAAAAACCTGTTAGAAATCTAAAGCCAAGAATACTAGCATAGGTATTAACCTTTAAAATTGTACATACATTAAATAGAGCACCAAATAAAGCGCAGATAAAAAAGACTTTAGAAGGAGAGAAGCGGTCTGAAATAGATAATACTGCAAAAACTAATGTACCTCCTATAAATCCAAACTGAACACTAGAAGTAAGGTAGCCTAGAGCATTTTCTTTAAGATTAAAGTTTATCATCAAATCATACATTACCCCATTTCCTGCAAACCAAAGCGACGTGCAAAAAAACTGAGAAATGACAATTATAGGAAGAATGTATTTAGACGGTTTCATTACTAAATTTAATATTGAAGTTGAAGATGTGTGCTAGATAGACTGTAAGATCAAAAAGTAAATTAGTCTACTTTAAAATGGAAAGCCAAAACTACCTACTCTTATTTTAAAAAATCACCTTAGAAAACCATAATAACGGTGATGATAGTTTACAAGTATAAGAATTGATATGGTTCTCATAAATACAAATGATTTCACAAGTTATTAGTATGTAAATTGTATTATTCTAATATAATAGCACTATATGATTTAGGTCTGTTCTCATGTATACATTTAAATTACTTAGAGTCACCAATTCTACTAAAAAACGATGTACTTTTCCGTATCATCAATGTAACTCAACAATTAAACAACATTTTTTGAGGTACTGAGAAAGATATTGACACGGAAAAATACTTTTTTGAGACGTAAAAAGGCGTACAGACTCTTAATAAGTGTGAAATTTACAGTAGGAAAACTCTCAAATACGCGAACTATTAATTTATAACTAAAGCGAGAGGGTGATTTTTTAAAAGTAAGTGCTTCTAGTAATATAAAGAGCAGTATACATCTTTAAAACAACAAAGAATTACTTACCTACTTGAAATGAATTACTGTTGTTCTAATAGCTTTAGAACACTCCCACACTAACACTAAGAGGATGAAATTAGTTTTTAAAAATTCCGACAGTCAAGTAAATAGAAAGATTGAAATTACGAAAAGAACTTTGGGGTGCCAGGATGCTACATGGCATTACCACCACCAATACGAACTGATTTATATAGCAAAAAGTCAGGGTGTACGATTTGTCGGAGATAACGTTTCTCCATTCGAATCTGGTGATTTAGTATTAGTAGGTCCCAATTTACCACATCTCTGGAAAGATGAAGTGTTATTAAGCACTGATGATGTAAATATAATTGTGGTAAAGTTTGAAGGTGATTTTATCGGTAAGGGAACTTTTGATAGACCTGTTTTTAATAACATCAGTCACCTACTTGAATTATCAAGATTTGGAGTGTGTTTTCCGAAAGCGAAAAGTTTGCAGCTGAAAGAAGAATTTGAAAATTTAGTCAAATTATCTCAGGCAGAGCAGGTAATTAAACTTTTGGGGCTTTTAAATAAGTTATCTGAAATGGAAGGAAAAGAAATATTATCAACCTCTGATATGAGACAAAACAAAAACTGCAATTCTGAAAGGATTGATAGAGTGTTGTCTTATGTGTCAGACCATTATGATAAAGATATCGACCTCCAAGAAATAGCTGACATTGCTTGTTTAACAACAAATTCTTTTTGTAGGTTTTTTAAGAAATCAACAAAAAAATCTTTTAGACAATATTTAAACGAAGTACGTATAAAAAATGCAAGTCGATTATTAATACAAGAGAATTACCAGATATCTGATGTATGCTATGAAGTTGGTTTTAATTCTATCACCAATTTTAATAAGCAGTTTAAGCAAATTATTGGTAAAACTCCTAAAGAGTACCGTATGGCAATATAATACAACAAATAAGACAACAACAATATTTACTTTTTAACAAACTTACTGACAAATATACAAGAAGTACTACAATCAGTAATTAAGATATTAACTATGAACATTTACAAAACATTTTTTTCTACTATACTATTTAATAGCTTCTTTTTTACAGCAATAGCTCAAGTACTACCTGCTGCTCACGAAGATAAAGTATGGGAACTTCAAGAAGGCTTCTCTGATGAATTTGAAAATCTTGATCTTCAAAAATGGACAAATGATCCTGATGATTGGGGTGTTTGGTCGTGGGAGCCAGAATTGGCTTATGTAGACGATGGAACATTAAAGATTAAAATGATTCAGGAAACGCATAGACGTAATACAAACTACGGACAAAACGAAGAATTGTACTATAAATCTGGCATTATTAGAAATGCACAACCTATGACGTATGGTTACTACGAAGCCAAAATTAAAGGTTGTGATCGCTTTCCTGGTGCAAGTCCAGCTTTTTGGATGTACAGTATAAATGCGCCAGATCCAACAGAAGATGGACAAGCAAAATATGCTGAAATTGATGTGGTAGAGTTAACACAAAGAGAGTGGAGTTCTGAAACAAAAGATTGGGAAGGTCCAGAAGCAATTGACATGAACTTACATGGTGTTGCTAGAGAAGATGGGCAACTCGTTCAAATAAGACCTCACTCTTCTAAAGATATTGCACAAAACAAGTGGTATGCTGATTTTGACCCAAGAGATGAATACCACACCTACGGAGTTTTAAACAGAGTAGATTCTATTTTTTGGTATGTAGATGGAGTGGAAAGAGGCCGTAAAGAAAACTTGTATTGGCATTTACCAATGTATGTTACGGTTTCTATGGGGTTAAGAACTCCGTTTGTAAAATATGTCAATGGAGTACGTTTACCAGTACCAGAAGAAACAACTCAAGAAGGGTTCCCTACGGAAATGTTTTGTGATTATGTACGTGTTTGGGAAGCCCAGCCACAAGTAAATGCAACTACTGAAGATTATACAACTAAGAAGTTTGGCAAGAATGAATTACTCACTTTTGAATGCAAAATAGATGCAGGAAGTGGGTTTCTTGCTAAAGAAAAATTAACGGTACGTTTGTTAGAAAAAGCTGCTGATGGAGATGTTATTAACGAGATAATAGTTACTGATAATTCTATAATTGGTAAAACTGTTGGTAATGCAGAAGCAGTATTTGATATATCTTCTTTAAGCACTACGGCAACCTTACCAACGGGTAACTATTATGCTATTGAAGCGAGTTTTGAAACAACAAAAAACGGTGGCGAAAAAGCAACACTAGTTGAGGAAATCAAAAATATTGAAATTGTTGATGAGGTGACTGCTTTAGATAGATTTAGAGAAAACATTTTTATTAGCCCTAATCCTGTAGAAAACGAACTTTCTGTAAAAGGAATTAATGGGGAGTATGAGTTATTCATTTATGATGTGATATGTAAAATCAAAATACAAACAACAACTAAAATGAGTACCTCAATAAATGTAAGTTCACTTTCTAAAGGACTTTATTTTATAAAGGTAGTTCAGAATGATGAAGAGTATGTGTGTCGATTTTTAAAGAAATAAATTAATAAACTATACTAACACAAATTACAAATGCTTAGAATTTATATAACATTAGCCACTTTTTTAATGTCTCTGACATTATATGCCCAACAAAATGATTGGGAAAACGAGCGTGTTTTTGAGGTGAATAAACTAGCATCTAGGGTGCCAAGTTATTCTTTTACTTCTAAAGTAGATGCTCTAAAAGGAGATAGGGTACATTCAAAAATGTTATCGCTTAATGGAAAGTGGAAGTTTAGTTATGTAGACAAAGCAGCGTTAAAGTCTGAAGATTTTTATAAATCCGATTTTAATAGTAATAAATGGGAGGATATAGAAGTGCCTTCTAGTTGGGAAATGAAAGGGTACGGTCAACCAATTTATACCAATATTACCTATCCTTTTACACCAAATATTTTAGATCCCAATTTAAAATATGATTGGAAAGGTCCACAACCTCCGTTACCTCCAACAATACAAAGGGACAACCCAGTTGGGAGCTACATTAAAGAATTTACATTGCCTTCAGAATGGAAAGAGGAGTCTATCATTATCCATTTTGGGGGTGTATCTTCTGCATTTTACATTTGGGTAAATGGTAAGAAAGTTGGGTATAGTCAAGGGTCTAGACTTGCTGCAGAATTTGACATTACCAATTATGTAGTAAAAGGGAAAAATAAAGTTGCCGTACAAGTCTATAGATATTCTGATGGAAGTTATTTGGAAGATCAAGATATGTGGAGGTTATCAGGAATCCATAGAGAGGTAATGGTATTGGCTCAACCAAAAATTGCATTACAAGACTTTTACGTGAAGACAAAACTAGACGCAGAATACAAAGATGCAAAATTAGAAATCAGTCCTAAATTATGGGTAAAAGATAACCCAAATGAACTACAACATATGTCTTTAACAGGTATGTTATTTGATGAAAATAATACACCTGTTTTAGAGCAAGAAATGAAGGTGAACCTACTTAAAGTGTACAACCATAGACATCCGCCAAGAGATGTCCCTAAATTTGCATTACTTGAAGCTGAAATCAAAACACCAAAAAAATGGACAGCAGAAACACCTAATTTATATACTCTCGTTTTATCTGTTGTAGATGCGAATAATAAAGTAATTGAATCTAGGTCTCAAAAAATTGGGTTTAGAACAGTGACATTTAGTGAAGAAAATGCACTGCTAATTAATGGTAAAGAAACACTACTAATGGGAGTGAACAGACACGACCACCATCATTTAAGAGGTAAAGGTATTACCAGAGAAGATATTGAAGAAGAAGTGAAAATGATAAAACGTTTTAACTTTAATGCAGTAAGAACCTCACATTATCCAAATGATCCCTATTTCTTAGAATTATGCAATAAATATGGATTGTATATTATGGATGAAGCCAATATAGAATGTCATCATTTAGGAAGTTATATTCCTTTTCAACCTTCTTGGTCTGCTCCAATTATGAGCAGGGTGTATAGAATGGTAGAAAGAGATAAAAATGCACCCTGTGTTATTTCTTGGTCATTAGGTAACGAATCTGGAACAGGACCAGCGTTTGCAGCAGCAGCAGCTTGGGTAAAAGATTTTGATCCAACAAGATTTGTACATTACGAAGGTGCTCAAGGAGATCCTTTAGACCCTGCTTATATTGAAGGAGATAACGTTGGTTATTCCTCTCAAAATTGGGATGCTATGGCAAATCCAAACGATAAGGCTTGGGTGGATGTAGTAAGTAGAATGTATCCAAATTTAGATCAATTAGTAAATTTAGGGACAAGTAAACACATTACCCGACCTGTGATAATGTGTGAATATATGCATGCTATGGGTAATTCTGTAGGTGGTTTAGGTGAGTTTTGGGATGAAATTAGAGCACGTCCAAATCTTATCGGGGGATTTATTTGGGATTTTAGAGACCAAGGAATTGAAAAAGTTGGACCTGATGGTGAAAAGTTTTTTGCTTACGGTGGTGATTTTGGTGATAAACCAAACGATTCTAATTTCTGTATCAATGGTTTATTTACAGCAGATTTAAAACCACATCCTCATGCATTCGAAGCTAAATTTGTGAATCAACCGGCAGAATTTAATTTAGTAAATTCAGAAGAAGGGACCGTTTCAATTTTAAATAGATTAATCGAAACAAACTTAAATCAGTATACGCTTAAATGGGAACTTTCTGCAAATGGAAAAGTTATTAAAAAAGGAAATTTAGAAGCATTTACTATTCCTGCGAGAACTTCTAAAGTAGTAAAAATTCCTTATGGGAAAATTGATTTTATACCAACCTCAGATTATTATCTACGCTTAAGCTTTCATCAAAAAAATACAAATTTTTGGGTTGAGGCTGGATATGAGGTTGCAAAAACACAATTACTATTAAAAGAACATAGTAAGGAGGTAAATAAAATAACCAATTTAGAAAATGTGAAACTTACTTTAAACGAAGCAACACATGCAATAAATATTACAGGTGAAGGATTATCTGCTTCAATTTCTAAAGAATCTGGTAGATTAATTTCTTATAAACTAAACGGAGAAGAGCATATCTTATCACCATTAAAAGCTAATTTTAGCAGACCTTCTATAGATAATGATAAAAGAGGGCAGAGTAATAAAATGATGGTTGGCTCTAGAAAAGTATGGAAGGGTTTAGAGGATAAAGCAACGAGTATTAATGTTGAAATAGACAAAAAATCTTCAGATTTATGTAAGATTAAAGTGACAAAATTATTTCCTAATGCAATCAAATTAATTACTTATTATAGCATAAATACAAATAAAGTAATTGATGTGAAAATGGAATTATTTGCTTCAGAAGAGTTAAGTGATATGATTCGTTTTGGTGCAACAATGGGAATTAGTAAAAAACTTGTCAATACATCCTATTTTGGAAATGGTCCTTTTGAATCTTATAGTGATAGAAAAAGGGCAGTTGAAATGGATGAATATAAATTTGAAACAAAGCAAATGTTCTACAATTATGTTTACCCTCAAGAAAATGGAAATAGAACAGATGTTTCTTGGTTAAAATTAGAGAACAAGAAACAAAAAGGTATTCAAGTAAATGGAATGCCTAAATTCAATTTTTCAATTTGGCCATATACTGCAAAAAACATAGACAATGCAGACCATCCTTATGATCTTAAAGAAGAAAATTTTTATACTTTAAATATAGATTTAATGCAAACAGGTTTAGGTGGTACTTTATCTTATACATTGCCGCAATACAGACTTAAATCTGGAAATTATTCTTTTGCATTTAGTATTGGACCTAGTACTGAAAATCAGCAAAAAGAATTTTAATACTGGTTGATAGTTACAGTAATGATTCAAAAAAAGGAGGTATATTAAATGCCTCCTTTTTTATGATTTAAACAACTATAGAACTTCACAAAATGATAGATTAAACGTATTATTTATGTTCTATAAAACGTAACATTTCTATAGTGTGGTAAGTAGATTTACCAATGCTACCTTTAAGTTCTGTAGTAATTGGTTTATCATTTTCTGTTACATAAAAATATTCACCACCAACTATACGGTCAGTAAAAGTAGTGTAGAAAAATTCTTCTAAATCTTCTTGTTCTCTTGTATACTTTTCTTTATATAACGATAAAGCAATAATAGCCTCAGCATGTTGCCACCACGTTTTTCTAGTATCAATAATTTTGTTTGTATTTGGATTAACTTCAGAATAGAAACCATTGCTAATATCATTCAAATGAAAGATCTTTTTTTGCAGAGTGATATCTATTATATGTTTGCCTAATGCTTCATATTTTGTCTTGTTTTCTTTAGATATAAAATCAAAAGAAGCAGTTCTTAAAAGTAATGCTGCCAATTGGAAATTATGGCCAGGTGTTACAGTAAAAGCACATTTATTTTCTTCTGTTTTTTGTACTGTCCAATCATCATTAAATTTGACATTTGCCCAAGAAGTTTCTTCATTCCAAGCATGCTGATACAATAAAGCTATATTTTCAGCCAATTGATGTTCATAGTTAGTTTTGTGCACGGTATCTGCATTCCAAAGGTTGATCATATAGGCAGTCAATGGGTACAACAAAGACTGTAAAGATTTTGAACCAGTAACGCCTTGTCCGTTTTTAAATTCACCCCAAAAACCTTTATGATTAGGGTCTCTAAATTTACGAATAAACCCCTTGTGTAGATCATGTATTGTAGGCAATAAGTCTATGTTTTTAGTAATTCTATATAACTCTGATACGCCACAAAGTCCATATGCTTGTTGCCAAACATCAAAAGATGTAGGCGTTGGTTCTTTTGCAAAAGACAACGAATAATAGCCTTGCTTATTAGTTCCTATCAAATGATTTTTTTGAAATTGAAAGGTTCTTGTTGCTTTCTCTAAGTAGTCTTGATTTGTTTGAGATGCATATGCTAAACCATAAATTAATCGACTACTTGCAACGGTGTATACCTTATCAGAAACTATTTTTCCTTCGTTATCAATTTCAGAATAAAATGTTCCAATAGAATCGTTCCAGGCGTAGTTAATAAAAAATTGAAGTAGGTTATTTGACACGACGTATTTTTCACCTTTTGAAACTACTTTGTTCTGGTTACTCTGACAAGAAATTAGTACTACTACTAAGACTGTAAATTTTATAATTTTAATCATAAGCTTCTAAATTGATACTAGTTTTTTACAAAAATACATTTCAATTTCATCAACACAATAGCTATTAAATTTTATCATCAAATTAAAGATTAAGGCATTGATTGTAAGTGAAAAATACCTCAAACTACACTAAAATTAACCCCACAAACAACATAAGATAATTGAGTGCAACTAAAGGGTAATTATTACACATAAATCGAGCCTTTAGATGCATAATATTGTAATACATGGTTACGGTAGAAACTATGATTGTTTAATCTCACAAAGAATAACTACACTCAAAACAAACTATTCTAAGCTCTCTACAGTAGTTATTCCTTGTTTTTTAAAATTCAATTTATGAAAAGACTAAATTTTTTGCAGCGTACAAAGCTTAAGAAACTAGTTTTAGTATCAATACTAATGATATACTCGGGGTTAGCTTTTGCCCAAGAGAGAGTCATAAAAGGTACTATCACAGGGGAGGGAGAACCTCTTCCAGGTGTAAACGTTTTTGTTAAAGGAACTACTAATGGTACTGTTACAGATATCAATGGTGTGTACTCTATTAATGTTCCTGATGATGTAACACTAGTCTATAACTATGTTGGTTATATTGTAGTGGAAAAGGTTGTTAATAAACAAACTAATATTAATGTTGATTTAAAACCCGACTTAGAACTACTTGATGAGATTGTTGTAATTGGTTATGGTGAACAGAAAAGAAAAGAAGTTACTGGTGCTGTAAATAATGTAACATCAGAAACGATTAGTAGAACTCCTTCTGCAGATTTAGCAAATGCACTTCAAGGACAAGTTGCAGGTGTGAACGTTCAAGCAGCAAGTGGTGCTCCAGGTGAGCCTGCAAACATTCAAATTAGAGGTGTTGGTTCTTTGGCAGGGTCAAGAGAACCGTTGTATGTAGTAGATGGTATTCCTTACCAAGGTAATCCAAATATTGCACCGAGCCAGATTAAAACTATCGATATCTTAAAAGATGGTGCTTCTGCGGCTATTTATGGTGTAAGAGCATCTAATGGTGTAATTCTTATTACAACAAAAACAGGTGATCCAGGAAGAGTAAAAGTTGATTTTACAGCTTGGGGTGGTGTACAGAACATTACTTCTGGTACTGAATTAATGGATACGCACCAACAGTTTTACTACGATGAAGTAAGATCTGAAGCAAGAGGTATTCCTTCTTCTGTTTTAGCAGTAAATCCAAGAGCATTAGAAAATAATACCGATTTTGTTGGTGGTATTCAAAATGATAATGCACCAATTCAGAATTACGAATTAAATGTTTCTTCTGGAAAGGGAGGTTTACAAGTAAATGCAAACGTAAACTACTTTAACCAAGAAGGTGTAATTATTAATTCTGGTTATGAGCGTATGGCTACACGTTTAACGGGTAGTATAAATAAAGATAAATTTAAGATGTTCGCATCTGTTGGTTTCCAAAACGAAACTCGTCAGAGAGAACCTTGGGCAATTTATGAAAATGCAATTCGTCAGAAACCTTGGAGTACACCAATTCAAGATCTTCCAACAAACGGAGATATTATTCAGGTGCCAGATCAGAACGAAATTACATATAGTTACCTATCAGGTATTTTATCTAATACTGATGAGGAAAACATTAACAGATTGAACTTAGCGTTTAATGCTTCTTATGAATTCTTTAAAGGATTTACTTATCAATTAAGAGCAGGTAGTAACATCTACAATTCTAAGCGTAAGCAATTTCAGCCTAAATACATAGTATATGATGCAGCTGGAAACTACAGTCCTGGTTCATCTAGACCTCAAGCTCGTTTAGATGAAGGTTATGTTTGGAACAACAGATTTACTTTAGAGAATGTATTAAACTACAGCAAGTCTTTTGGAGACCATAACTTAAATGTTACTGCTACCTATTCAATGGAGCAATTTGTAAATGAATATTCTGGAATTGGTGTAGCACATGCTACTAATGGTAACAATGATATTCAGGTGTTAGGTGCTGCAGCAGAAACGAGTAACCCAACAGGTGGTAGAAACGTGAATGCTCTTGTTGGTATGATGGGTAGATTACAATACAACTATAAGAGTAAGTATTTACTATCAGTATCATTAAGACGTGACGGTACTTCGCAGTTCTCTGCTAATAACAGATACGAAGTATTCCCAGGTGTTTCTTTAGGTTGGAATATTGACCAAGAAGAATTCTGGAATGTAGGTTTTATGAATGGCTTTAAAATTAGAGGAAGTTATGCTCAATTAGGTAACAATAGAGTTGGAGGTAACCCTTACGTATCTATTCCAGTTATTGAAAGTGGTGTAAACTATTTATATGGGGCTTCTGGAACTTTAACACCAGGTTTAACACAAAGAAGGTTTGCTAACCCAGATTTATCATGGGAAACAAGTATTGCTAAAAACATTGGTATTGACTTAGCTTTCTTTGAAAACAAGATTCAGTTTACTGCTGATATTTATGAGAATGACAAGCAAGACATGATCCTTGGACAGCAATTACCATTATCTGCAGGTGCAAACGTAACACGTAGACAAGCAGAGTTAGTACAGTACAGAACGTATACGGTAAATGCGGGTAACATGGTGAACAGAGGTATTGAACTTTCATTAAACTATAATCATAAAACAAAGTCTGACTTTAGTTATAGTATTGGTGCAACGTTTACTAAAAACCAAAACGAGATTACAAACTTAAATGGTATTGAAAGAGGTTATGCAGGTGGTAGACCATCATTAACGCACAACTGGATGGATAATACAACATTTATGGCTGTAGGACATGAAGCGGCTTCTTTCTTCTTAGTAAAAACAGATGGAATTATTAAAACAGAAGAAGAGTTAGTTGCTTATCAAGATGCAATAAATCCAAACGCTCGTTTAGGAGATGTTAGATATGTTGATTACAACCAAGATGGTGTAATTGATGATAACGATAGACAATATGCGGGTTCTGGTCTTCCAGATTTTGAAGCGGGTATTTCTGGTAACTTCGAATACAAAGGATTTGATTTCTATATCCAAGGTTACTATTCTCATGGTGCTGAAATTATTAACGGATCAAGATTATATGCTTACGCAGAAGGTAGACATACTGAATTAGTAGGTATGTGGAGTCCACAAAACTCAGCTTCTAATACGCCAATCTCTTTAGATAGACAATCAGAAAACGTAAGATCATACTCAGATTTATGGGTAGAAGATGGTACTTACTTCCGTATTAGAACAATGACATTAGGTTATAATTTTGGTAAACTAATAGGCGAGAAAACAGGAATTACTAGAGCTAGACTTTATGTATCATCTGTTAATCCATTCACTTTCACAAACTACACAGGTTATGATCCTGAAGTTGGTGGAGACGGACTATCTTTAAGAGGTGTTGACCGTGGAAATTACCCTGTTACAAGACAATTCTTGGTGGGTGCGCAAATTAGTTTCTAATTAAGAGAAAGAATTTATAACATGAATACTTTTAATAAAATAATAGCAACGACATTGGCGGCAGGAAGCTTACTAATGTCGGGGTGTAATCCAGACGATTTTTTAACTGAGGTTAATCCAAATGCGATTACAGAAGATACATTTTGGAAAACGGAAGGAGATGCAGAAGCTGCTTTAACAACGGTATATGCTGCATTACAATATCCGTGTATTAGTGGGGGTAACCTTACTTATGAAATGGCAAAAAGTGATATCGTTGGTACAAACGATTGGACACGCCATTTTAGTTTTACTGAATTTACTACAGCAGATAATGAACATGCTGTTTTAGGTACATGGGCGGAGTTATATTCTGGTATTTTTAGAGCCAACCAAGTGATTGATAATATTCCTACCATGGAAGCATTATCGGAGGAAAGAAAAATTGAAATTGTTGCTCAGGCAAAATTTTTAAGAGCTTTCTATTACTTTAATTTGATACATACTTATGGTCAGGCAGTAATTAAATTAGATTCAAAAGCTACGAATCATAATATTGGGTTATCTACACAACAAGATGTGCAGGAGCAAGTAATATTACCTGATTTAGAATATGCGATAGAGCACCTTCCAATCTTATTGGAAAGTCAACAATTAGGACGTGTAGCTCGTGGAGCAGCAATCACTTTACTTGGTAAAACATATCTATATAACCAAGAATGGGATTTAGCAGCAGCAGAATTTAAAAAAGTAATAGACTCAGGTCTGTATACTTTAGTGCCTAACTTTATGGATAACTTTAGAGGTGATATTGCTTTTAACTCAGAGTCTATTTTTGAAGTTCCTTACGATGGTTCTATCAATCCTGGTACTGCAAATGCAGACATGACAGATGATGACCCGAACAACTCTGGTGGTGAATCTTCAGGTATGTCTAGAACATACGGGCCTTACTCTTTAGGGGGTGGCAAATGATTATGCCAACGTATTTTATGCACGAGTTAATGACAGCAGATTCTGTTGCAAACTCTACAGCACATTCTTCTAGATATACTGCAACTTTAGCTGGTATTGATGCGGAAGGTTTATACTACAATAAAACAACTGCAGAATTAAAAGCAGAAGTAGGTAGAAGATGGGCATTTGGTGAAAGTAGTTACATTAAAAAGTACTCTAATTGGTACCACCAAGATTTAGAAGATCCTGAATGGAGATCGTCTATTAATTACAAGCAATTCCGTTTATCTGATGTGTACTTAATGTATGCAGAAGCGGTATTAGAAGGTAAAGGTGATATTACTACTGCAATAGAATATATTGATAAAGTGAGAACACGTGCAGGCGTAGTTACTTTACAAGATTATATTGCAACAAATGGAACAATTCCTCAGTTGCATGTAAGTAAGGACCTATACGGAACACGCCCAGAAGTATCTGCTACTGTAGATAACGTTAGAACTCACCTTAGAATGGTAGAAAGACCAACAGAATTGGCTTTCGAAAACTCTAGATGGAGAGATCTTGTAAGATGGGGGATTGTACAAAGTGTTTTTACAAAGCACCATGAAGATGAAGTAGTAAGAATTGATAGAGGTCCAGATCCTAACAAAGCTCCACTTTACATTCAGGCAAGAATACGCCCAGACTTTGTAAACAACTATAGTTTTTATGTAGCTGAGAAACACGATTATTTCCCAATTCCAGCCGCAGAAATTCAAGCAAACGAAGCTTTATAAAATTAAACGATTTTGATTATGCAATCGAGACTAAGTAAATATAGTTACATATTTGCCATTGCACTTTTTGTCTTTGGTGCTTGTGGAACAGAAATGAATGTTCCTGAGTTAATTACACCTAATCATAGTATAATTAAGGTGTCTCAGGAAAGTAACGAGAATACAATCAACATTGGTCAGCATATTGACTTTGCAGATGTATCTCAAGGTATTTCAACTAGAGAATGGATTTTTCCAGAAGATAGTTCTGTGGTTGTAGAAGGTAATCCTTTAGAACGACAAGTAAGAGGTTTCTTTAATAAAGTAGGTACTTGGGATGTAAAATTACATCAAGAGTTTAATGGAGAAGCTTACGTAGGTACAGAAACAATTAACCGTGGTACTAATATTATTGATACTACAATTACAGTAACAGTATTGCCACAGGTAGAAATTACAGCCTTAATGGCTAACCTTTTATCAGGTACTGGTGAAGTGGGTGATGAAATTCCTTTATCAGCTGAAACACCAACAGAAATACCATTTGGTAGTGTATTAAGGTTTAAATACACAGCTGAAGGTGGACCGTCTGTAATAGCTGGTTTCTTTGATGGAGCTCAATTATTAGCAGAAGATGTAGCAAACAGTACTTTTGATATGAAGTTTGTAACGCTTGATAAAGTGTATAGCATTGCGCCAACTTTTACAAGACCATCTCCATTCAGTACAGATACTGTTTTAGTTACTCAATTTGTAAAGTGTGTACGTTCTGATGAGCCAGTTACACTAGATGCTGTTACAAACGATTTAGACAGAAATACAATTTTAGTATTCTCTAGAGGTTTAGATGCTGCTACTTTATTTAAAGAAGATTTTGTTGTAAAAATGACAACAGGTGGAGGGGCTAGTGTTATTCCAGAAATTGAATCTGCACAGTTAAATCCACAAGATTTAAGTAATGTAGTCATTAAATTAGTAGATGATATGATTTACAGTGATGATATGGTTACTGTATCCTACATAGGTACTAAGTTAGCAACTCAGGATGCGGCATTAGTTACTCCATTTACTGATGAAGATCTATCAATAAAAGAGATAAATTTATTGGAAGAAGAAGAATTTGATTACAGCATGGAAAACAGTGCAGTAACATGGGTTGCAGGTCGTACGGGCTGGTTAGGTGGTGATTTTACAAACACACTTACTAAGACTACAGACAAAGCTACTGATGGTGCTACAAGTTTAAAAATATCTGTAAATGCTTACAACGGTGCTGGACCTTGGGGTAATGCTTCTATTATTGAACCAACAATTTTAGGAGAATTCCAAAAATTCCAATACGAGGCAGAAGGATCGAATAAATTACAAATTTCTTTCGATGTCTTTGTTGAAAGTAATGGAGGTGTAACAGATCCAACCGTACCAAACCAATTCTTCTCTAATATGAGAATGCATGTAATGTGGGGCGCAGGTGGTGCAGAACAAGCACACCCACTTGGTGGAACGGTAGAAGGAGAATGGAGAAAATTAACAGATGTAGTAACAGTAGATCCAGGTAATGCTCCTTTCCATATGGGAATTAAAGTTGCACAAACTGGTTCTGAAAATCTTACATTCTACATAGATAATATTGTAGTGTCTAGATGGAATCCAAGACCTTAACAACTTAACTAAATCAAGCTTATCACGTGGCAAGGTAAAGTTTTTTAATTTAACCAGCAGGCGCTAAGTATATAAAATTGGTACTACAAGAAAATGATTAAATCATTGGAATGTAGTACCTTTTTTTATCGTATATGAATAAATCCAATCCCTTTTTAGTTGATATAAGTGTATGAAATACTTTTGATAAATTAGTCTTATTGTGAGGTAATTTAGAGGAATAATTGACTCCCATTGAGCAGTAATTTGCAGTATGCATAGGAGTAAAAGTAAATGGGTATTTTAATCAAATTATTATTAAATGAGGAAATGATAAACCTGTATGTATATACATTTTATCAAAGGGGAAAAATCAATTAAAATAAGAAAATTAAACAACCAGATATTATTTCTCTTTGCAGAAAAGATCGATCAGCTAGATCTTTTAAATAAACCAACTATAATTAAATAAAGTATGAAATCACCAAGACAACATTTTAGAACTAACTTTCTAAAACACCTCGTAACAGGGATTATGAGTTTGTTGATCATAGGATCGGCAGCAGCTCAGCAACCTCTAAAAACTGAAAATGCTTCTGACCAATGGTCAATTAAATGGAATGCTTCTGATGAATTTAATAGCTCCACTCCAGATTGGGCAAAATGGATTCGTACGGGCAACTTACCAAACACAACAGCATGGAAATGGGACAATGCTAACAATGTAGTTATCAATAATGGTGTTGCAGAACTTACAATGCGCCAAAATGCTAACAATGCAAATGATGGTAATACGTTTTTTAAATCTGGTATTTTAAAAACGTACAACACTTTTACTTACGGTTATTTTGAAGCAAAAATTAAAGGAGCTGATATTGGTGAAGGTGTTTGTCCATCTTTCTGGTTGTACAGTAACTTTGACTATTCTGTAGGAGAAGGTAAAACTGTTTACAGCGAAATTGATGTTGTAGAATTGCAACAATTTGATTGGTATGAAGGGCACCAAGATGATATCCAAGATATGGATTTAAACCTTCATGCTGTCGTAAAAGAAAATGGACAAGGTGTTTGGAGACGTCCTAAAGCATATCCAGAAGCACAATTAAATAAATGGAGAGCACCATGGGACCCTACAGAAGACTACCATGTTTATGGTTGTGAAGTAAACGAAGAAGAGATTATTTGGTATGTAGATGGAGTAGAAAGAGGAAGAAAGCCAAATACTTTCTGGCATAGACCAATGAACGTAACTTTGTCTTTAGGACTTAGAAAGCCTTTTGTTAAGTTTTATGATAACAGAAATAATGCTGTTAATCCAGAAACGGATCCTCAAGCTGCAGCAAAACTTTCTGGAATGCCAACAACAATGTATGTAGATTATGTACGTGTTTGGTTAAAATCAGATGAGGTAACCCCTCCACCTCCAAGTTTAGGAGTGGGTGTTATTGGTAACCCAAGTTTTGAAACTGGAGATCTTACAAACTGGGATGCAAGTTATGGTGTTGCTTCTGTTGTAAATAATAATGCACAAGATGGTTCTAAAGCAGGAACTATTGATAATGCAAGTATTGCACAAATCGTTACATTAAAAGCGAATACATCGTATACTATTTCTAGTTATTCAAAAGTAGGAGCCTCAGGAACTAAAGCATTTATGGGTGTGAACAAAGCATCTACTAATGAGTTTATTCAAAACTACGAATTTGCGTCTACTACATATTCTAAAGGTGAAATTACAATAACAACAGGTGCTACTGAAGAAACCTACCGTATTTGGTTCTGGTCTCAAGGACAAGCCTATTGTGATAACTTTACTTTGGTAGAAGTAGATGGTGAAGATAATGGAGGTAATGAAGGGCCAACTGATATTGCAGTAACTGGCGTTACTATTAATTCATCATCAATCACTTTAAATGAAGGAGATACTCAATCATTATCTGCAACTGTATTACCGTCTAATGCAACAAACAAAGCCGTTACTTGGAGTGTAGTAAATAATACTATTGCTTCTGTAAACAACAATGGTTTAGTTACAGCATTATCAGAAGGTACAACATCAGTACGTGTTACTACTGCAGATGGAGCAAAACAAGCAGTTTGTACAATTACAGTTAATTCAACATCTACTGGTGGAGGAAATGGAACATTACCAGAAGTTGGTCAGGTAATCTCTTTAATAACAAATGCAGGTAATTATGTAACAGTAAATACTGGTTCTGGTACAGCTTTACAAGGAACGCAATCTTCTGTAAGTACAAAAGAACAATTTAGAGTTGTAGACGGTAATGGTTATTTAGGATTACAATCTGTAGCAACTAGTAAATATGTAACTACTGCTTCAAATAACGCAGTAAAATGTGGAGCATCTGGTGTTTTTGAAAGACAGAAATATACCATTGAATTAAGTGGAAATGGTATAATTGTTAAATCAAAAATTAATGGTAATTATTGGTCAGTAAATACATCTTCTTCAAATGCTTTAAATGCAGATGCTTCATCAGCTAATGGTGCTGAAGTATTTACATGGGAAGAAGTGGGTTCATCGGCAAGAAAGTTAGATAACTATGTTGCATTAGAACAAGAAATTAGTATTTACCCTAACCCATATACAATGGGACTATTAATGATCAATTTTGGCCAAACTATTAATGGTAAAGTAAATATTATTGATTTAAGTGGAAAAGTAGTATTCACTTCGTCAATAACAGATCAACAATCTATTACAATTTCTAAATCAGAATTAGCAGTAGATAAAGGTTTGTATATCATTCAATTAATTGGAGATAACTTATCAACATCGAAAAAATTAATTATCGAATAATAGAATAGAGTAATCTTAGGGCGTTATAGAAATATGGCGCCCGCCAACATTCCGTTTCAACTTGGTGTTATCCATAACATTCAAGAAGAGACAAAAAGCATTCTTAATTACTAATTACATTTCAAGCGAATGTAAACCCTAAAGTTAAATTTATTTTAAACTTGGTTTTGGGTAATTCGTATCTCAATTAAAAAAGTAAATTCAGAAGGGGCATCGTTCTACGGTGTTCCTCTTTTTGTTTTAAGAAAATTCGGGAGTTTATAACGTTTTACATTACGTTATTTAAATTAAAGTAATTATAAGATCAATTAATAAAGCTTAATCAAACTGACTACTAAAAAAGGACGATTGTCATTTATGTAGGTATTTAAAATATCTACTTAACATTTTACTATAAAGATGAAAACTCTATATAAAAAAAATTACAAACTGCTCAGCTTTTCAAGCTTGATTACATTAATGAATGATAATCAGAAACTTTATCCATAAGCAACTTATAATTCGGCCCAAAAGATAATAATTATTACAATATCATGAATAATATAAAGACCTAAATACGTATTACAAATATGAAAAAATACTACAATTCTATCCTAATAATAGCTATATTAATTATAGCTTTAACTAATTTATCGTATGCACAATTTATTACAAAATCTGTAACCGGTGGAGTTGAAATAGTAGGTTATACTGGTAAAGTACCTAAGAAATTGGTAATACCTAAAAGTATAAAAGCAAAGAATGTGATTCAGATTGGAGATAATGCTTTCAAAAACAAAAATTTAGAGAGTGTTGATATGAGTAAAGCTATTCATTTAAAAAGTATCCAAATTGGTGCATTCAGTAAAAATTTAAACTTAAAGCAAGCTCTTTTTTCTTCAAGTTTAGAAGAATTATATGCTAATGCATTTAATAATACGGGTTTGACCGATGTAGATTTAACTAGTGCAAAGAATTTAAGACTCATTGGAAATATGGTGTTTAATGATACTATAATAAATGCCATTTGGCTACCGAATACAGTAGATTTACCTGTTTATGCAAAACTCGATAATAATATTCAAACTTTTAGTGTTTCACTTAATGCAAAAAATGAAGCTACAATTACAAATTATTATAAAGGAAGACAACATAAAAAGAGTAATTATTTAAAGATTAATATTCCTGCCCTAATACCTACTTCTAAGAAGAAAATTGTAGCAATAGGAGAAAAAGCTTTTATGACTAAAGATTATAAAAGTATATCAACACAACCTGAAAGATTTCGAAATTTAATGAACATAATCAATTTGAAAGAGTTGGATATGAGTAATGCTATTTATTTAAAAAGTATTGGCGCTAATGCATTTAACGGTAATATTAATTTAAAATCTTCAATTTTCTCAAAATTCCCTCCTAAAATTGAATCTATAGGTGATAGTGCTTTTTGGAAGTGCAATAGTTTAACGAATGTAGATTTGACAAGCTATAAATCTTTAAAAACTGTTGGTAAAGATATTGCTGGAGGAACTAATCTTTATGAAGATATTTGGCTACCAAGTTCAGTTAAATCTAAAGGTGTTCATATACATAGTAACCTTATAGTTGCTGAATTAAATGGAGATAAAGTGAAAATTACAGGTTTTGAGTTTAGAAGTTTAAATCCTAATTTTAAAATTATAATTCCTGCCGTAATCCCTACTTCTTCTAAAAAAATTGAAGCAATTTCAAGTAATGTTTTCAACGGGAAAAATTTAGAGAGTGTTGATATGGGTAAAGCTATACACATAAAAAGATTTGGCTCAGGAGTATTCCAAAAAAATAAACAATTAACTAAAGTTATTTTTCCGCCTAATATTGAAGAAATAAAAGCGAATGTATTTCAAGAAACAGGTTTGATTGATATTGATTTATCAGGATTAAAGAAACTATCTTTTATTGGAAAAGCTATGTTTTCTGGTGATAATTTGAATTCAATTTGGTTACCTTCTACTCTTGACCAAGCAGATTATTTATCGAAATTCAATCACTACCAAACTTTTTGGGTTTCACTAAAAAATAATGATGAAGAAGCTACAATTATAGGCTATGCTACTGGAGCGAAACATGTTATTGGAGATAAAAGTGGAAAATTAATAATTCCAGAATTGATTCCAACATCTTCTAAAAAAATTGTAGCAATAGGTGATAAAGCTTTTATGACCAATCAATATATAGATACACGTACTAAAAAAAAAACTACAAATAACATCAATTTAAAAGAGTTGGATATGAGTAAAGCCACTCATTTAAAAAGTATTGGAGCTAATGCATTTAATGGTAATAAAATATTAAAATCTTCAATTTTCTCAAAATTTCCTCCTAGTATTGAATTTATAGGTGATAGTGCTTTTTGGAAGTGCAATAGTTTAACGAATGTAGATTTGACAAGCTATACATCTTTAAAAACTGTTGGTAAAGATATTGCAGGCGGAACTAAATTTCATGAAGATATTTGGCTACCATCTTCAGTTACATCTAAAGGTGTTCATATTAACAGTAATCTTATCATTGCTAAGTTAAATGGTGATAAAGTAACAATTACAGATTTTGAGTTGAAAAGCTTGACAACCAATTTAAAGCCATTAATAATGCCTGCAGTAATACCAGGGTCGTCTAAAAAAATTGAAGTAATTGGCGAAAATGCTTTCAAAGGAAAATTTAATTCTACTTTTAATACATCAATTATAAAAATCGATTTTAGTAATGCAATTCATCTTAAAGATATTAGAAAATATGCATTTAGGGGTAATTTTGGGATATCAGAAGTTATCTTGGAGGATTTAGGTGAACTTAAAATGATAGGAAAGATGGCATTTTCGGGATTGCATAATTTAACAAGAATTAGTCTTAAAAAGTTACCAAAGTTGACTAAAATAGAGGACAAAGCATTTGCTCAAAATACAAAATTAAAAACAGTAGAATATGATTGTGCTATAGATGGAGACATTATAGATAAAACAGCTTTTAGTGGTACAAATTTTCAGCAATTAGATAGGGATTTAACTAAGGGAAGAAATAAAATTGTTCTTGCAAAAGATAAATCTGGTAACCCAAAAGTAAAAAATGAGATATATTCATCTGCTAAAAAACATTTAATTTTTGGTACTTATGGAGGTGTTTCTCAAAGTAAATATGAAGGTGGTTTTACAACTAATTCAAAATTAGCTTCTTTCAAAAAGAATCTAATTAGCCCAGAAGGGAATTGTTTGTTAATTGATTTACCGGTCGAATTAGCTTATTTTAAAGTAAATAGTACTGTTAACTTTGTAGAATTAGAATGGGAAACTGCTCAAGAAATAAATAATGATTATTTCACAATTGAAAGGTCTATTGATGGTAGAAATTTTGAATTAATCAAAAAAATTGATGGGCAAGGAAATTCTAATACTGTTACAAACTATCAGTTTGATGATCTGAAATTAACTGGTAAGGTTACTTATAGATTAACTCAGTTTGATTTTGATGGTAAGTCAGAATCATGGTTACAAGAAGTGTTTAGTTCTGAATTTGATAAAATAAATATTATAACTTACCCTAATCCATTCGTAAGAAATATAAAAGTAAGGTGTCTAAATATTGAAGATTTAGATACTATCAAATTTATCTTTGTAGAAGTAGAAACAGGTAGGAGAATTAATGTTGACTATATCCTAAACGGAAATGAATTTGAATTTGATACACGTAATATTGGAAAGGGAATTTATATACTTCAAGTATTTGTTGGTCAGAAAATCAATAAACAATTGAAAATTATAAAGGCATCATAATTGGATGTTAAAAGTAAATTTACTGACCTAGAATTTAGAGGTCATCACAAAAAAAAACCACCTTCTACAAAATAGAAGGTGGTTTTTTTTTAATATATTCTTAAGTAGAATAGTAGGTGTTTCTTATAAGAAATCAACTTTACCAGAATCAAGATTATAGTAAGCAGAAACAACTTTTACTTTGCCACTATTTACAGCGTCAGAAATAATGTTAGATCTTTTTACTAGTTCTTCAGCATTTAATTCTGCATTCTTTTTTACTACATCGTTTACGTCAGCACCTTTTTCAGAAGCCTCAACAGCTGGAGTAATCTGACATAATAAGTGATTTAGGTTGTAACCGTTGTCTCCACCATTTACTGCTGCAGTAACAGCACCACAACTTTGGTGACCTAAAACAACAATTACTTGAGAACCTAGGTGAGCGACTGCATATTCTATAGATGCAATGCTGTCTGTATTTGCAATGTTACCCGCAACACGTACAACAAACAATTCTCCTAAACCTTTATCAAAAGCTAATTCAGGAACCACTCTACTGTCTGCACAGCTTAACACAATTGTGTCAGGATTTTGTCCAGTAACAAGTTCATTTCTTCTTGTCTCATTTCTTAAACCGCCTTCTGCTTTATCAGAAACAAATTTATCATTTCCAGCAACTAGGCTATCAATAATTTGTGATTGTGTCATAATTTAGTCTTTTAAAGTTATGTAAATTGAAAACTTCCGAAGATAATTTATTGCTTATTTATTTTCAAATAAAATACTATGAAATAAAAAAGCATCTACTTAGAAAGTTGATGCTTTAACCATGTTTACGTAAAATAAACTCTAAACTGAAAACTAGCAATAAGCGGGTTTTACCCCGTATCTAATCATTTAACTATTAATGTATCTTTATTGTAAAAATGCTTTTATCCTTTTATTAAATATTTTCTATAGTGTAATTATTTATGGTTTCTATTTAGTAAATGGATAGGACTTTATTTTGTACTCATTTTCTAAATATTTTTTTATAAAAAAGTCTTATTATTTCTAATTAAAATTAAAACTGATTGAAAATCAGCTCTATATGTATTTGTGACTTGAAGTTCATTTTAAAAAATTATTTTATAAGCAATGTTAGGTAATACCAAAGTATCAGTATTCTCTTCTATTTTTCCTTCTTTAGTCATTGTGTAGCCAAAGTACTCAGGGTTGCCTAAGGCATTTATTATTTGGAAAGTCCATAAAGAAGTATGTGTGGGTTTATTTCTTTGGTAGAGAAAACTCATACTTAAAATCTGATTACTAGGGTACTGTTCTCCGTAAGCATTCTGATAATCATACACAATTTCACCTGTAACATTACTTGCCTCTTCATCTAAAGGGTGTTTCCTATCGCCCCCCATAAATGTTATCTTCCCGTTCATACTAAAAGTATTGTTTTTCTTTTTCCCAACTTTCCATTCTTTTCCTGCAAGGAAATTGAATACATAATTCTTATTAAAAATAGCCTCTCTTTCAATGCCATCTCCACCTGTATATTTAGAATCAAAAATTGAGGCTGTTGTAAGGAAATAAAACCCATTTTTAATGAATTGCTCTAAGGTTAAATCAATACCAACATTCTTACCTGTTCCTGTATTCTCCAACCCAAAAGGAATGTACCATTCATTGGTTATATTTTGCATAGAAAAATAACTTCCATCCACTACAGGAATATTGAATAAATGTTGGTAGAAAATTTCAGATTTAAATCGTAAAGATTCAGAAATATTCCAATCGTAACCTACTACAAAATGGTGTGCTTTAGAAAAACCTAAATCATTATTAGGGTAGGTGGTTGTCCCTTCGTTATTAGTAATAGGTAGCATATAGTAATGCAATTGCTCTATCTGACTGTGTAATCCATAGCCTAAAGTAATGCCATGCCAAGGATTAATTTGGTAACGAGCACCAACACGTGGTTCAATAGAAATTTCTTTATTGATATCAAAATATTGGAGATGCAATCCAGCATTTAAAGTCCAATGATTACCTAGATTAAATTGAGATTGCGTATACCCTTGTAATAAATAACTAGTTCCTGTACCATTCGCAAAATTATACATTGGTTCTCCGTAATCATCCGCCTGATTCATATTTATAGTGTAATGCAACTGCTTTACAGTAAATCCAGTTCTGTTGGTATGCTTTTTTCCAAACTGATAATTTATGTAACTATTAAGAGCAAGGTTCCATTGTGTGTTTTCAAAATCCTCTTTTTGTTCTACAACATTCTCATTATTTAATCTGCCTTCCTCCCAAAACATACTATTTCCAGATGCAGAAAGTGATGTTTTCCAATATCCACTTTTATTTATAGTATGTTGGTAGTTAATGCCAGTACCACCAAAAAGGATATTTGTTTTAAAGGCAACATCAGCTTCTTCAAAAGTTCTAGTAGAAGAGTCACTTTCAGCAGCTCTATGTTGAGTATCTTGTCCGCCAACACCCCAAATACTTAATGTGCCATTTTTACTTGTAGGTATATTCAATTTAAAAGAAAGATCTTGATACCCTAAAAAACCCATTTCTGGAGGTAGTATTGGGCTAAGCAAAGCATAAGTTGAATACCTATAATTAAACAGAAAAGAGGCATCAGTACCTTTTTTTAACGGACCTTCTGCAGCTAGATCAATACCATTAATGCCAACTTGAGTGGCAAAAGCATAATCATCTGTACTGCCATTTCTTAATGATAAATCAAAAACTCCAGCAAGTGCGTTTCCATATTCTGCGGCAAAAGCACCCGTATAAAAATCAGAATTATCGAGTACATGGTTACTCAAAGCAGTAACACTACCTCCACCAAAAGCAATAATGTTAGATAAGTGGTTAGGGTCAGGAATATCAACACCTTCAACCCTCCATAACATTCCTTTTGGCGAGTTTCCTCTTACAACCATTCCATTACTTCCTGTTTCGCCAGCTACTCCAGCAAAGGAAGAAGCCAATCGGGCAGGGTCATCAAACCCACCTGCATACCTGCTGGTTTCCTCAACCGTAAATTTTCTACCGCTCACAAAAGCCATACTATTGTTGGTTTCGTCTTTACTAGAAACATAGGTAACTTCTATTTCATTAAGTACAGTAGTCTCTTCTGTTAAGGCAATATTCAGTTGGTATTCTTTTGCACTATTAATTATAATTTCTTTCGCTACATAAGGTGTATAACCAATAAGTTTAAAGAATACATCATGTCGTCCAATTGGAACATGAAGTACAAAATTTCCTCTTTCGTCTGTTAAGCAAGAAATCGCTTTGTCATTTGTATTTACCCAAACGGCAACACCAATAACTTCTTGGCGAGTAGTTTTATCTACAACTTTTCCATACAACTTCTGATGAATAGTTTGCGCTTGTGTTGAGAAAGATAAATAGCAGAAGAAAAAGAGTAAGTAAGCGTAAATAGATTTCATAATGGTATTTTAAATCATGTTTTTTGTATTGTTACAAAGAGATATATTTGTAGGATAAAGTTCAATACTGATTTATAATGATTTTTTGATCTATTCGCTTAAAAAAGCACTTAAATGAATACTATCTTACAGAAACATACTGCCATAGCTAAGCAAATTGAAAAAATTCAGAGTAGTTGTATCACAATATTAGATTTTACTAAAAGAGAACACGTTTTTGTCTCAGATAATTTTGCACCTTTATTAGGTTGGGATATTGAAAAAGCCTTTGGTAAAGCAGCGTCGTATATAGACAAGAAAGTTCACCCAGATGATATTGCTAAACTTGAAAAAATGTCTTTCTTTTTTATCAATATTTTTAATGAATTTGATGATAAAGAAGAAGTGAAAAATTATAAGTATTGTACCGAATACCGTATTCAGAATAGCTCGGGTGATTTTGTTTGGGTAACGGAACAACATACTGTTTTAGAATTAACAGCACAAAAAGAATTATGGCTCGTTATGGGTATACTTGATCTATCTCCATCAAATCATCAGTACAAAACCTGTAATGCAATGCTTACAAATATAAAAACTGGAGATGTTACTATTTTTCCTGATGAGAAACCATCCATTATTTTATCTAAAAGAGAAATTCAAGTTTTAGAAGAAATAAGTAAGGGGTATGTAAGTAAACAAATTGCTGATAGATTACACATTAGTATTAATACTGTAAATACACATCGTCAAAAAATAATTGATAAAATGGATGTAAGTAATACTACAGAAGCGGTACAAAGAGCAACAGAGGTTAATTTATTTAACTAACTACTAGGGGGATTTAAAGCAATTAAATATATCGTTTCTCTTCATCGATAAAAACAAAAAGATGACTTAAGTCAATATTATTCCTTAAAACGTATTGCTTTTACAATAAACGATTCTATTTTTGCAGTAAATAAACTAAATGTATTGTTGAAAACAGATAAGTTACATATCGTCTTAAACATTCTGTGTGCAGGAGTAATCCTCTTCAATGCATTTTCTGTGTCTTTATTAAAATTAGACTTAGAACGCCAACGTGCGTTTATAGAAAAGGTTTTTTGTATAAATAAAGACAAACCCGAAATGTCTTGTCACGGACAATGTTTCATTAGTAAAGAGCTTGAAAAAGAAGCGAAGAAACAACAGCAGACATCTGAACAATTATCGAAAGAGTATGTTTTAGATTTACCTGTAGTACGACAAGAATTTGTTGGCATTCACTTTACTGATTTTGAGGAACAGTTGAAAGTAACTTTCCCAGAAGTTACCCTGACCTCTAAAGAACTACTTGATAGAGCACTTCGTCCTCCCATATTTTCTGTATAATTTTTTTATAGTTAAATCTACAGCGTACTTATGTCTATAGATTTTAACACAGTACCCTCAATTTTTATTATAGCTCACTTTACGTAGACAATTAATTTACTGTCTCTTTAGTGCATGACTTATAATTGACTGTACACTACTTTTTAATCAATTATTATCTTTTTGAGCCTTATAAATTGTTCCTTTTAGAAACAAATACAGGAATAACTACGCTCATTTTTTATACAGAACAATGAAAAATCTATCATATATCGCTTTATTTTTACTCTCATTTATCTTTATTGGTTGTAACAATGATGACAATGAAACGGTTACTCCAAACAATCCATCTTATGATTTTGAAATCACTAACGTAAAAGACGAAACGAGTGGTTTAACGTTAAAATTGATGGCAGCTAAAGAAAACCTATCTGAAGGTGTAAATAACGTTGCCTTTGAAGTTGAAGGAACGTCAACACTTACAACAGGTGGAACTTGGCAAATTGTACCAAAAATGACAATGATGATGAACGGTATGACGCACAAACACTCTACACCAATTAGAGGTTTTGAAGACGCTACAGAATCATTTTCTGGCAAAGGACAAATACTATTTGTGATGCCTACAGTAGAAATGGGAGTATGGGAAATAGAAGTACAATACATTTTAGAAGAAACTCCTTTAGCTACCTGGACAATGCCATTAACTGTAGCTGCAGTTAAATTTTTAACAGAAGATCCAGCATACAAAACGGTCATAAATTTACCAATAGCAGACTCAGATAATAAAATTATTATGGGTTATAATTTTATAGAAAATGGAAATAACCCAGCAGTGGGGTCTAATAACTACGAAATTTTAGCCTTTAAAAGAATCCCAAGTATGGGGCACGGTCATTTAGAAACCTATGTGCCTTATACAGATTTAACTTTTGGTGTTACACCTCATATGCCTTCAATGGATCATGGTTCTCCAAATAATGTTGATCCTGTAGCAAGTACAGATGGTGTGTATACAGGTGTTGTTAATTTCTCTATGTTAGGAGATTGGCAATTAAAGTTAAATGTTGTAGACAACGATACAGTACTTTTAGACGAAGAGGGAGTTTCATTTTACCTTGAATTCTAAATGAAAATCTTTATAAACAGTATGGTGCAGATTGCTTTTATCTGCACCATCAACTGTTCAATATCTTTTGCTCAAGATTCTTTAAAAACAGTTTACCTTGGTGAGGTTATTATTTCTAGTGATACGATAACCGACCAAGATTATCAGTTAACTGCAGATCAATTATTAGAAGCAAATAGAAAATTGAACGTTGCAAAGCGTGGTAATTTTGCTTGGGAACCTGTTATTGATGGTTTTACAGATGGTCAGATTACTGTTGCAATTGATGGTATGAGAGTATTTGGTGGTTGTACCGATAAAATGGACCCTGCAACTTCTTATTTAGAACCCGTTAATTTACAGAAATTACAAGTTTTACATGCTTCAGGTGCTCAACAATATGGTACATCTTTAGGTGGTGCAATTAATGCAGAAATGCGTTACCCAACACTTGGGAAACCACTAAGTTTAGGGGCACAAACAGCGTATAGTAGTAATACTAATGGTACAGATACGAATGTTTTTTTAGAGAAATCGTATAAAAAAATTGGCTTTAGATATTCTGGAGCCTACCGTCAGCACCAAAGCTATACAGATGGAAATGGAAACCTAGTACCTCACACACAATACCGTAAACAGAACCATACATTTACTACCTTATTTCAGCAGAACCCATCTACGCAATGGACGGGTTTATTTATGTTTGATGAGGGTAGAGATATTGGTTATCCTGCTTTACCGATGGATGTAAGTTCTGCAACGGCCTACATGGGTAATTTGGGTTTTAAAAAGAAGTTTGAATCATCTTTTTTTAGTGTATTAACAGCAAAAGTGTATTATAATTCTATTACTCATATAATGGATGATACACAGAGAGAAAATGTTGCAATGCATATGGATATGCCAGGTAAAAGCCAAACGGCAGGTATCTGGACAACTTTAGAGCACAAGTCTGCTAAACATCAATTTAAATTAAAAGGAGATGTTTATATCAATACATTATTTGCAGACATGACCATGTACTCTCCAACAGGAGGAGTAAATATGTATTTACAAACATGGGGTGATATTCAGAGAAATTCTGTGGCAATTTTTGTTGAAGATATTTGGCAATTAGATCCTAGATTAAAATGGAAAAATAGTCTTAGAGTAGAAGCAGTGTCTACAAATTTAACAAGTGATGTAGCTCGTAAGCAATTCGAAATATTAGGGTATTCTATTACTAGTCCTGAAAGTGATCTTGGAGGAGATTTCTCTTCTCTATTTTTATATCAATTGGATGAAAAATGGTCTGCTTCTTTTGGAGGATCTTACACGCAAAGATTTGGAACAGCATCTGAATTGTATGGTTTCTATTTATTTAATGCAAGAGATCAGTATGATTATATAGGCAACCCAAATCTAGAAAACGAGAAAGCGACTTCATTTACTTTTGATTTAAATTATAGAAAAGGTGTTTGGAATGTAGGAGCAAGGGCTAGGAAAACGTATATCAAAGATTATATAGTTGGAATAGTAGATGAAAATCTAGATGCCATGACTCCAGGAGCCTTGGGCGTAAAAGAATATCAAAATGTTGATAATGCACAATCTTCTCACCTAGAATTGTACGGTTCTACCAAGTTTACTAATTGGTTAGGTTATAGGTTATCTGCTGTTGTAGAAAATGGATATATAGAAGCTTTGCATTCTCCAATGCCGTATATGCGTCCTTTTACATTAAAACAGGATGTTAGGGTTTTAATCAAAAAGTTTACAATAGGTGCACAACATGAATACTCTGCAGGTATGAGTTCTCCAAGTACACTATTAGGAGAAGTAGAAACGTCACCTTATCATTTAGTAAATCTATATCTTGACTATAATTTGCCACTAAGAAAAGGAAATCTACAATTTGATATTGCAGTCAATAATCTTTTAAATACATATTATATCGACCCGTTTGCATGGAATTCAATTCCAAATATGGGTAGAAATATTAAGGCAGGAGTAAACTATAAATTTTAATTATTGTCTTTAAGGATAAGGAGTAAACCAGTACCCAATAAAGTAACGCCTATAATTTTTTGGAGAGTAATTGGTTTAACAGGAACGCCCATCAACCCAAAATGGTCGAAAAGTAAAGAAGCCACAATTTGGCCCGCTATTATTGATGCAAATACATTCAATGCACCAATACGAGGGACTAGAAATAAAGAAGTTGTTACAAATACGACCCCTAGAATACCACCGAGGTAGTAATATGGAGGAAGTTGTTGTAACAACTCTTTTGTAGGCAACTGCGGACGAACTAAAACTAAAATAATAAAAACAGTAAGCAGTGTGCCTCCCATAAAATTAATAATAGTACCTAGGAAAGGGGATCCTAATGTTGATCCCACTTTTGCGTTTAAATTACTTTGCAAAGGCATCAACGCACCGGCTGCCAACGCAAGACTTATATATAAAAGATGTTCTATTTTCATGTGCTTTAATATTGCACGAAAAATAAAACAATAGAATTAATTATCCAATGTTTAACAAGAACAACTATTTACAAAGGTTAAACACCGAACTTCAAGAAACATTCTTTTGACTAGTGCCAAAGTACAAATAGAACACAGCACCACTAAAAATAATTCATTCACACTACAGAAAAACTCAATTATTAACATATTTAGTGATAATAATAAATTAATTAGTGCAACATCTTTGAATAATTATATATTAACCATTAATATACTACTATTTGTAAGGTTACATAGTATGTATTATTTAAACAAATTTTATTTATTTAGTGGGTCTAACATATTGAAACCAAACCTACAACCAAGAAGAATTTGGTATTGAGAAACGTAATGATGTCTTGAGTTTGGATCATATTCAGGATTTAGTTCATCTGTAAAATTATAATTTGCATGATTTGCATAAGAGGCTACCAAATGAAACCTTATGTTATGGTGATCCCATGGATAGTACTCTAAAGCAATTTCACCAGTTAGCATTTCAGTATTATTTACCGTAATAATAGAGCCATCTTCTGGATCTACAACAGAGGGTCTATCATTTTCATTGTCAAATTTAACGGCATCATAAATAAATTTTATGTAAGGTCTAAACTTATTCCCCATGTATTGAATTTTGATAGGAGAAGAAAGGTACCCTGCATTTTTATACAGATTAGGCATATTTCTAGCCACTATTACATCTGTATCAATAATAAAATCATTAAAAAACCACTGTAAACCAATAGCACTAGAAAATGCTTGAGAATCATAGTCTTTATAATGTGTTAGTGTAGTTGCATTAGCATAGATATCAATCTTATCTTTTAATAAAGTACCATTCCAATAGGCATTGTACTGTAAAGCAACCTGATTTCCTAAAGAATCTAGCGCACCATTTACCATTTGTATACCAATATCTTGTCCACTTTCAGAAGAATATAAAAAGCCAATACCCGTTTTCCAACACGCTAGGTTATTGTTTAGAACACTATATCTATAAACATCACTTGGATCGTACTCTTGTTCTACAGAACCAAGGTTTAAGAAAAATTTACCCCCAGTGAATGTCCATTTTTTATTCTTAGAATTTAAAGACAACGATGCTACTTGAATATTATCGCTAATATTAGCTGTACCAATACTGTTATTATTAAATACTTGTCTGTAATTAAAACTCATCTGATCTGTAAGCTTACCATTTACTTTAAATAAAAAAGTAGAGAATTGGAAGCGAGAGTCTTTGGTAAAATCATCAAAATTTTCATCGTAGTTAAGGAATCTGTAATCCATCCTACCATTAATTGGAATTTCAAGGTTTTCTTTAAAAAACTCCCAACCTCTTTTTTTATTTTGTGCAAAAATAGAGGTAGTAGTTAGCCCAATAATTAATAGACTAAAAAAGACAGTATTTTTTAAGTTCATGTTAATAGAGAAGAGTATAGTTTTGAAATTGTTATAAAGTATGATTTACTAATCAATAAGTTAATTTAAAATGTAGTACAAAAGCAATGTTTTTTTTGCTAAATTATTGTCATTATTAAAATATTACAGAATATAATATTTACTTTACTATAAAATTATACTTTTGATGGTGAGGTGAAATGAATTATCATCTCTTGAAATTAAAGAAATGCAATCACGATTAATCCCTTCAGAAAAGTTAGAAGATTTGCTTCACTATTTTACTTCTTCACAAAAAAAGTATGATGAAGAAAAGCATACTGTACAAATCAATACCGAACAACTTAGCTTTACTTTAAGATTACCTTGGCAACTCGACATTAATTTATTGCCTAAGAATAAAACCTATATAATATGCTTAATACAGACAGAAAGTGCTGTAGTAGGTTTAGTGAAAAATGGAGAGTTGACATTACATAAAACATTTTCTACGTATGCAGTTAGAAAAAAGCAAGGCAAATCTCAGATCAAATATTTAAAAACGAGAGGTAAATCTAAGGCTGGGTCACGTTTAAGATTAGCAAATACAATCAATTTCTTTGAGCATATAAACGAGCGTTTAACAAGCTTCTTTAATACAGAAGAGGTGACGAATATTGTATTTAGTTGTTCAAAAATACTGATACCTTATTTATATACTTCTAAAGTCCCTTGTCCGTTCGAGAAGAAAGATAGCCGTTTATATAAGTTACCTAAATATGTGCCTAATGCTAATTTTGAAGATTTAAAAGACACTGTGAAATTTCTTAGCAGAGGCGAACTATCTTTTGAAGATACCGATTTACCTGCAATGGAAAGCCTATTGAAAGACTTATTTAATAACTAAATAATGAGTAAACTATTAATAATTTTATTTACACTGATAACAAGTTGTACACCAACTAAAAATACAAACAATTTGACGAAAGGGTATTGTGAAGGGAGGGTAATAACTACTTCTGAAGGAATTGAATTGATGTGGCCAGGAAGTGCTGTAACATTTAAAATAAAGGGTAAATATTTAGATGTCAACTTAATTGATGACAAAGGAGAAAATGACTATTCTATCATAATTGATGGAAAGGAAACAGGTTTTATTACTCCATCAAAAGAAGTAAAGACCTATAGATTATTAGAAACATCTACTTTAGCAGAACATACAATTACGTTACATAAAAGAACAGATTATTCTAGAGGTACAACTCTTTTATCTTCTGTAGAAACTGATGGTGAATTGCTACCCGTTCAACCAAAGAAAAAACATATAGAATTTTATGGTAACTCTATTACTGTTGGATATGCTAATATAGATACTACAGGAGAAGATAATTCTGAGTTTACCAATAATTACGTTGCCTTTTCTGCTTTAACGGCAAGACATTTTAATGCAGAACTAACTTGTATAGCAAAAAGTGGAATTGGTGTTATGGTGAGTTGGTTTGATTTGATTATGCCAGAATTATACGATAGGCATAACCCAAATGATGCAAATAGTAAATGGGATTTTACACAAAAAACACCTGATGTTGTTGTTGTAAATCTTTGCCAGAATGATTATTGGATCTTAGGTATTCCTAATAACGAATTTTATATCAAGAAATTTGGCAGACAAGCACCAACTCCTGAATTTATTATCAACGCTTATCAAGAATTTATTGAGAATTTAAAAAGTAAATACCCATCAACTCCAATAGTGTGTGTATTAGGAGTAATGAATATTGTTGATGAAGGGTCTCCTTGGCCTAGCTATATTACAAAAGCAGTCGAGAATATTGGAGATGATACAATCCATACTTTAATATTGCCCTATTTAGCAGATAGTGCTCATCCTAATGTAAAAGAACATAAAAAAATGTCTGAATTATTGATTTCATTCTTAGAAGATAAGGAGTTACTGTAGATAGGAAAATAAGCTACTTTTTATGGAATATATTGTGATGTAGAAACTTAATGAAGGATTTACTATACAACTTATTAAGCAATTTATTAATTTCTATATTATTGATTTAATAAAAATATTCAAAAACATAAGCTATGTACGGTATTGTAAATAAAGCCATTGAAGGATTAGTAACTGAAAATTTTGGTGCTGAAAATTGGAGGAAAATTAGAGAGAAAAGTGGTGTTGAAATTGAAGTGTTTTCAGGTAATGAACTCTACGATGATAAAATTACTTTCGATTTAGCTATTGCAGCAGCCGATGTTTTAGAATTACCATTAGAAGATGTTTTAATTGCCTTTGGAAAATATTGGGTTTTAACAACAGCCAAAAAACATTACGGTTCTTTAATGGATACTGGTGGGAATACACTAAGAGAATTTTTTGTGAATCTACCCAACTTTCATAGTAGAGTAATGCTTTTGTATCCAAATATTCAACCTCCAGAATTTGATGTAGAAGAGGTCGGAGAAAAGGAATTAAAATTAAAATATTTTTCTAAACGTGAAGGACTAACGTTTTTTGTTCATGGTCTAATTTTAGGACTTGGAGAGGCTTTTGATATGGTTGTAGAAACTGAATTGATCCAAGGTAGAAAAGATGGATTAAAATATGATGAGTTCTTAGTTAAATGGTAAAAATATGTACGCAGAGATAGGAAATACGAAATTAGACTTCAATCTATTATCACCTTTTTATTTTATTGTAGATAAAAATTTAACTATAATTTCTAATGGTAAAAGCTTTGAGAAATTATTTCCTGATAGTTGTTTCAATAAACTAGAGAATTACTTAAAACTAGCTAGACCTTGGAGTATTGATTTTACATATGATGATATTAAAAATCAACTTAAAAAGGTATTTGTATTTCAAAATTCTGAACGAGATTTGGTTTTAAGAGGGCAGGTGGTTTTATTGGAAGAAGACGAACTTATCCTATTTTTAGGCTCACCTTGGATGAAAACTACAGATGAGCTTATAAAACATAAATTATCGCTAACAGATTTTGCACTTAATGATCCGACTCCAGATGCCGTTCAATTACTAAAAATGAACGAAATCAATATGATGGAGCTTCGTGAGATGACGGATCGTTTGGAGCAACAAAAACATGATATTGAGCAAAAAGAAATGCTCTACAGAGGTTTGGTAGAAAATGCCTCTGAAATGATTTACCAAGCTGATGTAGATGGTAAACTTCTTTATGTTAATCCTGCAACATTAACCATAACTGGCTACTCATCAGAAGAAATTATTTCAAAAGAATTCTTCGATTTAATAACTCTTGATATGCGAGAGGAAGTTACATTAAAGTTTGAAGAACAAAAGAAGAACGGTACGCATAAAGAAACGTATGAGTACAGTATAAATAATAAGGAAGGGGCTGAAGTTTGGATTTATCAAACACTAATTAGCATCACTAATAAACAGAATGTAATTATTGGTTATAGCTCTGTTGGGGTAGATATATCTCTTAGAAAAGAAATGGAGCAGACGCTAGAAACTGCCCGTCAGAAAGCACTTGAATCTGCAAGAATCAAAGAGCGTTTTATTGCCAATACGAGTCATGAATTAAGAACGCCAATGAACGCAATTATTGGTTTATCTAATTTATTAACCAAGACACCATTATTACCAAAGCAATCAGAATTTATAAATGCCATTAAAACATCATCAGAAAACCTTTTAGTAGTAATTAATGATGTTTTAGATATGTCTAAAATTGAGTCAGAAAAGTTAGAAATTGAGTTTATAGAATTCAATTTAAAAGATAAGATTGCTCAGTTTATGACTGCCTTAGAAATTAAGGCAAGCGAGAAGAATATTTTATTACTGCACGAATGGAAACCTGAAGTTCACGAATATATTTTGGGTGATCCCTATAGGCTTAATCAGGTACTTACAAATTTAGTGAGTAATGCTATTAAGTTTACTACAGATGGAGAAGTGAAGTTAACAGTGGAGTTAGATAGAATTGATGAAGAAAATAATGTGCAGTACCTCAACATTAAAGTAAAAGATACTGGAGAAGGTATATCAGAAGAAAAACATAAAAGTATTTTTGAAGGATTTTCGCAAGCTGACGCATCAATTACAAGAAAGTTTGGAGGCACTGGGCTAGGTTTAACAATTAGTAAAAGCCTTGTGGAATTAATGGGCGGTGTAATTACATTAGAAAGCGAAGTAGGCAAAGGTTCTACTTTTAGCGTTTTGATTCCATTTAAAAAATGTGAGGATATTGATATTGTAAAAGAGCCATTACGCTTAGATGAAGATATAGATTGGAGTGAGTATAAGGTCTTATTAGTAGAAGATAATCAGTTCAACCAGTTGTTAGCAGAAAATATTTTGGGGCAATGGAAAGTTGATGTCGAAATTGCGGATAATGGTAAAATAGCTATTGAAAAAATTCAAAAATCTAATTTTGATGTTATCCTAATGGATATTCAAATGCCAGAGATGGATGGAATTGAAGCTACTCAATATATTAGGGGGAAGTTGCAGATAGCAACGCCAATTATTGCTTTAACGGCAAATGCCATGAAGGATGATTTGGACTACTACGAATCTATTGGAATGGATGCGTGTATTACTAAACCTTTTAAGCAAGATGACTTACAAGATGTACTTTACAGACTTTTCTCTAAAGAAGAAATTGTTATTGAGCATGAAGTGAAGACAACTTCTTGGCATGGGAAAAAGATATTATTAGTTGAAGACAATGAATACAACCAACTTTTAGTTGTAAATATTCTAAGAGACTGGGGACTTGAAGTAGACACGGCTAATAATGGGTACGATGGTCTAGAAAAATTGAACGAAGAAGAATATGATATGATCTTGATGGATATACTAATGCCCAAAATGGGTGGAGTAGAAGCCACAAGGTTAATTAGGAATACACTCAAAAGAGACACTCCAATTGTTGCTTTTTCTGCACACTTGACATCTAAACTAGAAAAAGAATTTTTGGAAGTAGGGATGAACGGTTGTATTCCAAAACCGTTTAAAGTTGGTCAGTTAAAAAAGACAATAAATGATGTCTTTAATTTTAACAACAAAAAGACCCGTAAAAAAGAACTGCATAGACCTTCTGAAGGATGGAAAGGAAAGAAAATTTTAGTAGTAGAAGACAACCCGTTTAACCAGTTACTTGTAGTAAATATATTAGAAGGCTGGGATATGGAAATTGAAACTGCTGAAAATGGAGAAGACGCCATAAATAAAATCAAAGAAAATAACTTCGATCTTATTCTAATGGATATTCAGATGCCAATAATGGATGGTGTAGAAGCAACTAAGTTTATTAGAGAAGATTTAAATAATGATATTCCAATTATTGCTTTAACAGCAAATACATCTAAAGAAGAAAAAGAGTTGTACGAAGTGGTAGGTATGAATGCTATTGTCTCTAAACCCTTTGATTTAGAGGTGTTTGAGGAGACAATAAAAGAGTTTTTATCTACAACAACAGATAACGATTCTATTATTGAAGAGAAGAAAGATATAAACGGAATATCTGTACTTATTGTAGAAGATAATCCATTTAATATATTATTACTTAGAGGTATTTTAGACCAGTGGGATATTAGTATCGATGAAGCAGAAAATGGTAAGATTGCTGTAGAGCTAGTAAAAGAAAATAAATATGATTTGATATTTATGGATATTCAGATGCCAGTGATGGATGGAGTTCAAGCTACCAAAATAATGAGAGAAGAACTTCAGTTGAAAACACCAATAATAGCAATTACTGCAAATACAGAAGACGAACTTGTAAACCAATACTTTGCTGTAGGAATGAATGCTTGTATTCCAAAACCATATGGACAAGAAGAATTGCAACAATCAATAATGAAACTTTTATAATAATTGTAAACTTGCCTTTTGTCATCAGAACTTATTGAAGTATACTCTTATTTTTATATAAAATTAAGAATACTATCAATTATGACAAAAATGAGCAACTTAAGCCAAACACTTAATAGATCGACTTCTAAGAAAAAGAGTAGACTTGATGTAATAGATGTGTTAAGAGGATTTGCTGTAATGGTAATTATGCTTCTCCATAACATAGAGCATTTTAATTATTACCATTACCCAATGAAAACAGTTACACCAGATTGGTTAATTGATTTGGATGCAAATGTATTTAGTACAATGTTTTTTCTTTTTGGTGGAAAAACCTATTCTATATTTGCTTTACTTTTTGGTTTTACATTCTATCTAATGTATGAAAAACAAAAGAAATTAGGGAAAGATTTTGGCTACAGATACTTATGGAGGTTATTCTTATTGACTATTTTTGCTGCTTTTAATGCCATGTTTTTTGCAGGAGAAGTATTATTAATGTACGCCGTTACAGGCTTGATTTTATTTCTAGAACGAAAATTAAATGCAAAAGTAATTTTAATTATTGCTTGTGTATTACTTTTTCAGCCAGTAGAATGGTACCGTTATTTAAACTATTTATTTGTAGATGGGTATTCAATTGGTAAAAATATTTCATCAGACATGTGGCTGCCGGTACAAACTTATCTAGGTGGCGACTCCATGTTAACTACATTTTATAAAAACATATCACTAGGGCAAACATGGTCGTTTATGTGGGCTTTAGAAAATGGTAGGGTAATGCAAACAGCAGGTTTATTTTCTTTAGGTTTTTACTTCGGGAAGGTGAAAATATTTGAAAGTGATAATCAAAAGAAATGGTTAAGCATACTTATTACTGCCGTTCTAATAAGCATACCTTTATATTTCCTTAAAGATACTTATTTAGTCAATCAATCAGTTGTTACCTTAAAGAGAACATTAGGAGTAACTTTTGATATGTGGTGGAAACTAAGCTTTACATTTATATGGGTAAGTAGTATTGTGCTACTATATCAATATAAAACATTTCAGAAACTGACAAAGTATTTAAAAGCGTATGGCAGAATGAGTCTTACAAATTATATAACACAATCTATGGTAGGAGGGTTTCTCTATTATGGATACGGTTTAAATTGGGCAGATAAATATGGTGTTACAATTAGTTTAGGTATTGGAATAATTTTAATGATTATTCAAGTAACCATTTGTAATTGGTGGATAGAAAAATACAAACAAGGTCCTTTCGAGAAATTGTGGCATCGTTTAACATGGGCACCAAAATTCTAATTTTACTTACAAAAAAATCATTTTATTAATAAATAAAGTGATTTTTTTTGTTTGACACTATACATACTATTATATTACTCCAATTTAAAATTAATATTTCACTAGTTCTTTATGATGAGTAGCTCTATTAATAAATCATTTCTATTAGCAATAGTGTTATTGATGTTATCCACATTAGGAAATTCATCAGAAAAATATCTTTGGAGAGTATTAGAGAATACGGATTTCTTAAAAGGAGAGAAGTTAATTTATGTGGCTGGTTATTCTTTTGTAGATGCTGGTATTGCAGAAGTTTTTTTAGATGATTCTATGTACACTATAGACGGACACAAATGTTTTCATGCTAAAATAACAGCTGAAAGTATAGGTGTTGTAGGTGCGGTATTGAATGTACATGATTCATGGGAAAGCTATTTTGATTCTGCTTCAATTCTTCCACTAAAATTTAGAAGAGATGTAATTGAAGGCAAGTATACTTTAGAAGAAAATATAACTTTTGATCAAGACAGTCAGAAAGTATATGTGAATTGGAAGAAAAAAGATAAGCCAGAAATTCATTACGAAGAATACCCTGGTATGAAAGAAACAATTGATGTGATTTCAGGCTATTATTTTTTAAGAACAATTAATTTTTCAAATTTAGAAAAGAATGCAAGAATTAATTTCAATGGCTTTTGGGAGAAGAAGGCTTATAATTTTGATATTATTTATTTAGGCGAGGAAATCTGTAAAACTAAATTTGGTAATATTAAATCGTTTGTGTTTTCTCCTATTGTTCCAGAAAATTCTTTCTTTAGAGGAGATAACCCTGTACGGTTTTGGATATCTGATGATGAAAACAGAATACCACTAAAAATTAAAGCTAATTTGAAAGTTGGGTCTGTTAAAGTAAACTTAACTGATATAGAAAAATCAAAATCGAAACTTCAAGAAGTAAACAATTAAAAAAAGGGTTATTCAATTTATATATTGAGTAACCCTTTTTACAATTTTAATTGAAGTCAACTTCAGAATGTGCTTCCTTACCTCTATAGTACCAAAGGATACCAGCAAAGATACCTACAATTCCTAATGCGTGGTATAGCCTAAAACCTCCTAATGACATGGTTTGAATAAACCAATAAAAATCACTCAAAACTGGTGTGAAGAAACTTATTATTGCTACTAAGATTCCATCAATTCTATATGCCTTATGAACAAAAAATAGATGGTAAAAAATTGCAATAAACGGAAAAACACCTATAATAAAATTTAATAGGTAATCTAATAGCTTTTTCATGTTGGTAGTGCTTTTATAATTACTGAATAATCAAATATGGTTAATGTTAAACATAGAAGCAAATCTACATAACTAACATCTGTTAATAATAAGTGTATAAAATACAATCTGATAAAATAATTTGATTTTCACTAAAAGTAGGAAGGCTATAAAACAAAAGAATTCCACCACAAGTATGGTGGAATTCAATAAAAAGTGTCCACCCCGTAGGGTGGCACTGCTTAACGATTCATACTTCAAATATGAAGTTTTTGATTCTATTATGCAAGAAATGTTATATAAATTTTTAAATATTTTTAAATAACATTAAACACAATGTTAATGCTCGAAATTCTGTGTTTTATATTCAGTAATGCTTTTTTCCATTTCAACTAGTATTAAAGTTGTTTGAGTCGGGGTCTTCATCAAAATTATAGCAATAGGAGTTTATGAATAGAACTTATATTGATTACATAATTTACGACTTAATGAGACTTTCAAATTTTATCATACTATCTATCTTTTTTATTTCTTGCGCTACAAAAGACAAGGTAGAGAAAGAGAACAAAGACCAATTAGTAAAAATTATTCAAGTAGATGTTGGGAATTCTAACGACATAAAAATTGTAACGGGAGTAACATCACCTAATAAAGAAGTTAACATGTCTTTTAGGGTAAGTGGACCTTTAGTCAATTTTGATTTAGAAGAGGGACAAAAGGTAGTGAAAGGACAGTTTCTAGGAGCAATAGATGCTAGAGATTTTAAGTTGTCGCTAAAAAAAGCAGAAGCAAATTTTAGATTAGCAAAAACTGAAAACGAAAGAGCAATTAGGTTGCATAAAAGCAATAATGTCTCTTTACAAGTACTTGATAAAGCAAAGTTGACATTTGAAGAAGCACAAACCAATTTAATTTCATCAAGAAATGCTTTAAGTGATACAAAACTATATGCTCCATTTACGGGGTACATAAAATCTGTACATACAGAGAAAGGGGAACATGTAAATGCAACACAAAAAATAATTGTATTGCAAGATTTTTCTAAGGTGAAAGTAAAGTGTAATGTACCAGAAGCAGTTGTATTAAACGCTAAAAATATTGAGAGAATTCACGTAGTTTTTGACTCTAAACCATCACAAAGGTTTTCTGCAGAAGTTTTAGAAATACTACACGATACTGAAGGTATAAATTATGCATACCCAATGATCTTGGCATTAAATCAGAATAACGAGGACATAATTGCAGGAATGACTGCAGAAATTTATCTAACACTATCTACAACAAAATCTACTACTAGTTTACTACCTACTAACGCAGTGATGGGTAAACCAAACGGAGATAGCTTCGTTTGGGGAATCCGTCCAGAAACGCAAACATTAAAGAAAGTACCTGTAAGTATTAAAGGATTAAAAAATGATGACAAATTTATTGTTGAAATAATGGACAAGATAGAATGGGTAGTTGCTACAGGTGGTACTTATTTAGTGGAGGGCCAGAAAGTACGTGTGAAATTAGATAATACCATTGTTTCTTTAAACTAATACCAAATGAACTTAACGAAATTTACTATTGATAATAAACCGTTTAGTTGGTTTATACTGCTATTAATAATTCTTGGAGGTGTAATTGCCTATAACAAAATTGGTAAGCTAGAAGATGCTCCTTTTACAATTAAACAAGCAGTTGTACTTACTTCATATCCTGGAGCTTCTGCAAAAGAAGTGGAACAACAAATAACAGATAAGTTAGAAGAAGCTATACAATCCATGGATGGTTTAGATTATTTAGATTCTGATAGCAGACCTGGTGTATCTCGTATTCTTGTAGTTCTTAAAAAAACAATAGCTGCTGATGATATTCAGCAGATGTGGGATTTACTTAGACGTAAGGTAGGTGATGCACAATCTTCTTTACCTGCAAATGCAAATCCTTCTATTGTTAACGATGATTTTGCTGATGTTTTAGGTCTTTTTTATGGAATTTATGGTGAAGGATACAGTTATAGAGAGCTGAATGATTATGCTGATGATATTAAAAAGGATTTATTAAAAGTTGATAATGTAGCAAAGGTCTCTTTATTTGGTAAGGCACAAGAAAGTATAGATATCAAATTATCGTATACAGCCATGAATCAGTTAGGGGTTTCATTGGAGGATATAATGATAACTTTAAATCAGCAAAACAGTTTAGTAAATGCAGGTTTTATCAATACTAATAAGCAAAGAATTAGAGTTAAAGTAGGTGGCGATTTTGCAGATGTTAAAGAGCTAAATAGCTTTTTGGTAAATACTAAAAATGGGCAACAGGTTAAACTTAGTGAAATTGCATCAATTGAAGAAGGGTATGTAACACCATACACAACCAAAATGAAAATTGAAGGGCAATCTGCTGTTGGGATTGCCATTTCTGCATCTGCTGGGGCAAATGTTGTAGAAGTTTCTGAAGGTATAAGAAATAAGTTATCGCAAATAAAAACGGATTTACCTGCAGGGCTTCATATTCAAAATATCTACGATCAAGGAAAAGAGTCGCAAGAAGCGAACAATGGTTTTATTTTTAATTTAGTGGCTTCTGTTGTAACAGTAGTCGTTATCTTATTATTTTTCATTGGTTTAAAGAACGGAATATTAGTAGGCTCTGGATTGGTATTTTCAATATTAGCCACAATAATTGTAATGTGGAGTTTTGGTATCAATATGGAACGTGTATCATTGGCAGCACTTATTATTGCAATGGGTATGCTAGTAGATAATTCTATTGTAGTTGTGGAATCTATTTTAATGAAAATGAAGCAAGGCGTTCCTAAACAACAAGCTATTATGGAAGCAGCTAAGGCGTCTTCATGGCCATTGTTAGGTGCTACAATTATTGCAATTCTTACCTTTTTACCGATCAGAATATCACCTGATGCTACAGGAGAATACTTATCTTCATTATTTTCTGTTTTAGCGATTTCGTTGTCATTAAGTTGGGTATTTGCCTTAACACAATCTGCTTTAGTATGTGATGTTTTCTTAAAAGATGAACCAAAAAACGAAAAGTCATCAGACCTATACCAAGGGAAATTATATGATAAGTTTAGAAGTTTATTAGGACTAAGTATTCGTTATAAATATATATCACTGGGTATTTTCTTGACAATATTTTCAGTATCACTTTTCACCGCAAAATACATGTCTGTTGTATTTATGCCTGAACTAGAAAAAAATCTATTTAAGATAAATGCTTTCGCTCCGGAGGGTACAAGAATTGATTACACAGAAGAGGCAGCAGATGAAATATACAATTGGCTTAAAAATCAAAAAGAAGTAAAAGAAGTTACGGTAACTATAGGCATGACGCCACCACGTTACTTTTTAGCATCCTCTTCATATGGACCTCAATCAAATGTTATGCATTTCATTATTAAATGTGATGATTTTGATAATGTAGAAAAGGTCTTTAATCGATTAGAAGAACAGAAAAGAGATTTATTTCCTGAGTTATTTGTTCGCCCTGAATTGTACTCTGTAATGTCACCTTTAGATGGAAAAGTAGAAGTACGTTTTATGGGTAATGATATTCTAGTTTTAGATTCCTTAAATCATGTAGCAATGGATATCATGAGGGCAACTCCTAAAGCAAGACATGTACATAGTAGTTGGTTCAATATGTCGCCTATTTGGAATGCAGAATACTCTTCTAATAAAGTAGCAAGGGCTGGCGTAACTAGAGTCGATATTGCCAATTCATTTAAAATTATAAATGAGGGCTTAGTTGTAGGTATATATAGAGAGGAAAATGAGTTAATGCCGATAATGCTAAAAACCGATGAAGGAAGTACGGCAGATATCACTAAAGTTGAAAATATGTCGGTACTCTCTAAAAGTAAAACTGTACCGTTACCACAATTAGTAAATGATTTATCTGTTGATTATGAATATCAATTAATACAAACATACAACCGACATAGAGCTATTTCTGCACTTTGTGATCCAGTAAAAGGAGTAACAACGGGAGAGTTACAAAAAGAAATTGTAAGTAAAATAGAAGCAATGGAACTTCCAGAAGGGTATACAATGATGTGGGATGCTGAAAAGAAAAATCAGAAGGAAGCAGTTGATGCAATTGTAACTTTCTTTCCTCTTGCTTTTCTATTGATTATAGCCATTCTAATTGCTCTTTTTGGTAACTACAAGCAACCGTTAATTGTAATGGTTTTACTACCATTCTCACTTATAGGTGTTGTATTTGGTTTAGTAGGTTTAGGCAGGGCATTTGATTTCATGTCGTTTATTGGTTGGATAGGTTTATTAGGCATGGTTATAAAAAATGTAATTGTTCTTTTAGACGAAGTAAACATTCAAAGACAAGAGGGATTATCTCATTACACAGCAATTATAGCAGCAACGGTATCTAGAACACGACCTGTACTTATGGCGGCAATCACTACCATGTTTGGCATGATTCCACTTATACCAGATAGCGTTTTTGGAGCAATGGCTGTAACCATAATCTTTGGCTTAGGCTTCGCTACATTCCTCACATTATTAGCAGTGCCAGTCTTCTATGCACTTTTCTACAATATTAAAACCAAATAATAGTCATGACGTTATTCAAACAGATAATGAGTGCCATAGTATTGGTATTTCTTTTAGGAGATGTTTACGCACAAGCCAACGATCCCTATTTAGGCGAGTATAGAAAAGATGCTTTAGCACACGAACAATATGTGAAGATTGCAGAAAATAGGGTAGAAATTAGACATAAAAATTACAAAGCAGCAGCAGCAGACCTTCTTCCAAAAATTTCTGCATCAGCAGATTATTGGTATGTGCAAAACCCTCTATTAATGGCTTTTCCAGAAGACAATAGGTTAGGAGAATTATCGGGAATGTCTTTAGGAGAAGGTGCAAATAACCAATATGGTGTTTATACCACATTAACTCAGCCTATTTATAGAGGTGGAATGTTAAAGGAGAAGCAAAAAAGAGCACAAGTAAGAGAACAAATGTCTTACGATGAATTACAAATTACTAAACAGGATATTGTAATGGCTACAGATTTACAATATTGGCAATCTGTTGCACAGAAAGAATTAGTGTATGCTATGCATAACTACAGAGATGATTTAACTAGAATTTCTAATTTAGTAGCACATAAAGTAGAAGTTGGAACAGTAAACAAAAGTGATCATTTAATGACGGAAGTACGTGTAAACCGTGCAAAGTTAGCTGTTATACAAGCAGAAAATGATTTAAAAGTTTACAGTATGTCTCTAAACAGACTTCTAGGTAGAGGTTTTGAAGATACTTTGCCTTTAAGTGATTCAATTGTTTTAGAAGCTTTTTTCTTACCGACAATAGATCAGAAAGTACGCCCTGAATACACATTAGCAGAGCACAAAGTAAAAAGTAGTGTGCATGAACTAAATATGGTAAAAAGTACTTACAAGATGCAACTAAGTGGTATCGCTACTGGTTCTTATTCATCTCCTGGTTATGATTTTAACCCAGGAGCATTACCAAATATTCAATTAGGAATGATGCTTAGTATTCCAATTTATCAAGGACGCAAGAAACATCAAGTAGTAGGTGCACAACAAATTAGACTGCAGAATAGAGAATTAGAATTAGAACGTACACAAGAGATTTTAAACTTAGAAGTTGCGCAGAAAAAAGTTGCATGGCAAAATAGTATTAAAGAAACAGACCTTGCCAAAACATCAGTAGATAAAGCGAAAGAAAATGCGTTGGCTATGGAAGAACGCTTTGAGGAAGGAATGATTGATATTTTAGAAGTGATCGACTCGCAACTTTATTTAGAACAGGCAGTAATAGAATTTATTCAAAGTAAATTAAAAGCACAGGTCCAATGGACACATTATTTACGTGCTATAGGACATCTAACAATTAACTAGTTGCTATATTTTAAGAAGTGGGTGCGTTGAACAACATGCCCACTTTTTTATTTCTCATATTATACTAATCTTTGTCTTATTAGGGCGTATTAAAAAACTATCAAATGATTCTTCTAGAAAGGAATTACAAATGGCTACAACCGGTATTAAGTATATCGATTTCATTACTATTATTAGTATTTACATACTGGTCAATTAATATCAATTTTGATATGACCCAGATGTTCTCCTATATGAGCACCTATTTGTATTTACTATGGTTTAATGGCTTTGTGTTTTTAAGTACAAAGTTTACACAGTTTTTTGATAAATACTTACCTTTTGAAAAACATTCAAGTTTGCGTTTAACGGTAGAATTGGTCTCTCTGTTTTTAATGGCCTTTATCTTCTTTTATATTGTAATGGTAATTCTTAATATATATGGTGCAATAGATGAGCCTCACGTGCTGAATAAAAACAATACAATAATTGGTATCTTCCATAGCTTAGTTTTATTGCTCTACAGTTCGCTTACAATTACGGATGATTTTTTAAGGAAATGGAGGACAGATTCTTTAAAAATTGAAGCTTTAAAACAAGATAAACTAAGGGCGGAGAATAGAGCTTTACAAGCCCAACTCAACCCTCATTTTTTATTCAATAGCTTAAATGTCATTATTTCAGAAATTGATCATGATCCTAAATTAGCAAAGCAATTTGCACTCGATTTGTCTCATACCTATAGATATGTGCTACAAAGTAAAGATGTAGAATCAGTTACTTTCGAGACAGAATGGGAAGCCATGCAAGCTTATATACATTTGCATCAAGTTCGGTTAGGGGAAGGTTTAAAGGTTATAATAACGATAGATTCCGCTTCAAATCAAAAAAAAATACCACCATTAAGTATTCAGCTTTTATTAGAAAATTGCTTTAAGCACAATCAAGCAACATTAAGAAAACCGTTATCCATCACAATATTTTCGGATGGTAACCATTTCACTATTGAAAATAATAAACAGCCAAAAAATAATTCAGCAGATACATACAACATAGGGATTCAGTATTTAAAAGAGAGCTTTAAGCAATTAGATACATACGCTTCTATTCTTGTAGAAGAAGATGATTCGACTTTTAAAATCACTATACCATTAATAGAAGCATAACAACCATGAAAGTTCTTATAATTGAAGATGAAATTCCGGCTCAACGCTATCTTAAAAATATCATTAAAGAAATAAAACCGAAATGGGAATTTCTTTTCCCTTTGCAATCTGTTGAAGAAGGAATAGAATTCTTTACGGAAGAGGAAGTAATGCCCGATCTGATTTTTATGGATATTCAGCTTACCGATGGAATTAGTTTTGAAATTCTAGAGCAAGTGAATGTCAAAATACCAATCATCTTTGTTACAGCATATGATGAGTACGCATTAAGAGCTTTCCAAGTAAATAGTATAGATTATCTTCTAAAGCCTACTTTTGTAGACGCTGTTAAGGTTGCAATTGAAAGGTTTGAAGAGCAACTAAATTTACCACTAAAAGCAGAAGTGATTGAAGAGGTTTTAAGAACAGTGAAAACTTCTGATAAAGCATATAGAAAACGACTGTGGGCCATAAAACCTAATAGTTTAGATGTTGTTATTGTAGATGATATTGCGTGTTTCTATTCAGAAAATAAACAGACGCATTTATTATCCTTACAAAACGATAAAGCTAAAGTAGATATTACAATGGATAAATTGGAAGATGAACTCTCACCAGAAAGGTTCTTTAGAATTAACCGTCAGTACATAATTAATATTAATGCCGTGCAAGGCATAGAACCTTATTATAATAGTAAATGGGTGCTCCGTTTAAAAATTGATCCATCTATAGAAATCGTTATTCCGAAAGATAAAGTAACAAAGTTTAAAAATTGGGTAGTGGATTGATGCAACTAAAAGCAACAAATAATTTATTTATCCAAAAAAGTCTTGATTCAGTTCAAAAAAAGCGTGAAATATTGGTGTATTTAAATTGAGCAGTTAATTTTGCATGTTTTTAAAATTATAGTTAACAAAATACTAAAAGAAGACAATGAGTTTTCAACTATCTTTTCCTAGTAATGCTTTATTTGTAGGGCATAAAAATCCAGATACAGATTGTACTTGTAGTGCTATTGCAGCAGCAAATTTATGGGGAGGTACTCCAATTATTCAAGGAGAATTAAACCCAGAAACAGAATTTGTGTTAGCACAATTTAAAGTTCAAAAACCTGCTTTCGAAGATAATTTTGCAGGAAAGGATGTAGTTATTGTTGACCATAACCAAACTACACAATCTGCTCCATCTGTAGTAGAAGCAAATATTCTTTCTATTATAGATCATCATGCAGTACAGGATAACTTCTTTTTCCAAAAAGGACCAATCCACATTGATATGCGTACTGTAGCATCATGCTGTACTATTATTGCAGATTACTACAAAGAAATGAATGTAGAGATTTCTGCGCAAATGGCAGGGGTTATGTTAGGTGGTATTCTTTCTGATACTTTAGGCTTAACTGTACCACATACAACGGATATTGACAGAGAGATTGCTGCTCAGTTAGCTGAAATTGCTGGTATCGATAGCGTTGAAGGTTTTGCAAACGAAATGTTAGCGGCAAAATCCGACCTGTCTAAATACACTGCAGCAGAAATCTTAAACTTAGATTATAAAGATTTTATCTTCGGAGATATCAAAATTGGTTTTGGTGTTTGCGAAAGCTTATTAATTGATAAAGTTATTGCTAAGCAAGAAGAAATTAATGCAGCAATGATTGAAAATAAGAAAGGTGGTTACGATGCTATCTTCTTTGCATATGTAGATTTGGTAACTAAGAACTCTGTAGTTGTTGGTGCTGATGATGCAGACTTTGCTGTTTTAGAAGAAGCATTTGGTGTTGCTAAAGGTGACTTAGGTGTTACTTTAGAAGGAAAAATTTCTCGTAAGAATGATTTTATTCCTCCGGTTTCTGAGCATTATAACGCTTAGTTTTCAAAATTATAATTGATACTTGCAACTGCTTTTATTCATTTATAGAATGAGATAAGTCTACATATCAATAAAAATATAATAAGAAGGTTATCTTGTTTTGAACGAGATAACCTTTTTTGTAGTTAATTATTTAGTAATGGTGTCATTTAGTGATTAAAACGATTATTAACTATCAATGAATTTACTTTTTACTATCTTCGCTAAAATTCAAAAAAAATAAAGAATGCATCCTAATAATCTTCATATAGAGGGTTATGATTTTGAAAAATTGACAAAATCATATCCTAAGTTAAAAGACTTTGTAATAGATGGAAAGGCAGGGCGACCTACCATTTCATTTTCTAATCCTGAGGCAGTAAAAAGCTTAAATGCAGCATTACTTAAAGCCTATTACAAAGTAAATTATTGGGATATTCCTGAAGGATATTTATGTCCGCCAATTCCTGGTAGAGCAGATTATCTATTAGCAATAGAAGATATTTTAGATACAACAACAGACCTAAAAGCAAGCATGATTAAAGGGCTTGATTTAGGAACTGGAGCAAACCTAATCTATCCTTTAATTGGTAAAGGAATGTTAGATTGGAGATTTGTAGGTACTGAAGTAGATGATGTAGCTATTGAAAATGCTGTTAATCTAATTAAGAAAAATAAAATTAATCCAAAGGATATTTCTGTTCGTAAACAAGAAGATTCTAAACATATTTTAGAAGGTATTTTACGAAAAGAGGATCGTTTTGCATTCTGTATTTGTAACCCTCCTTTCCATAAAAGTGCGAAAGAAGCATTGGCAAGTTCTCAGCGTAAGGTGAGAAACTTAACTGGAAAGCGTACGAAGAAGCCAAAATTAAACTTTGGTGGACAAAGTACTGAACTTTGGTGTGAAGGTGGTGAATTGGCTTTTATCCATCAATTAATAGAAGAGAGTAAAGACTTTGGAGATCAAGTAATTTGGTTTACTACTTTAGTTTCTAAATCTTCTAATATGGGAGCTGTTCAAAAGTTTCTAAGAGGAGTGAAGCCTGCTGAATCTCATATTATAGACATGGGACAGGGGCAAAAGAAAAGCCGATTTGTAGCATGGACTTTCAATAAAGAGTTAAAGAAATAAACTATAGAAAAGACAAAGTGTAAAAGCTTTGTCTTTTTACTGACTACATTTTTACTAATGCAAACAACCTCGCTTCAAGGATATACTTTTATAGATCTTTTTGCAGGGATAGGCGGTTTTCACCTTGCTTTATCCTCTTTAGGTGCTACATGCAAGTTTGCAGCAGAATGGGATGAAAAATGCCAAATTACTTATGAAACCAATTTTGGTATAAAACCGGCTGGGGATCTTACAAAGATTGATGTAGCCGCTATTCCTATGCATGATATCTTGTGTGCAGGTTTTCCTTGTCAGGCTTTTTCTATTTCAGGTAGACAAAAAGGTTTTGAAGATACTAGAGGAACGTTGTTTTTTGATGTTGCCCGAATTATTGAGGCTAAGAAACCAAAGGTTGTTTTTTTAGAAAATGTTAGAAATCTCATTCGTCACGATAAAGGAAATACACTTAAGGTAATAACAAAAACATTAGATAATTTAGGTTACGATGTAAGCTATAAATTATTAAATGCGAGAAACTTTAGTTTAGCTCAAAACCGAGAACGTATTTACATAGTAGCTATTAAAAAAGAGCTTGATCTAAACTTTGAATTTCCTAACGAATTAAATCAAAAAGTAGCTTTAGAAGATTTTCTTTTGAATAGCCCAAAAGATGGTAAAATTATTGAACGTGATGATATACGTTTTTATAAAGAACTTAAGGATTTTGATCAGTTAAAGAGAGATCAATTACCGAATAAACCAATACAAATTGGTAGAGTGAATAAGGGAGGACAAGGAGAACGTATCTATCATCCAAAAGGACATGCAATTACACTTTCGGCTTATGGTGGTGGAGTAGGTTCAAGAACAGGTTTGTATTTGATAAATGGCAAAGTACGTAAATTGTCGCCAAGAGAATGTGCTCGTTTACAGGGTTTTCCGGATAGCTTTATAATTACATCTAAAATGACAAATGCCTACCAACAGTTTGGTAATTCAGTAGCTGTAAATGTTATTCGAGAAGTGGCGAAATCAATTGCAAAAACTATATATTAACTAATATAATCTTGTAATATATTTTGATATTGTAGAGATAAGGTTGAAAATGAAATGATTCAATTTATATTCTATAATGAATAGAATTGTGTTACCAAACATAGGTCCGTTGAGAGGGTTTTTAGCTCTTTTTGTCGTCATATTCCATATTCCAGAATTATCCAAATCTTTAGAACTTCCTTACTTTTCTGATTTATCTCTTTTCCATAAAGGAGAAGAAGCTGTATGGATGTTTTTTACTTTAAGTGGTTTTCTAATAATAAAGCAATTATACTTAGAGCAGAAGAAAGGAAAGGTAGAAATTAAGAAGTTCTATGCTCGAAGAATATTAAGAATTTACCCAGTGTATTATGTTGTTCTAATTTTTGGATTTACTTACTACCACTTCTTGTTACCATTATTTGGTATCGATTACCATTTAAATTATTCTTTATGGGAGGGGATTGCATGGTGTGTTGGATTTCTACCAAATGTATTTAATGTTTTATATGCTCCGGGTGCTATATTATTAGTTTTATGGTCTATAGGCATAGAAGAACAATTTTATTTACTCATTGCTCCCTTAGCTCGTATTTCCACTTCAAAAACATTTATAATAGGTTTAATACTTTTTACTATTGTAAGTTTTATACTCTACTTTTTACCTAGTTTTAGCTTTCTAAGAACTTATTATTTTATTTATTTTTATATGTCTTTTGGTGGCTTAATAGCAGTTTTAAATGTTGAAAACAAAATTCCATTCTTAGTTTTTAAAAATGGAATTATTAGAATATTTCTATACATAGTATTCTTTATTTATTTTTTGACTGATGTTTTTAACTTCTCCTCAAATGTTTTATTACATCTTTTTAGCTTTCCTTTATTTGGATTATTTATCCTTAATATTTCAAGTGAAAAAAGATTTATAGTGAATAACAAAGTATTGATTTATTTAGGAACGATATCTTATGGAATATATATGTACCATATGATCGCCTTAAATTTTGTACTTTTTATAGTCCTTAAATCTACTTTTCTAAATACTTTAGATAGGGTATGGTTAATACTATTGATTAATATAAGTACCTTAGTTTTTACAATAGGTATTGCCCACTTATCATTTTATTATTTTGAAAAGCCAATAATAAATTTGAAAAAGTACTTTAAATAGAATGACTTATATTAAACTCTAATTGGTTGTGTCAATAATAATATTATCATTATTTCTATGGCCAGTATCATCATTAAACCAATCAGAGTCACTACTTCCACCAGAAGATGCAAAATTTGAGAATTGATTGTATGTGTTTGTAATGTCTACACCATCTAAAGACGGGTGGAATAAATGTGGAATATGAATAGCCCAAGGGTGCCCATCTGAAGTTTTATATGTACCTACATCTTCTCCGCTACTTCTGTGGTTTGTATCAAATTTTGCAGTAGGGTTTTTACCTGCTAAATGTACCTCCAATGTTCTGTCTTTATTTATAAAAATGAATGGGTTAAACGGAATATCACTCAAATCTGCTTGCGGAATTGGATGTGCTGATAAATCAATTGAAATATTGATAGGGGCACTTTTTAATAGTGTTCCTGAATTTACCGTCATCCCATAACTATTATCAAATACAATATATACAGGGGTGTCCGCACTATGGCCAGTTTCTAACCCTTTACTGTCAACAGTAATTAAACCTGTTGTAAGAAAAGAACCACTTACAGATGTAATAGAATCTGAATGTATAGGGAGCTGCACACCAAAACCAGAGGTTAATTCAGTTCCTTGAACGTATTTAAATATATATTCTGCTTCAATACTTACAACCTTATTTTCTGAATTAGAAATTAAATTCATTCTATAATTAATAATGATATCATTAAAGTCATAATCACCTACAGATGGATATAAATCTTCGAATGCTAAACTAGAATAACCTATTTCGGAAGGAGAGTAGGTGTTATATGCTTTATTTGCATCGTTTGGGTATTTATCTAAATCATCTATTACACCATCATTATCTGTGTCTACAGTGCTTAATTCAGAATTTAAACAATAATAGTTTCCTAAATCATGTACAATAAAAGAAAGATTTTTTACTTCTTGATAAGCACCATTACTTGGGTCCATCTTTATAATCTTAGAATATGTAGTTTCATTAGTTGTTATGTATAAATTATCAAATCGATCTACTGCTATACCTGTAGTTGTATACGGAAAGTTATCTGAACTGATTCTTGTGGCAGTACATGCTGTAGTATCACCATTAAAAGTATAGAGATACAAACCGCTAGAACTTACGTTATATAATTTTCCGGTTGAAGTAAAAACTAAATCTCCACCAGCATTTTCTGTAGTATTAAAACCTGTAACAGTCATGGTTCTATAAATAGAATAATCGGATGTATTTACTATTCTTAATTTATTAGATGCACCTGCAAATAATCTCCCAGATTCGTTATGAAAAGCCATTTTAACATAATTCCATCCTACACTGCCATTTGTACCTACTAAAGATGACGTTCCACTACTAATAATATATTTATACAATTTGTTAGTATTGTTGTAATAGATTATTCCACCTGTTTTATCTACTCCACAAGCAAAAGTTGAATGAGAAATATTACTACCTGCTTGAGTTGAAGAAAATGAATCATCTACATCAATAATATATACTTCGCTACTAGAATTTACACCATAAAATTGATCAGAGCAAACTGAATTTATTCTTGCATTACTACTTTCAATTAATCCAATATTTTTAGAAAAAGCATCGAAACCAATATAGACATTGTTAGATGATGATTGAATTTTTTCTTCAAAAACAGACCCTTTGTAATACTTCTCAATCGTAAAAGTTTTTATATAACTAGGGACAGTTTTTATAAGGGTTAATTGTCCTTCAGCATTAGATAATCCCTCACCGATGACTACCTTTTCGCCACTAAACTCATGAGCATAAATTTTATAAGTTATTGCTTGACTTATATTTGTCGACGTAATAATAAATGATAACTCTTTTGTAGTAGCGTAATTAAAATCTGTAGGGACTTTTGTATCTACTAAAGAATTAATATTTGAGTTATTTACCTGATTATCAATTAATGTGTCGTCTTTAATTGACGTGCAATTTGTCAGGCAAAAAACAGCAATAATTAGTATTATATTATTCATTAATTATTAAATTTGAATAAATTTTATGATCATCGATATCAATAAACCAATCCTTATCATTATTACCTTCAGAACTAACAAATTCACCAAAAACACTATAAGCATTCGTGATGTCAATTCCTTCTTGAGGAGGCGTAAATTGATGGGGTATATGTATGGCCCAAGGATGTCCGTTTTGTGTTTTAAAATCACCAACATCGTCGCCTAAACTGAGTAACTGTTTATTAAATTTTTGTGTAGGTTTCTTACCAGGAAGATGTACTTCATGTGATCTATCTTTATTTATAAAAATAAATGCATTGTAAGGGATGTCTTTATTTAAATCTGAAAATGCAATGGGGTGATCGCTAATATTTATATTAATATATATGGTATCACTTTCTATTAGATCACCGTTTTCATTACCCATCTCGTAACTATTATCAAATACAATTATTACGGGCTTATCAAGGTCATTATCACTTTCTAAGCCTTTGTTGTTTAATTGTATTTTTCCAGTAGTTAGAAACGAACCAGAAGCACTTTTTATTGAATCAGAATGAAACGGTAATTCAATACCAAATCCAGAAGTTTTTTCAGTTCCTATTAAATATTTAAATACAATTTTTGCTTCAATAAAGGTTACTAGATTAGAAGCATTGGTAATTAGATTGAATTGATAATTAATAATAAGGTCGTTAAAGTCATAATCTCCTTTTAGAGGATATAAATCTTCAAACGCAATTGACGAGAAATGTTGAGAAGAAGGGAAGTAATTATTAAATACTTTTTTTGGATGTTGATTAAATTCATCTAAAGTATCATCTATGCCATCATTATCAGCATCAGATATACCTTTAATAGTATCTTGATTTAGTTTTCTATTTGAACTTGATTCGTCAAATGTTACGTAAGCAAAATTGCTAGTGAAATGAATCTCTTTAGAAGATATCTCACCATTCAAATTTCTTTCTATGTATAATTTACTTATGTACTTAGGATAATTGAAATAATAATCTAACTGACCATTTGCATCAGATATTCCTTTACCAATGAAAAATTTTTTATCATTATCATCAGTAATATAAACTGAAAATATTGATGGTGAAGAAATGTCTTCAGACTTAATTTTTAATTTTATTTGGTCAGTAGTTTCAAAATTAAAGCCTTTAGGGACTATAATATCCTCCACAGAGTTATTGATAGGATCTAAGTTTTCATTTAAAGTATTCTCATCAATAACATATGTACAACTACAAAACAAAGCTGATAAAACTAACAATTGTAGTTTTATCAACTTTAAAATTATTTTTTTCATACATTAATTTTCTAAGCCTCTTCTTTCTGAATCATTGCTGGGAAAGTTCTATATAAGAGGTTTAAATCTAATCTAAAAGTTCTTTTTTGGGCGTATTCAATATCTAGGTCAATACGTTGCTTTTCTGTCATAAATGGTTGTTGAGATTTACTCACTTGCCATAGTCCTGTAATGCCTGCTGGACTGTTAAATCTTGCTATACTGTAGTCTTTAGTCAACATCTCTGCTTCATAAACAGGTAGGGGTCTATTACCCACTAACGACATGTGACCAAGTAGAACATTAAAAAGTTGTGGTAACTCATCTAAACTTGTTTTTCTAATAAATGCACCAACTTTTGTTACTCTTGGATCGTTTTCTAATTTGAAAAAAGTAGAACTTTCTTTATTCAATTTTAATTCTTTTTCACAGATAGAGTAGCCTTTATCACCATGTTTAAAATGTTTATTAAATACCTTCTCTTGATGTTTATTTAAGGCTTCATTGTATTTATTATCTCCTTTTAGTTCATTGATTAAATGATCGGCATTTAATTTCATTGATCTGAATTTCAAGAAAGGAATAGGGCTATATTGTTGACCAATTCTTTTTGATATATAAAATATAGGTCCTCTTGATTCTAGGCGAATAGCGACTCCAATGAGTATGAACAAAGGAGTTAACATAATAATTAACACAAATGATCCTACAATATCAAACACTCTTTTAGATGTATTATAGGTCTTCTTAATTTCATGTGTTTTTTCCGGTTGTGGTAATTTTACTTCTTCTGTTTTTGGTTGAACATGAAAAGGTTGTACAAAGAATTTTTGGTATTTCTTTATAGTGTTATTAACTCGAATAATTAACTCAGAAGGAGAGAAAGGTTTAACAATATAATCATCTACTCCGAGTTCTAGTACTTTAACTTTAATACTTGATGAATCTTCTCCTGATAATGTAATTATTGGTATATTTTTAAATTTAATATCTTGATTGAGGTATTTGATAAAATCAATACCAGATTCATTAATTAAATTTAAATCAGTAATAATTAAGTTAACAGCTTGGATTTTAAGAAAGGCTTTCGCTTCTCGTATTGTTCCAAAAGTATGTACTATATGTTCCTTTGATAAAAGGTTGCTGACAAAGTTCTGCATGAACTGATCATCATCAAGTAATAGTATGTTAATTTTCATAGTAAGTGATAATTGGGTAAATGTCTTTTCAAAATCAAAACATCTGTTAATTAAGAAAAGTTCATAATATCACAATTACATGATTAATAATATTTATATGCGTTTAAAGTAGCAGCTATAGAAGCCTCTTTTGAATATTTTTTTACCCAATTAGTTCCCTCACTAATCAATTTTTTTAATGCTGTTTCATTATCAATATAATAAATGATTGCATCAGCTAATTCATTTGCATTATAATCTACTAGATGGCCACCGTCTCCAATTACTTCTGTTAAAGATCCTCCACAAGTACTTATAACAGGTACGCCAGCAGCCATAGCTTCTAGAGGAGTATAACCAAATCCTTCATATAAAGAGGTAAAGACAAAAAGGTCTGCACTATTGTAAAAGGTATTTATTTCGTTTTCTGGAAGATAACCCACAAATTTCACTGTAGTTAATTCAAGTGATTCAACTAGTTTAGGGTAACTTGTTCTTTCAGGGAATGCACCAGCAATTTTGACTTCGATGTTTGGATGAGTTTTTTGAACTATTTTAATAGCATTGATTAGCAGCGAGACATTTTTCCGTATACCTAATCCTCCAGTGTAGATAATAGTAAACTTCTCATTTTTAATTTGATTAATGAGTGGTTTAAATTTATCAAAATCTATATATCCATAGCTAACATAGATGAGTTCTTCTGGGTAATTTGCATATTTAATAGTATCTTTTTTAGCATTTTCGGAAACAACTAAAAGAGGAACTCTTCTTTTTTTAAGTCGGTTGATCACCCATTTGTAATAGCCTACAAACCAATTCGAGGTTTCTTCTATATGTAATAAAGAAACATCGTGCATAGTCACAACAAGATTATTGGGTAGGTAGGAACCAGAAAGACCAGAAATGAACCAATGCGCATGGATTAAATTACTTTTAGGAGTCTTTTTTAATTGTTGATAGATAAAATAAGGAAGAATGTAAGAATGCAAATCCTTAAAAGATCTATAGGGGATTTTCTTTATCCATTTTTCCTCATGATAATATGCATCGTTATGATCTTGTTTATATAATTTAAATAATTCTACATTATAATTAATAGCTCTCAATCCTTTTCCTAATTGATAGGAGTACCGTCCAATTCCTGAATCAAAATGTTGGCAAGAAACTAAAGTTATATCTTTATTAGTCATCATAATTTAAACCTTTTCTCATAATTTGCTCTTTTTATTTCTTTCATTTTAATGTGATCAAGTAGTTCATCATTTTCCTTCTTCTTTTTAGCATCATAATTTCCTTTATGGTAGTCTCTTATAAGTTGTAATGTTCTCATCATCAACGCTAAAAATATCCATATTATAATACTAAAAGGAAGGATCCCATTTACATCTTGTACTTGTTCAACAACTAAAAAAGAGGCAAGAGATGCAAATAAGGTTAAGAATGTAACTTTAAGCTCATTATCTTTTAATAACCATATTTTACTATACTTTAAAGAATATAAAATGAATGATACATAAATACTTAGATAAAAAATTAAGCCCAGAGGTCCTTCTTCAACTAATATTCTGATATGGCCAGAATCAGGGGCAAAATTAGCAAGCATAGTCCCAGGAGAAAATTTAGCACCCCAAACTCCTGTACTTCCAATACCTCCACCTAATGGGTGTTTCCAAACCCAAGGGTAGATTGCTTTTCTATTTTCTTCTCGCTCATTATAAGACGTATCTTTACTTCCTGCAAACGTAGATTGAATTCTTTGGATATGATAATTATTGGAAGGGGTTATTACCAATAAGAAAAACAAAAAGCCTATTATTCCACCAACAATGTAAATTTTTACGTTTCCCCATGTAAGAACAACTAATGCTCCTGCAATTACCAGGATAGCAATTCCTGATCTAGTGCCTGACCAAATTAATGCAGGAAGGCATATGCAAATACCTATAAATAATACTATTTTCCGACCCCAGTTATAAGAGGTGGAAATAACAGCACTTATTACTATTACTATTGCCACTAACATCCCAAAATGTGCTGGTGATGATAATGTTCCAAATACTCTCCATCTACCAGAAATATAAACTAAGTGCTTTGCATCATTGGCATAAACCCACTCCATTTCGAAAGGGAAATAGCCGAATACGTTTTGAATATCGCCCCAAAAAGCACTAAAAAAACAAGAACATAATAAGAAAAATAGTAATGATTTTATATCAGAAATAGTACGAAAATAATAATAGGTAATAAAATAAAGAATTGGATATAATACATACGGTCGCATTACATAAAACCACGCTACTCTAGAACTTGCAAAAGGATTGGCAATCTGAAATATATTCCATACAACCCAAAGCAATAGTGGGGTTAATAGTGGTACATCAAACGTAGTTTTAAAGTCTTTCTCTTCACCACATTTATATAAATGCCCCAAAATTGTTAAAAGAATACCAAAGTCGAAAGACAAGCCAATAGGGAAGGGCAAGTTTAGTTTAAATGGAATACCAATAAAAATACTAAGCCCAATAAAGAAATAAATACTGAGCTTTATTCTTACAAAAAGTGAAAGTAAAAAAGGAATAGCAACAACAGCAATTGCAATAGCTAAACCAATTCCCCAATTTATTGTAAGACATAAATAACCAACAAAAAAACTAACACATACTAAAATAAGAATACCTAAAGGAGTAGATAGTCTGTATTTTACAAGGTCATTTAGTTGATTATTGAGGTAATTCATTAATTGTTTCGTTCTGTATGAATAAAGATCCCGCTTATTTTTTTATTGAAGATATTTGACAAGCTTCTAATGTTACTTAAGACTATTTGAGGAGCAATGAGTATAAAATTAAAGAACGTTTTTACTAGTTTTCTTTTAATTAAAAACACAGTTGTTCCAATAAATAATAGGGTTAGACTGATTAAAAAAAGGTAATATTGAGGAATAAATATACGTTCAATAAAAAAGAACAATGGGAGTAATAAATACACAATGCTTCTAGGTGGCCTGAATATCGAAATAGTATAATCTAATACTTCAATTCTACCTGTTTTAATGAACTTTGAAATTAACTTTTTTGAATAGGAAAATGCAGTTAAATATTGTTCTGCAAACCAACGTGTTCTTTGTTGTTTTAAAACTTTTATATCATCCGTTTTTTCTTCATAAACTAAAGCCAAATCTGTGTATGTACTTCTAATTTTTGAAGTACTATTAAGTAACCATTCTAAAAATAGATTTTTATCCATACCAGGATTTTTTAAATCCAAGTTTTCGATGCCATTACTAAAAAATGTGCTATTGATAATAAAGGCACTTCCGGTTAGTTCAGGCATCCATTTAAAAGCTGATTTATAATTTCTTAGTGTAACATTATTTAGCTCTTCTGATATTGCATCATAACTTGCAACTCCGTTTTTAAGAGAAAGGGGTAACCTTTTACCTTGAATATATTCATAACCATTTGCTCTAATTTTAGCTAATGTAGAAAAGAAATACTCATCAACAATATTGTCTTTATCTAATAATACAACATGTGTAAAATCTTCTTTTATTTTAATTGAAGTATTGATGTGTTTTAATGCTTGAACATATGTATTACCAAGTTTTGGGTCGAATGACTTTTCATCAAAGTCAATAGTATAATTAGCTATTGCTTTATCTCTTATCTCTTGATTTGCTTCCTGAAAAAGGACATGTACTTTGAAGTCATTTTTAGGACTATATTTACTTATAGAATCTAAAACCTTTAGAAAAGTAGCATTGGGATTATAAGCTGGTATAACTATTAACCATCTATCATCTTTTATAGGTAAATTATTGCTGTACCTTGCTTTATATAATGACCCTACAATTAGTGTAATCATAAAATAAGTACAGTATAATAATAAATATCCACCCAAAATAGTATAGAAAAATAGAAATAGATTCTCCATATTATTTACCATTAGAGGTTAAAATTCCACCAATAACATTACAATGTGTATCCAACAAATAGCTTTGATTCTTTACATCAAGTTGATTAAAACTTTTGTGTAGTTCAAATACATAAAACGCTTCTGAAGACAAGTTTATCCATTCCATCCATTCTGTCGAAATCCTTGAAGGGGGAGTGATAATGAAAATGTAATTATATGATGTTCTTAAATCCTTTAGTTTATTGAACCAGTCCTCTGGAAGAAGGTAATCATATGGAGATTTCTGTTCTTCAGATAAATTAATGATTGAACAGTCATTAATGGTATCAATATCATCAAGACTTTTATATTCTTCTTTAATTTCTTGTTGTGATAAAGGCACATTCCAATCAGCATAAAAAAGTAACGTTTTTATGCCCGTTTGTAGGAGCATTTCTTTAATAATTAAAATTGTATTTAATGTTATCGGGTTACTTCTAGCGTCAACAAATGAGATGATATTTGTATCTTCTTCTATACTTAGTATTGTTCTTCTTAAAAGTCTATAGTTATCTGTAGTAACTTGATTAATACTATTGTCTTTTTTTTCTTTTCTTTTAGCAAGTATTTTTTTAATAAAAGCAGGAATAAATATACTCCTTTCCTTATCAGGTTTTGGTTGAGTTATTGTACTAATTATCGGAATTAATGAATCTTTTTCAAATTGAAATGGGAGGTGATATTTGGGATCAAAAATTATTGTACTAGTAATAATTACAATGAATAAAATCAACGACCCAATAAAAGAACCAATTACAATTAATGCTCTTTTAGATTTCTTGTGTTTGATAGGAAAGTTAGCACTTTCAACTATAAAGAAGTTATGCCCAGCATCGTCTTCAAGAATTTCTGCAAAATATTTTTTTTCTAATAGTGTTAAGTAATATTTTTCTTTCGTTTTTATCTGATGTTCCATTTTTTTGATATTTGAAATTATCTCAATAAAATGGTCAGATTGTTTTGATAGCTGATAAAGTTCTTGGTTCATCACCTTAATCATAGCTTCTTCTTTTACATAGTCAATTTGATCTTTTACATAATCATTGACCATTGTTTGCTTTGTTAAGCTAGGATCGTAAGTAGTATTAGAGATTGAACTTGATATACTTTTTTGAATATTTTTTTCAACACTCACAATCTTAATATTTAGCTTGTCCATATAATCTGTGGGTAACCTTTCTAGATTATAAGAATTGTATTCCTTTTCTTGTTGGAGCTTTCTTAAGGAGTCTTTTAAAACTATTATTTTACTATTTATTGACTCGTTTTCATTATTAAAACCAAAGTCTTTATTCTTATTTAATTTTTGTTCGATGTATGCAATTGATTCTTTTTTAGAAGCAAGATCTTTTCTAAGTTTGGCAACAGAGTTTTGTAATTCAATTCTTCTATCAATTAAATATTTTGTTGTTTCATCAACATCAATGACTTTCTTTTTCCTTTTATATTCTTTAAGCGAGTCAAGTAAAATATTAAGCTCTTTTTGTGTGCTATTACATGTGCCCTCTATACTTTTTCTTTTTTCTGAATAACGTTTTTGAATTTCATGACGGTACTCTCTAATCCAAGCATTTGTAATTGATTTCACAATAAATTTAGCTGCAATAGGGTTACTATCTTCTACTTTAACATCAATATATTTACTACTACTAATACGATTAATTGCAATTCTATTATTAATATCAGAAGTACTAAGATTATTGTATATAAGAATATTATTAATTGTGATATCAATTGGTCTTTGCATATCTAAAGAAGAGTAGCTTTCGATTAAGAATTTTGCTCTTCTTATAATTTCATCATCCTTAAATAAGTTATTTGCTGAATTGATATTGTAAAATTTATCTTTTCCAAGGCATGCTATAAGTATTTCAAGTTGAACTTGTTCTGTTACCCTTTTTATTCTTGCAATTTCTAATAAATCTGTAAACATTAAGCCAATTTCAAAAAGCTGTAACGATTTACTAGTAATTGATAAACTACCATCTGTTGTTAATTCAAATTGCATTTTAGCCTTAGACTCATATACCTTAAACTCTCTCATGTTTAGATAAAGCACTAAGGAAGTAACTAATGGTATTCCCAACCATAAGTACCACCTTTTTAAGACACCTTTTATTATGTAAAATAAATTCTCCATAATTATTCTGAAATCAACAATTCAAGCTCATGTTTTGCAAGTACTGCACCTACTTCTGCTTCTACTTTTTGAACTTGAGTTTCATGAAGTTTTTGTTCTAATAATAAATAATCTTCCATTTTAGCTTCACCTCTTAGTAATTTATCTTTTGTGATTTGAAGCATCTCTTTCTGGCTGTTTTCTTGTTCGGTTATAATTTTAAGTTTTTCTGTAGACTTAATATAATTAGTGTATATAGTGATGTATTCTCTTTCTACAATTTTCTGTTGATGTCTATACTCCATTTGTTTCTTGGTAATAAGATGCTGAGCTGCTTTCACTCTATTATTTAAAGAAGTAATGGTGAAAAGATCTATTGTTAATCCTAGACCAATATCAGAAAAAGCACTTACACTTGTAAGCGTATTATTAGTAGAATATTTAAACGTACTTACAGAAAAAGAAAATGAGGATAACCAACTCTTCTTCACAGTGACAAGGTTTTCATTTGCAATTAAAATTTCTGCATCCTTAGCCTTTAATAAATAGTTGTTTTCTAGGCCAATAGCTGACAATGAATCTATTTGAGAACTTACGTATAGTGGTCTTTTTTGAGCTTCTGCATAAAATGTGATAGTTAAAATGAAAAGAGAAATAGTGTATTTTAGGTTCATGTTAATATCATTTGAATTATAATATAAAAAGAAGAATTCAGATAGTATTAGTACTGTTGTAATGTTTATATGCTTTTTATTGAATAGTACAATTTTAATAATTTATGCTGATTTGTAATATTTGATCAATAAGTAGTAATCTATTTATTTGTAGTGTTATGAGTAAAATTTGTTTTATATATTAAGTAAAACAAAATTTAAAATGATGTCAATTGAATGGCTATCTTGTGTAGAAAAAGGTTGTGGAATTGGCCAATATTCAGCAGCTATTTGTGAAGAACTATTTCACCAAAATATTTCGGTTAAATTACGTAGAAAAGGTGGTGATGAACTTGATTTTGTGGAAGGATATAAGTATAAATCTTTTAGAAATTTAAAAGATTATATTGCTCCTTATTTTCTTAGCAAAAATTTACATACTGTAGATAATAAACCAACGGTATGGCATGCTGATAATATAGATGCATTTACTGGTTTATTATGGAGTAAAAAATATAGTGATGCTCTTAAAGTAGTTACTATTCATGATGTTATACCAAAAGCTACAAATCAATTGAATCTATTTCAAAATTATTATTACAATTATCAATTAAAAAATAGTATTGAAAAAAGTGATTTAATTATTACGGTTTCAGAATTTTCTAAACAAGATATTATTAACCATACATCTGTAGAACCTCATAAAATTAAAGTAGTTTATAATGGTATAAATCATGATCTTTTAAAACCTGTTTTTAATAAGAATAATCCAAAGTTTACAATAGCTTATTTAGGTGGTTTGGGAGCTGCTCATAAAAACGCGACAGCACTAATTGAAGTAGCTAATATTTTAGAAAAAAGAGGGAGGGAATTTACAATGAAAATAGGAAGCGGAAATGCTCAATTGACAGCATTGCCAAGACTTGTACAAAAATATAATTTAAAGAATATTGAGTTTGTTGGTTTTATAGAAGATAAATTGAAACCTCAGTTTTTAGGAGAAGCAGATTTATTTTTATTTACGTCAAAATACGAAGGATTTGGATTACCTCCTTTAGAAGCAATGGCCTGTGGAACGGCTACTATTTCGACTCAAAATGCATCATTAAAAGAAGTTTTGGGAGATGGAGCGTTATTAACCTCCACAGACCCAGAAGATATTGCCAATAAAGTTGAGTTATTAATGGATGATACTGCTCTTAGATTAGAATACCAAAATAAAGGTATTGAAAGAGCAAATCAGTTTTCGTGGAAAAAAGCTGTCATTCAATTGATGGATGAATACAAAAGATTAATGTAATGAAGATTAATGTACCAGTTGATCGTTTTGATTTAAACATTGACCCAAACTGGAAAGTCCTTGAGATTGGAGGTGGTCATAATCCACACCCAAGAGCAAACGTAATAGTTGATAAATACGACAATACCAATAATGGACACAGGGCAGGAGATATTGTTATTAGAGAAGGACAAGAATTCCATTTAGCAGATGGAGAGGACTTACCTTTTGATGACAACGCATTTGATTATGTAATTTGCTGTCATGTTCTTGAACATGTAGACAACCCTGTTAAATTTATTAGTGAAATGTGTAGAGTAGCTAAGATGGGGTATTTAGAAGTTCCCTCTTTAATGGGTGAATATCTGGTTCCAAAAGGAGCACATGAATGGGTGTTTTTATCAATTAATGATACAATTGTAGGAAAGAAGAAAGCAAGTATTAGAGGTTTGGGCGAAGGGATTGATTTTGGAGATTTCTTCTTGTATTATCTTTCAAGAGAATCAATAGCTTTTAAATTGCTCATTGCAACTTACCCCGACATTCTAACAGTTAGATATCAGTGGAAAGATTCTCTGCCAATAAAAATTGATTTATCCGAAGAAGAAGAAAACTATTTTACGAAAGCATGGTCTAAAGAGGAGATATTAAATCAATTTCCTAAAAGATCTTCAAAGAAAGAATTAACCTTATTTTTTAATGCTTTTATTTTACTTTCGAAATCAATGATTAACAAAATTCTGAAAGGGTATAAACTGAGAAAACTAGATGATTCAATTGGTTTAAATTCAAAAAAATAAATGGATATAAGTGTAATTGTTCCCACTCATAATAGAGAGAATCTAGTAATTCAGTTGGCCGAATCACTTAAAAGGCAAACAATTGATATTGCTAATTATGAAGTAATTTTTATTTGTGATGGCTGTGTTGATAACACTGTGTCTTTATTAAATGAATTATATGGCAACCTAATAAATTGGAGGATAGTTGGCATTGAGCAATCTGGTCCTGCAAAAGCTAGAAATACGGGAGCAGCTTTAGCTAATGGTAAATATTTAGCTTTTACAGATGACGATTGCATTGCCAATACAAATTGGTTGGAATGTATAATTTCTGTATTTAATAAGGCTGAACCTTCAGTTATAGGGTTAGAGGGAATGACTTTTACAGATAAAAAAAATGTAACTCCATTAACTCATCAAATTGAGAATTTAAACGGAAACCCTGCAGTACCTACTTGTAATGCTGCTTTTAAAAAAGAAGCGTTTTTACAATTAGATGGTTTTGATGAATCTTTTCCATTTGCACATAATGAAGATGCAGATTTTGCTTGGAGAATGAAGGAAAGAGGTGAGATTTTATTTATAAGTGATATGGGAATTTATCACCCTCCAAGAAAAGAAAAGTTAAGTAAATTAAAGACTAGGATGAAAATTCTTGAGAGTGAATTTCATCTATACTATAAAAATAAAGAGTTGTATAAAAAGTATAGAAATACATCTCCTTGGCGCACAATATATGTAGAAGTTTTTTTATATCATCAACTAAGAATGCTTAAGCATGTTCTTGGTTTTTTCTACAAACCTAAGTTATGTTTAGAGGGGATTGTACTCGTTTTTTCTTGGTGGATTAATTTAATAGAATTACTGCCATCATTTTTAAAAAAAGATCACTATTACAAAAAATTATTTGCTTAAAATATGCATAAAAACATTCCTATAGTAATGCAAGGTTTAACTCGGTATGATGCAGATTACGGAGCAACTTCTTTGTCTTTAGCAAAGGAATGGGCGAAAGAGCGATTAGTATTTTATATAGACCATCCTTTTACATACAAAGACAAATGGAGTGGAAATTATCAGGAAGATTTTAAACATAGAGAAGTAATATTTTCAAGTAAAGAACTGTTTTTAAGACCTTTTAATTCTCTTCCTAATTTTATTAATATTACACCTGCTGTTATGTTTCCTATTAATTTTTTAAATGATGGGTTACTATATCAGAAACTTAAAAAAGTGAACTTAAAGAAGATAATAAAGACACTCAATAAAGTTTTAAGTCACTTTAATATAAAAGAGATTATTTATATTAATTCTTTTAACCCTGTATATGATATCACTCAAATTGGTTTTAAAAATAAATTATCTGTTTATCATTGTGTTGATCTGATTTCTGGTGAAAGGTACATTGCAAAGCATGGTATTAAAGCAGAAGAAGGTTGTGCAAAAAATGCAGATCAAGTAATAACAACTTCTGATCAATTAAAAGAAAATCTTCTTAATTTTAATAAAAATACAGAGGTTGTTTATAATGGTGCAGATTACATGCACTTTCAGAAAGAGGAATACATTCTCCCTAAAGAATATGAAACAATCAACACAAAGAAGATAGTTGTCTATGTCGGAAATTTAGGACTTAGAATTGATTATAATTTAGTTGAACAAATTGCACTAGACAATAAAGAATTAAATTTTGTGTTTATTGGACCAATAGACACAAGAGAGTTTAAAGGCGAGAAAGTAATGGCTTTGGATAATGTTTTCTTTTTAGGGAAAAAGAAAATTGAAGAGGTTCCGGATTATATTTACTATGCAGATTATTGTCTTATTCCTTTTGTAATAAATGAGCTAACTAAATGTATTTATCCTTTAAAAATCAATGAATATTTTAGTCTTGGTAAACCTGTTTTAACAACCCCTTTCACAGACTTGTCAAATTTTAAAAATTTGGTAATTCCTTTTACTTCAACATCTACTTTTAAAAACGGTATTAATAAAGTAGTTGAATCTGATGATTCAATTGAAAAGCGAAAAGCTTTTGCAAAAAGTAACCGATGGGAGATAAAAGCCAAAGAGTTTCTTCAATATATTGAACAAATGTTATGAAGAGAATAAAAGCATATTTACAGAATAATCCATCTATAAAAAAGATTATTCATTCCATGATAATAAGTAATTATAGACCTCGTTTTTGGGTGAGGTTACTTTGGAATCCTTTTGTTCATAAAATCGGAAAAGGAGTTGTAATTAGAGCTCAAGTAAGAAGGGATGTTTTACCTTTCAATAAGTTTGAAGTAGGAAATAAAACAATTATAGAAAGTTACTCTGTTATTAATAATGCTGTTGGTAATGTTACAATTGGTAAGGAGTGTGTAATTGGTTTTGGTAATACAATTATAGGACCTGTAGAAATTGAAGATGATGTTATCCTTGCTCAAAATGTAGTTATATCGGCATTAAATCATTTATACGAAGATGTTTCAAAACCGATAGCGAAACAGGGCATAACTGTAAATAAAATTATTATTGGGAGTAACAGTTGGATTGCAGCAAATGTAAGTATTGTTGCTGGCGTGACAATCGGTAAACATTGTGTAATTGGAGCTGGGACTGTGGTTACTAAATCAGTACCAGATTATCATATAGCAATAGGCAATCCTGCTCGGTTAATAAAGAAATATAATCATACAACTGAAAAATGGGAAAAGATTTAATCTCCATAATTACAGTAAATTATAAGAATAGAAAAATCACTGAGGAGTTCTTACACTCTATTGTAAAATTAGACAGAAATGATTTAGAAGTAATTGTTATAGATGTCGACCCTAGCTTCGATAACACCCAGCATTATAGAAAAATATTTTTTAACGTAATAGTTATACACATTGAGGAAAATATTGGATTTTCGGCTGCAAATAACCTTGGGATTGATATATCTACCGGATCTTTTTTGTATTTTACTAATAATGATACAGAGTTGACAATAACAAGTATTGATCCTCTTGTAACATTTTTAAAAAATAATGATGTAGGCTTTATTAGTCCAAAAATAAAATATTATGACAGTAAAAACATTATTCAATATGCAGGGTATACCAAAGTGAACGCTTTAACTGGTAGAAATACTACAATTGGAGAGTTTTGCCAAGATGAAAAAAAAGAGTTCTCAAAATCTTACGAAACTACCTATATACACGGTGCCGCAATGATGTGTAAAAAAGCATTAATTGAAGAAGTTGGTAAAATGCCTACAGAATACTTTTTATATTATGAAGAATTAGATTGGTCTTCTAAAAGTCATGAAGTAGGTAAAAAGAATTGGTACGTTGGTGCTGCAGAAATTTACCATAAAGAGTCTATGAGTGTAGGTAAGGAAAGTAGCTTAAAAGAATATTTTATTATAAGAAATCGAATGATTTTTATGATTAAACACCAAAAACCACTCAAAGCGACACTATTTGTTCTGTATTGTAGTTGTATAGTTATACCTAAAAGATTAATTATTTTACTACTTAAAAGAAAACCTACAAAATTTATAAATGCACTTATTAATGGATATTTTGACGCATTAAAATTCTTCATCTTCAAAAAAAGACATATACCTAATAGAGGTCTCAAATTCTTATAACCTGTTCATACTACGATACCCAAAACTAATTTTATTATCTTATTTTCTATGTTTTACACTCTACTAATATACATATTTTGGATTTTTATTTTCATCACCATTTATTCAGTAATTGGCTATGGCATTGTATTGTATGCATTAGTAAAGCTAAAGGAAAAATTCTACCCAAAAGCTATAATCTCAAGCATTGATACACCAAAAATTACAGTATTAATTCCATGTTTTAATGAAGCTACAATCTTAGCTGAAAAAATAGAAAACACGTATAACGTAACATACCCAAAAGAGAAAATAACCGTAATAGTTGTTGCTGATGGGAGTACAGATAACTCTGAAAAAATAGTAGCTAACTATCCAAATGTTCAATTTTTACATGAGAAACGTAGAGCAGGAAAAGCAGCTGCAATTAATAGAGCAATCCAAAAAGTTACAACACCAATAACAATTTGTACAGATGCTAATACTCTCTTAAATAAAGATGCATTTATAGAATTAACAGAACGTTTTAGCGATAAAAAAACAGGTTGTGTTTGTGGCGAAAAAAGAATTTTGAAAGATGCAGATGATCTGACATCTGCTAGCGAGGGGATGTATTGGAAATATGAATCTAAACTTAAAGAATGGGACGCTAGTTTAAGTTCAGTTATGGGTGGAGCAGGTGAACTTATTGCATTTAGAACAGCACTATATCCGCAAATACCAGAAAATGTAATTTTAGACGATTTTTATATAACCATGAAAATCTTGATGAGTGGTTATAAAGTTGACTATGCACCTAATGCATATGCTTTAGAAGATGGCTCATTTAATATAAAAGAAGAAATGAAAAGAAAAGTACGAATTGCAGCTGGAGGTTTCCAGTTGATATTTATGCTTTTACCACTTCTTAATATCGTAAAGTATAAACATATATCATTTCAATATATATCACATAGAGTTTTGAGATGGTTAATTGTACCCTTTGCACTACCAATGCTATTTATAATAAATGGACTGTTGTGTTTTAAATTTGGAGGGATTTATACTTTTGCTTTTGCTGTACAGATCTTACTTTATTCGAGTGCAATATCTGTGCATTTTATCAGAAAATACTGGACTCCTTACAAAGTCATGATGTTGCCTTATTATTATGCAGTAATGAATTATTGTGCAATACTAGGTTTCATCAGGTTTGTGGTTGGTAATCAATCATCCGTATGGGAAAAATCAATTAGAAAATGAAAAAAAGTAAATATATAATCGTATTACTTGGAACCATTTTCTTAATGGGATTTGTAGTTCCTGCATTTGTTTATACCTACCAAACACTTGGTACATGGAGTACTAGTGGTAGGCCAAATTATATTCTATCACAAAAAATAATATCTCTAGTAGAAAGAAATGGAGTTTCTGGAGCAATTACAGATTCAATAAATACAAAAGGGGAACGCTTTTTAGAAGATAATAATGTAAATATACTTGTAGTAGAAGAAGGAGAAGTGTTTATCACTTTAGTTTACGAAGATGCAGGCTGGTTTAATACATTAGGGTTTTATACATATCAATATACGGATATTCCAAATTCACCTTCTGATGTATCTGATCCTGTAATTATTTTCCCAAATTTAGATTCGCCAAACGTTGTAGATTCTGGTATGAAAATTAGTTTAGGTACTTATCCTGCAGGTACTGTGATAGGATTCTTCTTGGTAGCAAAAGGGTGGAGTAATGGAATAATTGATGGTGATTATACTTTATATTCTAATTCTAATTTTAATGAAGGCATCACCCAAAATTCAAGGTATTCTCAGTTAACAGTAATCTTTGAAAATGACGATACAGATACGCATGATTTTGTTCTTGCAATAGAAGATAATGTAAATACACAAGACGGTGATTATGATTACAATGATGCCGTATTTTTCTTAGATGCCGACCCAGAATTATCAATTATACAATTTGATGGGTTAAATAATGATCCAATTGTAGCAAGAGATTCTTTAATTTTTGTTCACCCAAATTATCTTACAGATTTTAATCTTAGACAGTTAGTTACAGATGATAATATTGACCTTGCCACTATCACTATAGATACGGTTATAACAGCACAATCAAGTATACAGGTAGAGAGTAGTTTATTAAGAATAGAAACCCAACCAAATGATTCTGAGTATGACACAATACGTTATACAGCTTGTGATAATGAATTTCCAAGAACTTGTGATAATGGTGTTTTAATTGTTGGAAAATTACCACCAAATGATCCACCTGTAGCTATACCGGTACAGAATTTAGAAATAACAAGTAATATTACAAATAACGGAATAGAGATCTCACAATTAGGATCAGACCCTAATGATAACCTTGAGAATGGAGAAATAACAATTACTAATTTTCCTAAAAGTGCATTAAATGCTCGTATTGAAGATGGAAAATTACGAATTAATCCTCCAAATACATATTCGGGTATAGATACAATTAATTTTAGAATTTGCGATGAAGGGTTCCCAATTTTATGTGATGAAGGGCAATTAGTTGTTCAATCAATAGAATCTAATACACCACCTATTGCTAATCCAGAAACGATATATACTTACACAGGTGAGACGGTTTTAGTAGATATTTTAAGGAATGATAGGGCTTTTGAAGAATCTATAGATTTAAACGCCATTACTATTATTTCAGCACCTAGTTTAGATACTTGTGAGGTGAGAATTAGAAATGGAAAATTAGAACACACAGCTTCTGATTATGTATTGGGAGACTACTCTCTAGTATATCAAATTTGTGATGAAAGTGAACCAGCTCTTTGTGATACTACAAGTGTTTATTTTCATATTTCTGATAGTATCGACCCAGATACAATAGTTAGTCAAAATAACCCTCCAACAGCTGTATTTAATAGAGTAAGAACATCATTTAATGTCCCTATTAATATTGATATCTTAAATAATGATTATGACTTAGATGGTAATTTAGACGTGGGATCAACCTACATAATTACGCAAGGTAGTGACGGAAATGGAGTATTAGATTTCTTTATAGAGCAAGGAGATTCTGTAGCTGTGATGACATACACACCAAATGAAAATTTTTCGGGTATTGATATTCTATCCTACAAGATTTTTGATGACGGCTACCCCCAACTCAGTGATAATGCACTGGTAATAATAGAGGTTGAAGGGGAAGAAAAAGAAGTTGTTTACAACAACGATAACATCTTACTCGATTCTACTGTTATAGATGTTGATGAAACCTTCTGTTTAAACATTCCAGAATTATTAGCTAGTAAAGGTATACAATGGGTAAACTTTGATACTGATATAATAGTAGACCCATCGATATTTGGTTCGGAAGCTTATATAGATTCATTGGATTTATGTTATACAGCAACTTCAAGTATCACAGAATCCAATAGAGATTATGTACATTATAAAGTATGTAATAATGGTACATGTATTAATGGGTTACTAATAATTACTATTGATGAACCAATAATAATAACACCACCAGACATCATCTTTTTCAATGCATTTTCTCCAAATAAAGATGGGTTTAATGACTTGTTTATTATAGAAAATTTAAGGTCTTATCCAGATAATTCAGTTACGGTTTACAACAGATGGGGGCAAAAAGTATTTAGTGATGCTCCTTATAATAACGATTGGGAAGGAACAAATATAGATGGTCAACCATTACCAGATGGAACATATTATTATATAGCTTCTGTAAATAATGGTAATGATTTTTCATACAATGGTTATTTAATAATTAAAAGGTAGAAGATGAAAGTTATTAGTATCTATATAGCACTTCTATTTTTTACAAGTATTGCTTGTATGGGACAACAAATGCCCATGTTTTCGCAGTATGCCTATAATACTTTAGCAATAAATCCTGCGATAGCAGGAACTAAAGATGGGGTAAATGCACTTATGCTTTATAGAAAACAATGGAGTGATTATGAAGGAGCACCAAGTACAATTAACTTTTCTGCATCTTCTAATGTATCAAAAGGTAAGTTTGGTGTAGGAGTGAATTTTGTAAATGATAAAATTGGGATTTCTAATAATAATACGGTTCAAGGAGCTTTCTCTTATATTTTAGACCTTAATAATAACCTTAGATTATCTTTAGGAATGTACCTTTCTTTATTAAATTTTCAGCACGATTGGGGGGCATTAAGAGTGCAACAAACTTCTGATCCGTTGTTTGCAAATGGCAAAGAATCATTATTTAATTTTAATACAGGTTTTGGTGCTTATTTATACAACAAAAGATTTTATGTGAGTTTCTCAATACCCAATATTTTAGAAACAAAAATGTCTAATACATCAGAAAGTTATTATTTAAGGCATTATTTCTTGAAAGGAGGTGTACATTTTGATTTATCAAGATCAGTTGAATTTGTACCATCCGTTTTATTCAAATATGTAAAAAACAATAATATTCAAGGTGATATAACCGCTACTTTTATCTTTCAAAAAATGCTTTGGTTAGGAGTTTCTTATAGATCGGAAGATGGAATAGCCTTATTATCACAAGTTGTTTTAAAAGAACGTTTTAGAATTGGCTATGCATATGATTATCCTCATACCGAAATACAAAAAGCAACATCAGGAACACATGAAATCCTTTTAGGAATTAGAATTAATAAAAAGTCTCCACCAAGTAACATTATTACAAGTCCAAGATATTTCTAAAAATGAAGTTATTCTTATTTATAAATATTTTTATCATTTGCTCTTTTTCTACTTTTGGACAAAAGCAAAAAACTTTTCTGGATAGAGCCAATAAGGCTTACGAAAGACAGGAGTTTGCACTTGCAATAGAAAATTTTGGAAATGTACATGCACTAGATCTAGTTTCTAGGTACAGGTTAGCGATGTCCAATCAGAAAATATTAAACTACAGTAAGGCGCTGACTATTTATAGAAGTATACTTGATAAACAATGGGAAGGTAAAGAAGATGTATATCTAAATTATGGTTTAATGGCTAAAAATTTAGGCCAATACGGTAAAGCAGGTGATGCGTTTAAAAAATACCTTTTCAAGTATCCTCAAGATGCAGATGTGAGAGATTTATACTTATCATGCCAGCAAGATTACTTAAATGAATTACAAAAAAATAAATATTCTGTTCAAGTAGAAAATGTGTTATTCAATTCTCCTGAAAGAGACATGAGTCCATTGATCTTTGGAGAAGGTATAATTTATTCTTCAACCAGAAGAGATTTAAATGAAGGAGATGTTCATCATAGAGACGGTGATAATTTTTTAGAAATGTACCTGATCAATAAAGATGAAAATGGGATGTTTTCAAATTCTAATATAGTACATGAGCATATTGCTTCAAATTTTCATGTAGGCCCATCTACTTATAACGAAAGCAAAAGCGAATTTTTCTTTACTGTAAATCTACCAAGACAATCGTTTAAAGATGATAAGCATCAGATTGTTCATCATTTACAGATTTATCAATCAAAATACAATCCAGAGAAAAACACTTTTACTCGACCGTCTGAAATTAACCTCAATAAAAAAACGCATTCAATTGGTCACCCAACAATATCAGATGATGGTACCAAGTTGTATTTTATTTCAAACCAAGAAGGTACACATGGAGGTACAGATATTTTTGTATCTCATTTACAAGACGATGGAAATTGGGGTGAACCTGTTAATCTAGGCAATGTTATAAACACAACGGGTAATGAACTATTTCCATATTGGTATGACGATAACACATTGTATTTTTCATCAGATAGACATATTGGACTTGGTGGATTGGATATTTTTAAGGCTACAATGGAAAACGATAGTGTAACTAATATAGAAAATATAGGAGCACCATTTAATTCTTCAACAGATGATTTTAGTATAGTTTTTAATAAAGGGAGTAGTGTAGTTGAAGGCTTTTTTACATCAAATCGTACTGGTGGAATTGGTTCTGATGATATCTATATGTTCAAACAAGAAGAGAAAGATTTTGTTGTTTTAGTAATAGATAGTCTAACAAGAGAACCTATAGAAAATGCTATTATTGAATGTTACGACAAACAGAAAATGGCAACACATAATTTTGTTACTAACACTACTGGATTTGTTCGTTTTAATGCAGAGCAAAAAAATCAGATAGAGTCTATAGCGGCCATGTCGTCTACTTATAAATACAAGGAGTTACCTATTGCACAAATGGGTAGACAAGAGAATATTTATATTATTGAATTAGTAAAAGGAACAAACTTACAACTTATTGGTAATGTATACGATGCAGTTTCTTTAGAACGAATAAATAACTCAGAAGTCTTCCTTTATGATGGAGATTCTACTGTAATTAAAAGCATTGGTAATACGGTAGAAGGGCACTATGAAATTATATTAAATAGATTACCAATAAATAATTTCTTAATCTCTAATGCAGAAGGTTATACCTCAGAAAATACAGTAATTGCTAACCCGAATCCTGATAAATTTGGTATTATTCATCAAGACATTTATTTGAAAAAAGTTAGAAATGAAAACTTATTAAAAATAGAAAGTATTTATTATGAGTTCGATTCATCACGTTTAACTTCAAGTGCAATTACTAAATTAAGAAATGTATTATCATATTTGTCAAATAATGAGAATTCATTAGTAGAATTAAATGCACATTGTGATGTAAGGGGCTCTGAGAGATACAACGTTAAATTATCTTTGGATAGAGTACATGCCGCTATGTCGTTTTTAGTTGGTAAAGGAATTGATAAATCAAGAGTTCGAATTGATTATCATGGCGAGAGTATAACATATACAGATTGTATAGACTGTTCAGAAAATGAACATCAATTAAATAGAAGAACAGAAATTCGAATTATTAAGCCATAAACGAATTATTTTTATTTTGTCTGCCTTTTATTTATTACCATATCAATCACTCGTTTTAGCTGACTTTTCATACTATAAATCATTGAAAATAAATTTAGATTTTCATTTCTTTTAAAGTAGATAAATATTAAAACTGAACCAACTAATTCAGTAATTAGGCCAGGTAATACGGTGCCTATTTCCCCATAAAGTTCAACAAATACAATAGAAGTAATTATTAATAAGATACTATTAAAGATTACTATATTGGTACTGTACTGTGGTTTTCCTTTTGCATTTGTGTAGCTTGCAAAAAAGGAACCTAGAGGAGCAAACAAAGAACTAATAACCAATATAATCAATAGGTAAAATGAATCTGAATAAGTATTTCCATGTAGGAATGTTATGATTGGTTTAATAAAGATAATAAACCCTATAGATATTGGAGTAATGATAAGATATACCTGACTGAGTGTATCAATAAAAACTTCTTTCAATTTATCTAAACTTCCTTTTTCAAAAAGTTTTACTATCCTAGGGTAAAAGATTAATTGAATTGAGTTTGATATAGATAAAATGATAACTAAATACCGTTGTGCCAATCCTAATAATGCTGTAATTTCTAGGGATAAAATGCCAGCAGATAAGAATAAAGTCATTTTTGATGAAATAGTACCAAACAATGCTTTTAAAAATCCCTGCTTTGCATATAACATAATACTACTGAAAGTCTGTTTATTGATTGTACTCAAAATGATCTTCTTAAATGGGATAGTAAACAGAGAAAAACAGAATGAACTTAAATAAATACCAATTAAACAAAAGACCAATTCATTAATGGATAGTTGGTACTCATGGACAAAGAAGAGACTAATTATTAATAGAGTAAGTGTAACACTATTAATTAGTACTGCTATATATATTGTCTTTTTACTCTTATGAATATTCTCAACCCATTTTAAGAGGTTAATGCTTAACGAGAATAGGGGGTATACTATTAATAAACTTGATAAATTGGGAAACAGATCAATAAAGCCAATACTAGAGATTATAATCCCAATAAGAAGTTCGATTAATATAATTGCAATTAAAACCGTTTTATAAGTTTGATTGGCATCAATTATATTCTTTCCAGAAGAAAATTTTACCAAAGCAACATATACAACACCTTCTCTAATATTAATTGAGAAATTAAAAATTGAGAAAAATAAAAACCATAATCCAACATCTTCAGTAGAATACTCTCTAGTAATAAATAGAAGAAGTATATACCCAAAAAGAAGTTCACTAAATGTTAGAGAGTAGGTAATTACAAAAGGATATTTTGTAATAATATTCTTGATGTGTCTGTTCAAATTTAAAAATAGGTTAATGTTAATTTAAATTAATCAATTGGTAGACTCCATTCAATATATAGGTTGCAAATTGCAACTAAATATAACGATTATTATATATATTCTTTTAATGATTATTAATCAATGGCTAGGAGAAATGCTATTCTAATTATTGTTTATTATTTTTGATTAAATCAATGATTACTAGTATCTACTATTCAATTATCACAATGAAATTTCTATCACTTTACCTACTTTCAATTTGTATGCTTTTAGGCTCACTTTCTTGTTCTATGGCTGGAGCTAATGAAGGAGTAGAGCCTAAACCAAAAGTATTTATAGTTACAGAAAAATGGAAAGCAGATAAAATAGTTAAGAGTGTTACAAATGCATATCAAGCTGATATCACTATATCACCAAATAGCTGGGATTCTTCTGCTGATTGGATTTTAGTTGATCAACTGTACAAAGCCGACATGAAAATATTTCTAACCTCTAAAAGTTATGAGGCAGATTACTTAGTTTTCTTCAAATAATTATTAATTGACATTTGTTAGTAATTAATCCTCTAATTTATAAAACCTTGATATCTTAATCAAAATCAAAGGTTTATTAAAGTGTGTTAGATAACATTGTATAAACGACTGGTTTAAGTGTAAATTTTCCTTTTTTAATAATTCATTTTTTACAATCATATTTGCAGCGCAATGTTAGATGTATTGGCGATTACCATCTGCTTGCCCATTCGGAAAAATTCTGAATGATTTAAAAAACGTCCTACTTATAATTACAATGGTTTCAAAGAAACTCTTACTACCTATCTTTTTGATGGTTAGCTTGTTGGCATCTCAAAATACACAAGCACAAAATTACTCAAGTACTTTTATTGAGTACGCATACGGTTGGAATAATACTGACTACATGACGGGTACAAACCCAAAAAATGGGGAATGAATCTTTTTACATTAGACCATACTACTGTTACTAAATGGGGTGGTGTATATGGATTTGTAAACTTTATGGGAGCACCAGATGGTTTCTATACAACAGGTTTTTATAACGAGATTCCAGATGAGAGTGCTGGAAATTACAGATTGTATTCTGAAGTATCTCCTTGGGTCAGTTTATCTGGTGTTACAGGTCAAGATTTTTCTTTTGGTCCTGTCGCAGATGTTTCTGTAGATGGTCAAATAAACTTTGGTAATGGTTACGCTGCTGGTTTAGCTGGTTTAGGCTTTACTTTTAAGGCACCTAAAGATGGCTTCTTAAAATTATCTGCTTATTGGAGAACTGATAATATTAAAGAAAATGCAGTTCAATTTACAGGTGTATTTGATTTACCAATTTGGAGGAAAGCTGGTTTTAGAATTCAAGGATTCTTCGATCTTATTCCACAAGCTACAAATAGAGCGGCATTTGGTAGTACAGATCTTGGTGCTGATTTTATTTCTCAAACAAGATTTCTTTTTGATGTAGGTAGAAATACTATATTTAAGAACGATGCTAACTCTAAGTTTGAAATTGGATGTGATATTTACATGCACTTCAATAAAGATTTAGCAGAGAATAACGCGAGTGCTTTTGTACCTCAACCATGTGTGCGTTTAACGTTCTAATTCTATTTCCCCTAACATTATCAATCAAAATTTTAGGAATTGAAATGTAAAATGATCGCCATTTATTTTACATAAATTCAATATATTACAATATGAATTTCTTAAACAAAGCTTTTAAGCTTGATCAACATAACACTACAGTAAGCAAAGAATTTATAGGTGGTCTAACAACTTTCCTAACTATGGCTTACATCATCTTTGTTAACCCTGATATATTAAGTCAGACGGGTATGGACAAAGAAGCATTATTTACAGTTACTTTGTTAGCCAGTATTGTAGGTACATTATTAGCTGCTTTTTGGGGTAAAATGCCTTTTGCAATGGCTCCAGGAATGGGACTAAATGCGTTTTTTACATATACAATTGTAATGGGTGCAGGTGTTCCTTGGGAAACTGCATTGGGAATTGTATTTATATCTGGCGTTGCGTTTGTGGTTCTTACTTTTTTAGGAGTCAGAGAAAAGATTGCGAATGCTATTCCTTTGTCATTAAGAATTAGTGTAACAGCTGGTATTGGCTTGTTTATTACGTTTATTGGCATGAAAAACATGGGATTAATTGTTGATCACCCTGCAACATTAGTAACCTTAGGAAAGTTTACACCTCAGTTGATATTGGCAATGATAGGCTTTATTATTACAGCTTATTTAGAATATAAAAAAGTAACTGGCGGTATCTTAATCGGTATTTTGTTTATCACTTTATCAAGCATTTTGATGGGTTACGTTTCTTTACCATCAAGTTTAATAAGTACACCTCCATCAATAGAGCCTGTATTTATGAAATTAGACATTATGGGTGCTTTAAAGTTTGCATTTATTGGACCTATTTTTTCTTTCATGTTTGTTGATTTATTCGATTCATTGTCAACAATTATAGCATGTTCTAACCAAGCAGGTTTAACAAAGAAAGACGGTACAGTTCCTAACTTAGAAAAGATTTTAGAAGCAGATGCAGCAACAACGGTAGTTGGTGCAGTGTTGGGTACCTCTACAACAACAATATTTATAGAATCGGCTTCGGGCATTGCAAGTGGAGCACGTACAGGTTTAGCTTCTGTATTTACAGCGTTATTAATGGGTGGATGTTTATTTTTCTCTCCATTGGCTACAATAGTACCTTCTTACGCTACTGCACCTGCTTTACTTATGGTAGGAGTGTATATGTTCTCAAATATCAAACAGATTAAATTTGATAACATGTTAACATCAGTACCATCATTTCTTACAATTATAATGATGCCACTAACATATTCAATTTCTATGGGAATTACATTTGGGTTCTTATCGTATGTTATTTTGAATATCTTGGGAGGTAAAGCTAAAGAGTTACCTATAACAATGTATGTTATCGGCTTCTTTTCTTTAATCAATTTAATTGTTGGTTAGAAGCAAGTGTTTATCATTTGATTTATTAGAACAACACTACTTATATATATATAAAAGAGTTATCCTTCGGGCTAGCTCTTTTTTTTTGAATTACTAATATTAAACTTCAGGTGCCTATAATTTTGTGTATCTATCCTTAAATACATTTTAATATTATCAAAAAAGGACTATTTTACATTTCGAAATGAATTATTTACACTAACAATTTATCTTAATGTCAACTTTTGAAGAAACTAACAGTGCTCCAAATCAAAATATTCATATTACAATAAATGCGTTTAACTATTTAAAAGAAGTACAAAAATGGACTTACTTCTTTTCAATTTTAGGGTTTATAGGCATTGGTGCTATACTAATTGCAGCAATTGTTATAGGTTTCACGGCACCAACAAAATATGCAGATCAATCAATTTTTGTTGTAATTGGATATATCATTATGTCAATTATTTATATCTTTCCCGTAAGGTACCTTTTTGGTTTTTCAAGAAAGCTTAAACGTGCTTTATTATCAGAAGATGAGGAACAATTAGAATTGTCGTTTAAAAATTTAAAATCGCACTTTAAATTTGTAGGTGTGGTTACTATATTAATGATGTGTTTCTACGGTTTCATTTTTATAATTTCCTTATTAGGAGTTTTTCATGGTTTTTCTTTATAAATATGTCTTTATTTCAACGTTATTCTTTTTATAAGTTACTACTATTTCTAGGTATCTTTTTGATGTCTTGTGATCCGAATGGATTCAAAGAAAAAGCAGATCACATCTATTACAATGGACATGTGTATACAGTGGATAATGACTTTACTACTGTAGAGGCATTTGCTGTAAAAGACGAAGAAATTTTAGCAGTAGGCACTACAATAGATATTCTTAAAAATTATACATCCAAAGATCAAGTTGATCTAAATGAGAAATTTATTTACCCAGGATTTATTGATGCCCATTCGCATTTCTTTTGGTTAGCAGAGGGTTTAAATAATGTTGACCTTTCTAATACAAACTCATGGGAAGAAGTAATTAAAGTTTTAAAAGAAGAAAACAAAAAAACACCTAAAGATGTAATTATAGGCTATGGTTGGGATAACACAAAATGGATCAATAAACGTTTTCCAACAAAAGGAGTATTAGATAAATATTTTAAGGATACTCCTGTAATATTATCAAGAATTGATGGACATGCAATGTGGGTAAATTCTAAAGTACTAGAATTAGCAGAAATCACAAACGAAACAGATGTTCAAGGAGGTGAAATTGTAAAATATAAAGGTGAACCCACCGGAATATTAGTGGATAATGCAATGGAATTTGTTAATAATCTAGCTTTAGGTAAAGTAACAAGAGATGAAATCCCTTCGCTAATTTTAGAAGCACAAGATTCTTGTTTTAAAGTAGGATTAACGGGCGTAAGTGATTTTGGTTATATAGAACACCCAACACTCATGTTATATGATTCTCTTTATAAAGAAGGGGAATTGAAAATACATAATTATGCTATGTTAGATGCCTCTTTAGATGGTGTAGATTATATGTTATCAGAAAGTTATATTGAGAATGAAGAATTTCCTAGAGCAATAAAAATACGAGGTGATGGGGCATTAGGCTCAAGAGGAGCATGTTTATTATCACCTTACAAGGATAAGAAAAATGCATTCGGGCAGATGGTGCTTACATCTGATAAAATAAGAGAGATTTCTAAAATAGCATTTGATAAAGAATTTCAAGTGTGCGTTCATGCAATAGGAGATTCTACGAATAGAGAAGTTTTAAAGATTTTTTCAGAATTATTAGAACATAATAATGATAGAAGATGGAGAGTAGAACATGCTCAAATAGTTAATCCTGAAGATGTTTTTTATTTTAAAAATTATTCTATTATTCCATCTGTTCAACCAACTCATGCAACATCAGATATGGATTTTGCCATTGACAGATTAGGGGAGAAAAGAATTCAACATTCATACACATTCCAAACTTTATTAAATCAAAATAATTGGTTGCCTTTAGGAACAGATTTCCCTGTAGAACCAATCAATCCTTTGTACACATTTTATGCTGCAGTGGCTAGAAAAGACAGAAATGGTTTACCAGAACAAGGATTTCAAATTAAAGAAGCTTTAACTAGGCAGCAAGCATTAAGAGGTATGACGAGTTGGGCTGCAAAAGCACAGTTTATGGAAGATAGAATTGGTAGTATTGAAGAAGGTAAAGAAGCTGATTTTATTATTTTAGATCAAGATATTATGGAAATTGATATTAATAAGGTTCTTGAAGTTAAAGTTCTGAATACGTATATAAAAGGGAATAAAGTGTATTAAAAAAGAACTCAACTAGGAGTTCTTTCTTTATTATTTTGTTTTGTACATAATACCTGCTTCAACCTCAGTATCTAGATAGTTTTCTGGAGGTGGAATTGGACAAGCATAACCTTCGGCATATGCACAATAAGGATTATAGGCTTTATTAAAGTCAATAATCATTGTATTTCCTTCAGGAATACTAATTTCTATATATCTACCAGCACCGTATGTAGTTTTACTGTTTGTTTTATCCGTAAAAGGTAAGAACAAATAATCTTTGTATTGTTCCATCTTTCTTAAACGATGGCTTTGGTATACATACAGTTGGTACTCTTTACCTTTTAATGTAAACGTAATTTTACCGTATTTTTCGTAGGTAGGTTTACTAGTAGAAGAGGTTTCCATTTTAAATGGAATAGCATCGTTTATTCTTTCAAATTCAGCTTCAACTTTGTACGTTTCATCAATATTAAAGAAAGTATGTGCTTTAAATTTTAAACGGTCTTTTCTAGAAAGTGGACTCTCATCTTTATCTTTATATTCTGTATTTAATTCTTCCTGATAGGATTTAATTTCTTCAATATACGTTTGTGCGTAAATAAACGAACTAAAAAATAATAGAATTAGAACTGTGTTTAAAAATTTTGACATCTATGTATATATTTTGATCTATTACGAAGTACTCTTTTTTTTAATTAGAATACAAGATTATCTATTTTAATAGTCTTAAAAACTAATCATAATCGTCACTATTTCATTAAATAGTTGCCAAATATTAAATCAAAAACTAATTTTAAACTAATAATTAACTACTAAGTTGAATGAACATAAAAACGATTAAAATAAAACCTATACTAATTGCACTCCTCTGTTTATTTCATCTAGAAATATTTGGACAAGTTTCATCAGATACGCTAACTGATAAAAATGTAGTTGATAAGATTATAGATGTAATAACCTACGATGCAAAGAAGTTTACTACGGTTACCTATCCTATGGCTGGTTATAGTGAACAAGAAGGATTTTCTATAGGTGTTATGCCCGTTTTTACATTTAAGGATAAGAAAGAAAAGGAGCATATTAAAAGACGTTTTTATAGACCGACAACACTAATTCCTTCTGTTATGGTATCTACAAAAGGATTATTTAATGTTGATGCTAGTTTAGTAATGTTCGGGAAAGGAAGATTTAACATGTATTTTACAGGTATATATCAATATGTACCTAATACTTTTTATGGGGTTAATAATTTAGCTCCAGCAGATACCTCACAATTTTTTAACAGGAGGTTTTCTAGTTTTGGAGAGGTTTCTTACGAGTTAACAGAGATTCTCTTTATAGGTATTCGTTATGATATTCAGCAGAACAAAATTGAAGATATACAAGGAGAAATTTTGAACGATAAAGTTTTAGGTTATGATGGTGGTTTTAGTTTAGGATTGGGGCCAATTTTTAAATTTGATACAAGAGATGATATTGTTTACCCAACAAAAGGAAGTTTATTAAAAGTTGCTGTAACTACTTATCCAGAGTTTTTTGCCAATGATTACAAGTTTTGGCATTTTTATACCGAGTTTTCTCATTTCTTTTCAGTTAAGAATGAAAAAAATATTATAGGATTATTTGGAGCATTTCACATGCAAAACGGAGATATTCCTTTTTATTATTTAAATCAGTTAGGTGGTTCTAAAAGACTAAGAAGTATTGCTCAACCCAATAGATTTATTGATAAAAACTACTACATGGCTCAAGTAGAATACAGAAGAGATATTTGGTGGAGATTAGGTGCTGTCTTATTTGCTGGTGCAGGTAATGTATACGGGTCTAATGGTACAAATGCTTTTGAAGAAATAAAATATACTGTTGGGGCAGGATTACGATTTCAGTTAGTGGAAGATATGCGCTTAAACTTTAGAATAGATTACGGTTTTGGTAATTACAATCAGAATGGACTTTGGTTAACTACTAGAGAGGCATTTTAGTATCACTGCCTAATAATTGTTTATCAACTATATTTTTAATTCTGCAATCTATTAACTTGCGGAGTTAAATAATTAAAGTATAAACAACGACTTTGTTTATTCGTTGAAAATCAACTAGTTTTTCACCTTAAAGCCCAGCCTTAGTCTGCCAAAATAGTTGTATAAGAGAATAAATAAAGGGGAAGGTCTCGTCTGTTTCAATTAAGTTTTATAAGATGAAAATTCAATTGAAAAGACAATGGGAGAGTTATTCTCCACTTTTTTCTAGCATTCTAAAGTTAGGATGGCCCGTAATTTTAGCCCAAATGGGACAAATTTCTGTAGGTATAGTTGATAACATGATTATTGGTCAACTAGGTAGAACACCTTTAGCGGCAGCATCATTTACCAACACAATTTTTAATGTAGTACTCCTTTTTGGAATGGGTTTTACATTTATTCTTACGCCAAAAATTGGAGAAGCGATTGGTTTAAATAATCCAAAGAAGGCAGTAGAAGCACTAAAAAATAGTTTTGTAGCAAACGTTTTAATTTGTATTGCATTATTACTAGTTTTAATTGTTTTAAATATTGGAATGCCTTATATGGGTCAACCTTCAGCAATTATCTCAGATAGTCAGAATTATTTATGGCTACTTGCTTTATCCTTAATTCCGCAAATAATATTTCTTACGTACAAACAATTCTTTGAAGGAGTAGGCGATACTAAAACAGGAATGAAAATTACACTACTGGGAAATGTAGTAAATATTATAGGCGATTTTATCTTTGTTTTCGGGTTATTCGGAGCACCAAAAATGGGTTTATTAGGTGCAGGTGTAGGTACTTTATTAGCCAGAATATTTATGGCTTTTGCAGCATATTGGATATTTACATATAGACAACTCTATTCAAAATATGCCGCATTACTTTCTGAAGTTAAAGTACAAACAGAAGAATTAAAGTTATTTTTTAAGAACGGTATTCCAATGGCGTTTCAGATGTTAATGGAGTCTAGTGCATTTAGTGTTTCTACTTTAATGATGGGTTGGGTATCAGAAGTAGGTTTAGCCGCACATCAGGTTGCATTAAGTTTAAGTACTTTGGGGTATATGGTTTATCAAGGAATTGGTTCTGCAACTGGTATTTTGGTAAGTCAAGAATTTGGACAAAGAAATTTTAAGGAAGTAAATAGAATCACAAATGCTTCTTTAATAATTATAGTAGCCATGTCTATAGGAGCAGTTATTTTCTTCTTAACAGGACGATCTTGGATGCCTTATTTATTTACACAGGATGAAGAGGTAATTCATTTTGTTAGAATATTTATCTTTTGGTTGGCAACCTATCAAACATTTGATGCCATAGAAATAGTATATGCAGGAGCATTAAGAGGATTACACGATTTTAAAGTACCAATGTGGTTAATTTTCTCTTCGTACTTTATTATAGCTATACCATTTTCTTATTTCTGTGCATTCCATTGGGGGCAAGGTGAAGCTGGTATTTGGATGGGCTTTCCATTAGGACTAGGTATAATATGTATATTCTTTGTAAAAAGATTTAAAGATAGATTATCTTTTGTAGAGAAAAATCATATTCAACATTCAAAAAAAATTAGATAATATGAAGTGATAATTTTTAGTGCAGAATATCTGCATTTAAATTATGAATTATTACTTTTAGGTATAAAATAAGTAATTAGTATGCCGATTAATAAAAACGCTCAAATCAGATATAATACTTTAGATAGATGTTTTCGTAACACAGGAAGAAAGTATTTTATAGAAGATTTAATTGATGAATGTAATATATCACTTTTCAATATAGATGAGAACACATCTGGTATTCAGCGAAGACAGATTTTCGATGATATCAAATTTATGGAAAGTGAAGATGGTTATGGTATTGAGTTACAGAAAAAGCGGGAAGGAAGAAAAACCTATTATCGCTATGATGATACAAAATTCTCGATCGGTAATCAGCCAATTAATGAGAAAGAAGCCAATCAACTTAGATCTGCATTAATGGTTTTAAGTAGGTTTGAAGGACTTCCTCAATTTGAGTGGGTAAGAGAAATGAAAGCAAAATTGGAGCATACATTCCAATTGAAAGATATAGAAAAGGAGTTTATCAGTTTTGATTCCAATGTGGATCTAAAAGGATTGGAGTTCTTAAGTATTTTGTTTGATGCAATTTATTATCAAAAGGTTGTTAAAGTAGTATATAAGGGCTTTTTAGATAATGAAAGTAAGACTTTTGAAATCAGTCCTTATTTTCTAAAGCAATACAATAATAGGTGGTTTCTATTAGGTAAGGATGATCGTTTTCCTACAATTACAAATATCGCGTTAGATAGAATTGTACAAGTAGAAGTGCTTAATAATATCTATATCCAAAATGCTTTTGTTGATTTTACAGACTATTTTGAAGATATTATTGGGGTTACACGTAATGAATTAAGCTCTGAAGTCATCACTTTCTTTGTTGATAAAGTAAGGGCTGATTATGTAAAGACGAAGCCTATTCATGGTACGCAGAAAAAACTTGAAGATACAGAAAAGGGTACTACTTTCTCGATTGATGTAATTCCGAATAAAGAATTGGAAACTCAATTGTTTGCTTTTGGTGATCATCTTACTGTTATATCGCCAGAATCAGTACGTATATCAATGAAAGAAAGAGTAATTAATCTATTGGCTTCTTACCAATAATTTTGTAATCAATTTATATAAACGTTAGTGCTTGTTTTCGAATAAAGCACTAACGTTTTTTATTTTAATTACTTTCTAATCTTAATAAATTCCGAAGCTCGTATTCTTTCACAATCACATTGGAAGTAGCTTTTAAAATCAGCGTTTTAGTATCTAGATTTTTTTCTTGAGTATCTGCAAAATCTTTAAAACTAAGCATTCCATTTGTATACGCATCAGATTTAATTTTCAATTCTCTATTTCTAAATTCTAATGCTTTTTTAGCAGTTTTAAGTACTATAAGAGCGTTTTTTAATTCCTGAATTTTAGTATTTAATTCTTGATTCACCTCTCGCTCATTTTCGTCTAATTGTATTTGAGCTTGTTGTAGTTGAATTTTAGAAATTTCTACATCTTTAGATTTCTTACCCCATTGTAAAATTGGCCAACTAAGCGTAGCACCAATTAAAACATTTGTTTGAGGAACCAATGGCACATTACCAAAGTAAAACCCTTGAGCCGTTAATGAAATATCTGGAATATGCTGACGCTTATAATAGTTTAATCCAGCTTCAGCTTTTTCTATCATCAAGTTAGATTCTTTGACTTTGTAATTCTCTGCAACTAAAGTAGAATCATATAGTACTAAGTTGATAAGACTTTCGACACCTAGAGAATCATAGGTTACATTGGCTACATTCCAAATTGAATCCTGCGGAAAATTAAGTAAAGTATTTAGTTGTAACCTGTATTTCTCAGCATCAATTTCAGATTGTTTTAATTTCGACTCATGGTCTAAAAGATCTGCATTGAGTCCTAAGGCATAAACATCTAAAATTTCTCCTGCATCAACTCCAGATTGAACCTTCTCTAATTTTTGTGTAATAAGCTCAATCTGTTTGTTATACGCTTCTTTTTTTGCTTCTTCAATGGCAATACCAACATATAATTTTGAAACACCTTCTCTAATTTTATTTTCCGCTTCAAAATATTTATTTAAAACTAATTTCTGATCAATCTGCTTTACTTCACTTCCAGATTTAATTTTAAATAATTGTGATATAGGCTGATAAACACCAACATTTGCAACACCAATAAATGAATTGTTTTCTGCCAGCGTAAACTCAGTTCCTAAACCAATAGGAGGGATACCCCCAATTACTGGTAACTCATTGATAGAAATTTCTACATCTGTTGTACGTTCCGTATGATAATACCAAAATATACCACCATCTAACATTACTGTTGGAAGGTAATTAGCATTTACTTTATCTACTTCAATTTGTTTCTTTTTAGCTTCTAAAGTAATTAACTGAAGTTGTTGGTTATTCTCTTTTGCTTTATCCACACATTGATCTAACGTAATAACATCTTGTGCTTTTGTAGGATTTGGTAATAAAAATAAAGCAAGTAGTACTGCACCACCTGTAATATGTTGTTTCAAAGCTGCTGTCTCCCCAAATTTCCAATAAAGAACAGGAATCGTTAGTAAAGTCATAAACATTGAGAATACTAAACCCACTGCCAAAACTGTTGCTAGTGGTGCCCACATTGGAGAACCAGAAATAATCATTGGCGTTACACCAATTGCAGCCGCCATTGTAGTTAAGAATATAGGTCTAATTCTACGTTTACCTGCTCCAATAGCTGCTTCTTTAATGGTATGACCTTCTTTGATAACAAGTTCGTTTGCAAAATCAACAAGTATTATTGAATTTCTTACTGATACACCCACTAAACTAGCTAACCCAACAAAGGCTGTAAAACCAAATGGGTATCCTGAAAGTAAAAGACCAAAGAAAGCACCAAAAACACTTAAAGGAATTGCTGCAAGAACAATTGCTACCTGATTTAAGGTTTTAAATTGAATCAAAATAACTAAGAAAATAATAAAGACACAATACACAATTACTTTGTTCATCTCTTCAAAGGTTTCCCTCTGACTTTCATCCTCTCCACCAAGTTCTAAAGTGTAACCTTCCGGTAGTTGATAACTATCAATAGCATCTCTTATAGAATTAATTATTTCTGAAGGCAGCACATCACTTTTTGTCATAGATTGTACCGTTAATGTTTTAATACCATTTCTATGTTTAATGTTAGAAGGATACCATCTAGGATTTATTGTTGCAACTTCTACTAAAGGAACACTAGCGCCTGTTATTGAACTTGTAATATAAAAATTACGCATTGCACTAATCTCTTTCTCTTTAATATTTTCGTCTTGCATAATAATTGGTAAAGCAGTATTGCCTTCCCATAACGATCCAACTTTTAGCCCATTATAAGCAGCACTCAACTCACGCATAATTGTGGCATCTGTAATCCCAAGTTGGTTGGCTACGTTTTTATTGGCTCTAATATCTAAACTTAATTGATTTTCAAAATTATCATCGGTTATATTATAAGAATAAGGAGACGCATTTAAGATGGCTTTCATGTCAACACCAATCTTTTTTATTGTTGTTAAATCCCTGCCTTTAATCCTTAATTCTACGGGTGCTTCATAAGGTGTACCTTGCTGCATTTTTTTCACTTGAATATATGCAGTTGGAAAAGCCTTTGGAATTGTATTTTCAAGTTCAGCAACCCATTCATCTGTTGCTTCAACAGAAGTTGTATTTATTAAAATTTGAGATAAGTTTTGTTGCGGAAACTTAGACGCATAATTATAATAAAATCTAGGGGAGGATGTTCCCATAAAAGACGCGTAACTTTTTAGTTTATCATTACCTTTAATCTTTTGTTCTATGGCTAGTGTAATACTATCTGTATATGCTAAAGAAGCTCCTTCTTTTGTTCTGATTTCAATGACAAATTGATCTCGTTCTGCTGCAGGGAATAACTTTTGTTTTAGTAGAAAATACAAACTTCCGCCTACTAAAAATGATAAAGTTGAAAATACAAAAAGTGTTTTAGGAAATTTAAAAGATGTATCTATCGCGTGGTCAAAAAATGCTTGTAGATAATCTAATAAATCCTTTTTACCATCAGCCTTCTTTTCAAATTTCTTCTTAATAAAGGTGTAGCAAAGGTAAGGTGTTAATAGCATTGCAATTAAATATGATGCATTAATAGCAATCGCTACTGTAATAGGCAATGAATGAATAAACTCTCCAACTGCTCCAGATAATGCAATTAAAGGTAAAAATGCACCTGCAATCGTTAAACCTGCAGTAAATACAGGTATTTTCAATTCATCTGCAGATCTCCATGCCGCTTCATAAGGAGGCATGTCTTCATCCAATTTTTCAACATAATTATCTGCAATAACAATGGCATCATCCACTAACATACCCAATACTACAATCAGTGATGCAAGAGAAACTTGTTGTAATTGTATGCCTAATCCATCCAATATACCAAATGTAAATGCAACTGTAACCGGTATGGCAAGTGTGGCAATTAATGCGACTCTAAAAGGCAATAAGAGAAGTATAACCACAATAACAGAAACAATAGCGATAAAAAATTCTCGAATAAAATCGCTTATACTTTCGTCTACATTAGTTGGTTGGTTTACCACATTGTCAATTCTAATATCCGAAGGTATTGTTTCTTTAAAAGATGAAATTACATCATCAACTTCATTACCAAAATCTACAATATTAAAACCATTTTGCATCTCCATAGATATCAAAATAGATTCTACACCGTTTACTCTAATTTTCTGATCTTCTTCTGTATACCCTCTTTTTACTTCAGCAATATCTTTCACTCGAATTACCTGACCACTTGTACCTTTTGCAACTACTTGATTTTCGATATCTTTTTTAGTGCTAAAGTAATTACCACTTAAAAAGCCAAGTCTGTTATTATCAAACTTAATGTTACCATTGGGTACTATACTATTTTCTGATCGGAGAGAAGCGTAAATTTGAGGTGTATAGATTTTATATTGACTAAGTTTTCTGTAATCAATATTGATATAATAGCACTCTTCTTTATTACCTAGTTTTTTAATTTTTGATAAAGACGGAATAGCCCTTAATCTATCTGCAAGTTGGTCTATATAACTCTTAATTTCTCTACTATCACGTTTATCACTTTGAAAAGAGACAAGCAAAGCAATCGTATCACCAAAATCTGATTGAACAATTGGACCAATAACTCCGGAGGGGAGTTCTGCTAACTTAAGTAGTGCTAATTTATCTTGTAGTTTCGACCAAAAGACGTCTGCATTAGTAACAAAGTCTTGTAATTCTACAACTATATATAAAACACCTTCTCTAGAGTTAGAATAGGTTTTAGCTTTATTTACTTCTTCGTAACTAAAAAGTACATCTTCTATTTTAGATGTTACTTGTATTTCTACATCTCTACTGTTTGCTCCAGGAAATGCAGCCACAATTAAACCTTCTCTAATATTAAATTTGGGATCTTCTCTACGAGGCATATTCAATAAAGAATAGACCCCGTACATTACTATTAGGAATGTTATTGTTAATATAATCTGCTTATTATCTAAGGCTGATTTTACAATCGACATATATTTTAGGTTAAATCTGTTCTGGGTGTTTTTTTATTAGATGACTTTATTTCCATCCATCAATTTTAAAGGAGGATTGATAATTAACTCATCATTATTAAATAGTCCTTTTACTATTATAATGTCGTTGCCAACTATATCACCTAAATAAACTCGTTGCTTTCTTGCAATATCATTTCTTTTGATAAAAACGTATTTCATTCCATCTATATCATTTATAATATGATCTAGAGGAACTTTAATAATATTCTCTGAGCTGTTTACATTAATTACAACAGTACAAAGCATTCCATCTTTAAAGAGATCTTTCTTATTGTCAATTAAAACATCTAACTGAAATGTTCTCGTCATTTTAGAAGCAGTAGGGTACACTTTGCTAACAGCACCATAAAGCGTATCGGAGGTAGCTTCAACAATAATTTTTGCTTCTTTTGTCAAATCAATTTTATTGATCTTGTTTTCTGGTACACCAACAGATGCATAGACTGTATTATTGTCGATAATACTAACAACCGGTTCGCCTTGTGATATTCCACCACCACTTTTAACCCAAACTTTAGCTACTTTACCACTAATAGAAGAGACAAGCGTTGTGTACTTTAACTTATTTCTATAAATTTTATAATTAGACTCAGCTTGTTGTTGTAGGTAGACAATCTTTTTATAATCAGCTTCTGCTAAACTACCTGCATCATACATTTTTTGTAACCTGCCTAGTTGATCGTTTGCTTCTTCTAATTTTGCTTTTGCAATCTTAACGGCTTCTCTATAATCAGCTTGATCAAGTTTTGCTATTACAGTGCCTTTTTTTACAGTCTGACCTTCTTTTACTTTTACAGCAATCAGTTTCCCATCTACTAAAAAAGATAGATCATGTCGTCCTTCAGATTTTATATCACCTAATAGTTCTATGGTAGATTGAATTGTTTCTGTTGTTATTTTATTTGTTGTGACTTTGTATTGCACAACCTCTTTTTGTTTCACTTCTTTTTTACAGCTAGTTATATAAAAAAGAGAACACAGTAATAAAAGTGTAGTTAATCGTATTTTGAACATAATTGATGAGTTATAATTTATTTGAATTTAATTTATTAATATATGTATTACAACCTTTTCGTTGGTAGTTTCTAGCGCAAAATTGATTTTGTTACTATTCGAGTATGTTTTAAAAAAAACTTTGTAAGGAAAGTAGACTGTAACGACAAGACTGGGAATACAAATACACAAAACATTGTATAACAGCTATTTGTTTTGTGATGTTTAATAGATTAAATCATTTTCAAAAAATACGCTATCCAAAATATAAATTCACCATTATATTAAAACTAGATTTTCAATTCTTAAAAAACTTGATTGATTGTAAACATGTCTTATCAGAGATATAATTATTCGAACATTTAATACATATTTGTTGCTGATTTAAGCCTAATATAAAAAAAGAATGAACGGAAAAATTAAATTAATTTTAGACAAGATTGCAGAGCAAGGAAAAGCGACTTTTTCTGTAGAATTTTTAATGAGTGATTTTGTAGATAAGGGTGAACAAGAAGATACGCAAAGTATTGAAATGGATATGAGAAAGTGGTTAATACAATCGCAGCAAATATTTGGTTTTAAATATGAAACAGATCTTTACAATAAAGAATATACTTTTACGAAAGCATAAGTCTTTCTAGAATAGCTTTCATTTTATTTAAGCAAATATCTATTTGATTATTTCTTGAAGTCAAACGATTAGAAAAAATTGCATACAAAGAAGAGTAATACCATAATTGCTCTTTTTTTTGTGCATTAAATCTACTCCAAAAAGGCTCACCAATACTAGTATAATCTTTATCTATTGCTGTAATGTTATCGAATTTATCAGCAAAAGCAACATACAAAGAAGAAAGAGGAGTTGTATTAAGTTCTTGAATAGTAATTTCTTTACGTGTTTTCCAAGGTAATGATTTATTAGCTTCTGAATCATTTATTACGATAGAAGTAACCTCTTTACCAAAATGTCTTTCTAACTCTTCGGTTGTAGTAGCAGTATCTTCTAAAACATCATGTAAAATACCCGCAGTGATTACCTCATCTGTACAATCAAAATCACACAAGAGTTTCATCACATTCATTAAATGATACATATAAGGAATGTTCGTTCCTTTTCTAAATTGTCCGCTGTGTTTTTCAGCAGCAAATTGTATAGCTTTAAAAATCATGTATAAACTTACAATTTAAGCCATTCAATAGCATCAAATTCTTTAGAAAAATAGTGAGTTTTTAATAACCCTTCTAATTGTTCTGGGGTTATCATGTTGTAAAGGAGGTATTTTTGTAAGAAATCGTTAGAGACTATCCATGCTAACTTTTGAGTTTTAGCATTATGGAATACTTCTGCATATTGTACATTCATCCACCACTGTAAATCTTGAATAATTTCATGTTGTTGCTGATTGTTATCTATAATTACTTTTTTAGGTTTTTTTGATGCAATTGTTTCAATCTGTGAAACAAAATTCTTTTTAAAGTCATTTTTGATAATTTGGCTATCAAGCTGAAAAATGACTTTTAGTATTTCTAGTTGATTATCCCATAAAATAGAATAACAACTACCTTCTGATAATTTTTGAGAATACATGGTTAGTGGTTATTAGGTCATTCTATAAGAAGCCATTCTAATGCTTCTTCATTATTTGTGAAATGTTTCATTTTAAAAGGAGCAGCCTCTGTGGCATCATCCATAACTTGATCAAAAGAAACCTGAGCGAAAAAATCTTCAGATACAATCCAAGCCATTTTTTCTAGATTAATTTTGTCTACTATCTTAACAAATTTCTGATTAATCCAATCTTGTGTTTCAGGTACAACATTATAATATGCATTCTGAGTATCAACAAGCATTCTAGTAGGAGCATATTTCTCTGTTGTCTCTAAATGAGTAACAACTACGGTTCTATAAAGTTCCTCGTCCATATCAATGGGTGTATTCCATTCCGTTTTTAAGATTTTATGGATTGGATTCCAGGAAAGTATATTATATTTTTCGTCACTAATTATTTCAAAGCTAATCATAAAGTTTTTTCTATTTGTTACAATATAAAATAAGAATTTGAAGAATTAGTCTTATTCATACTATCGGTAAAGTAATTAGTGGAATAATTCTATGCGTTGTTATTAACAAAAAGAAATCGAAAATCATATAAACTACCCCAAAGGGTAGTTTATATGTGATATAATCGGTGTAAGTTTGTATTAACAAAAATTAAAAAGATATTATCATTTTGATTTTTCTCATTGTTGAAATTTAATAGGAACATCTTATTAATACTATGATTCTTTACCCTTTTTCAAAGTATTAATAAGGTGTTTGCATATACAAAAACGGCTATCTAATTTATTTAGATAGCCGTTTCTGTGTAAAGCCTTTTTTTACCTACCAATCAATAGGGAAGTAATCTTTTAAGAACTTGCCAGACCAATGTTTTCCAGAGTTTATTCCGTCAATAAGAGGGTCTAAAACTCTAGCAGCACCATCTACAATATCTAAAGGAGGTTGGAAGTCGTGTTCTTCTTCTTTCTTTTTAGAAATTTGAGCCGGATCTTCATCAGTTACCCAACCAGTATCAACGGCATTCATGTAAATACCATCTTTTGCCAAAGTACTTGCAGAGGTATGCGTAAGCATATTTAATGCAGCCTTAGCCATATTTGTATGTGGGTGTCTATCTTCTTTATGGAAACGGTGGAATTTACCTTCCATTGCAGAAACATTAATAATATGCTTCTTACCTGTCTCATCTTTTTGCATTAGTTTACCTAAACGGTTACATAATACAAATGGAGCAATAGAATTTACCAACTGAACTTCTACCATTTCAGGAGTTTCAATCTCACCAATTCTTAATCTCCAAGAGTTTGTTGTTCTTAAATCAACTTGCTGTAAATCAGCATCTAATTTACCTTCTGGGAAAACTTCCTTTGTAGCAATTGAATTATCAAAACTATAAGGAATCTGAGATAACTTAGCAGAAGCTCTAATACCAATACCTGGTTCAGAAGTAGACCATTTTACTGGTAATCTTCCGTTTTTAGCACTTTCACTACCTTGAGATAAATCAGACAGTTCGTTAAGACAATACTGATGTTCAGAAAGTAACGTTTGTGTATCAGCAGATAATGCTTCAAACGGCATTTCTTCACCTGCCATCATGTGTTCATAGAAACCTGAAGGTCTACGGACAGTTTGTGCAGCATTATTGATCAGAATATCTAATCTACCGTATTTCTGTTCTATATAATTACAGAAAATCTCTACAGAAGGAATGTGTCTTAAATCCAATCCATGAATTTTTAGACGATGACCCCATTCTTTAAAGTCTTCTTCTTTGGCAAATCTATTTGCAGAATCTACTGGGAATCGGGTAGTAGCAACAACAGTTGCACCCGACCTAAGCATAATTAACGTAATGTGGTAACCAATCTTTAATCTAGAACCAGTTACTACAGCTACTTGACCAGTTAAGTCTGCACCTTGGAAACGTTTTGCGTAGTTAAAATCACCACAATCCGGACACATCTGATCATAGAAATGATGCAATTGTGTATATTCTGCTTTACAAACATAGCAGTTCCTTGGTTTTGTCAATTTTGGCATCTCCTTAGGTATATCAAGAGATTCCAATAATTTTGGAGCAACAAAAACTTGTGCTTCTCTAGCACTACGAATACCCGTTTCTTTACGAGCATGCTTGTTTCTTTCTTGTTCCTTACGTTTTTGTGCTTTTCGTTTATCCTTTTTACGAGTTTCGTATTCTTCTTTGCTTGGTCGTGTTAAACGTCCCGCAGCTTTCATTAAAGCAATACGTTGCTGCTCAGGTAATTCAAAAAACTGATTTATATCGTCGAGTAATGTATTTATGGTAGAAACACACTTGTCTACCTCGCTACTACTTACTATTTGTTTGTCCTCTTCTTTCATAACTTTTGATAGATATGCAAAATTTGTCGCAATATACAGAATAGTTCGATGTGAAATCGTTAATAGTTTTTATAAATAGACTTTATTAATAATCAATCAAAACCACCAACAATGGATCAATAAATACTTTTTTAAATACTCAAATTAGAAACAGATTTTCCTACTAGGATTTTGGTGATTAAAATTACTGATTGAAATAGTATTTAATTCAACTAAATAAATTAGCTTAGTAGTGAATCATTTGTTTCAACAATAAACGTATTAAACTAGCTAATTTTTTGATCTAATTTATGAGCAACCTTAAAAATACAATTACTCTTCTTCGTATTCCATTCTCAATCTATTTGATGCCAATTTACTTTTTTGCATTAAGTCAAACTAGTGTACTTAGCACTAATAAATCAATTTGGGTATTCCTTATTTTACATGTTTTAATATACCCTGCCAGTAATGGATACAATAGTTATATGGATAAGGACACTGAAAGTATTGGAGGTTTAGAAAAGCCACCAATGAGTACAAAACAATTGTATTGGGTGACATTAGGATTGGATATAATAGGTTTATGTACCTCTCTTCTGTTAGTAAACACAGTATTTACAGGTTTATTACTTGTCTATATAGTAATGTCAAGGGCTTACAGTTCTAAACTGATTAGGTTAAAAAAATACCCGATTTTAGGTTTCCTTACTGTATTTATATTTCAAGGGTTTTGGACTTTTTGGATGGTTTTTGAGGGTGTTCAATCAGGGAATCTACATTTCTTCTCTAGCTTTCTTCCTTATGCTGCAATTGCTTCTAGTTTTATGATAGGAGGAGCCTATCCATTATCGCAGATATATCAGCATAAACAAGACGCAGAAAGTGGAGATAAAAGTATGAGTATGCTTTTAGGTATAAAAGGAACTTTCTATTTCGGGACAGTCATGTTTGCCATAGCTGGTTTACTACTTTACTATTATTTTAAAGAAACAACATTTGCACATTTTTACGTTTTTGTCATTTCACTTTTTCCGTTAATTGTATGGTTTAATTTGTGGATGGCTAAAACATTGAAAAACAGAAGTGCGGCAAATTTTAAAAATCTAATGAGAATGAATAACACCTCTGCTTTATGTATGAATGGTTGTTACATACTCCTTACGGTTTTAAACCATACTGATCTTTTTCAGTTATAAGAGAAAAATAAATAATGACATACATACAAAATATAGCTACCTCGTCTCCAAAAAATAAACATTCACAGAGTGATTTATTGGCATTTATGCAGTCAAGTACTAGAGAAGGTATGCACAGGCAGCGAAAGTTATTGAATATTATATATAAAAATAGTGGAATAGATTATAGACATTCTGTAATTCCAGATTTATATAAATATTTCCTTAACACAACAGTACCTAATGTAGAAGATAGAATGGATCTTTTTGAAAAAGAAGCATTACCATTGTCATTAGAAGCAATAGACAAGTGTATTACAAAAGAACAATTAAGTAAGATAACACACATTATTACTGTTTCTTGTACAGGAATATCTGCACCTGGTTTAGAGATAGATATTATTTCGGCATTGGGTTTATCTAATAAAATAGTAAGAACAGCAGTAAATTTTATGGGCTGTTATGCTGCATTCCATGGTTTAAGAATTGCAGACCAAATATGTAAATCAGATGAGAACGCTGAAGTGCTATTGGTAGATGTTGAATTATGTTCAATTCATTTTCAGAATGAGTTTGATGATGATAATATTTTAGCCAATTCTTTATTTGCAGATGGTGCCGCCGCAGTGCATTTATCAGCAGAGAGAAATAAGAATTCTAAGTTTGAACTTATTGGGTTTGATTCAAGATTAGCTTTGTCGGGTAAAGCTGAAATGGCGTGGAAAATAACTCCTCTTGGCTTTAAAATGAAGTTAAGTAATTATGTTGCTGATATTATAAGAGATGATATTAAAGGCTTACTTGATGATGTAATTGAGGAAAGAAACTTAGATAGGAATAAGTTAAATTGGGCTTTTCATCCCGGAGGTGTAAAAATATTAAATACAATTGCTGCAGCTATTGGGGTTGATAAAAGTGAATTACAAACGTCTTACGATATTCTTAAAGAAAATGGTAACATGTCTTCTGTAACAGTACTTTTTGTGTTAAAATCTTTGATAGATAAGAAAACTAAAGGGCCCATCTTTTCTGCTGGTTTTGGACCTGGATTAACAATGGAAGCTATGACATTAAATCAATTTTAAATTATGGATTTAGGACAAAGGAGCAACCAATTAGAATTATTGGATAAAGATGATATTCCTGCATCAGATTTATATAAAAATTTAAATGAATTACATACTATCAACTCATTATTGGGTGGTTATGAAGTTGTTTTAAAAGGTTTATCAAAATTATTAAAAGACGATAGCCGAGTTTACAGAATTCTTGATATTGGTTCTGGAGGTGGTGATACTTTAAAAGAGATTTATAAACGATTTGGATCAAAATATAAATTAGAATTAATAGGAGTTGACCTAAAGACAGAATGCATTGATTATGCTCGTAAAAATGTTGAAGGTTTACCTATCAAATTTATTCGTTCAGATTATAGAGATATTATTAATGGTGGAGATCAATTTGATATCATTATTACAAACTTGTTTTGCCACCACTTAGTTGATAAAGATCTGATATTTTTATTTAGTTGGATGAAAAGGAATGCTGCTGTAGGTTGTGTTATAAACGATCTTCACAGACATAGTTTAGCCTATTATAGTATTAAATGGCTTACTACATTTTTTTCTAAATCATATTTAGTAAAAAACGATGCGTGTTTGTCTGTAGCTAGAGGTTTTTCTCTTAAAGAAATTGAATATTATTTAGAAGCTGCCATGGTTAGGAGTTACTCTATTGAATGGAAGTGGGCTTTTCGTTGGTTAATTATAATAGAAAATGAATAATTCTTTTGATGTCATAGTAATTGGTGGTGGCCTAGGCGGCTTAACTTTAAGTATTCAATTAGCAGAATTGGGTTGGAAAGTTCAGTTAATTGAACAAAAAAGTTATCCAATGCATAGAGTATGTGGAGAATACGTTGCAGAAGAAGCTTGGGGTTTTCTTACTAGAATTGGTATAAATACAGCTTCACTTCATTTACCAATAATTGATAAATTGAAAGTGAGTGCAGTAAATGGTGAGTATTTAACTGCTAACTTAACTTCTGGAGGAAGAGGAATAAGTCGTTTTTTATTAGATGATCTACTTTATCAGAAAGCAATAGAGAAAGGGGTTAAAGTAATTACGAATACGAAAGTGTTAGGTGTTCAACAAATTTCGAAAAATTGGGATGTAGAAACAAAAGACACTATTTTTAAAGCTAAAGCAGTTATTGGTGCTTTTGGTAAAAGATCAAACCTAGATAAGTTTTTTAGGAGAAAATATCTAGAAGAAAATTTAACGAATACACGCTTAAAGAACTTTGTTGGAGTAAAGTATCACTTAAAAGGTGAACTAGCATCTGATATTATAGAATTGCATAATTTTTCTGGTGGATACTGTGGAATATCAAAAGTAGAAAATGATATTATCTGTATGTGTTTCTTAGCAAAGGGAAGTTACCTAAAAGAGGCACATTCACTAGAAGAGATGGAACAAAAGTATCTTTCTGAAAATCCATTTCTAAATAAATACCTCAAGTATGAAAGGGTATGGGATAAACCATTAAGTATCGCTAAAGTAGATTTCTCTCAAAAATCTATTTCAGAAAATACAATTCCAATGTTAGGAGATGCCGCAGGTATAATTGCTCCACTTTGTGGTAATGGTATGACAATGGCA